>CAZQLD010000008.1:0-45837 GCA_964594115.1 Candidatus Woesearchaeota archaeon
AATAAAAAAGCTTTAAAAGCCATAAACTATTAATGTTTATAAGCCGCCGTGGCACAATGGTACTGCATCGGTCTTGAGTGAGCTCCTTTCTTTAGAAAAGAAAGGACTTCGGAAGAAAGAAACTATTTCACATGTAAACCGAGCCCTTCTGGGCATCCCGGTTCGATTCCGGGCGGCGGCGCTTTGAAAAAGTAGTACACCCAGATTATTGGAAAGGTACATAACTTTCTCCTGGTGTAGGGAGGCGGCGTCCATAAAAAGTTATGTGCCGTGCATAATCGTGGTTTATAAGCTGTGATTTAATGGGTAAGACATGGATATACACAACTATAAAAGAAGATTTGACAGAACAATAGAAAGACTTAAAGATTTAGATATTTCTAAGGGAAATAAAAAAATCCTGAAATTTTTAATGAAGAGATTATCTTATTAGCGAGTGATCTATTGCAAGGAGTTAAAATAATCTGTCAAGATTATGAAAGAACTTTAAAATATATAGAAAAAGATGATTTTGTTTATTTAGATCCTTGTTATGATCCTCTTAAAAGAACTAGTTTTGCTAATTATACACCCAAAAGATTTTCTGACAAAGATAACGAAAGATTATCTATATTTGTTGCAAAATTAAAAAGAATTGGAGCAAAAGTCTTATTAAGTAATAACATAACTGATAATGTAGAAAGATTATATTCTCAAAGAGAATATAATCGAGTTGTTGTTTTCTGTTCTAGAAGTATTAATTGTAATAGAGATCAGAGAGGAGTAATCCCTGAATTTTTGATTAAGAATTATTGAGCTTTTCAAACCTCAACTTCCAATTGGGAGTTATTTTCGAGCGAGTTTCCAAAAAACGAGGAAATATTTCCTGAAACTATCAGCTGATTGATTATCCTACTATCATTATTTATTTACATTAACATTATTAGTCTTTTAATGAATTATTCCATATAAATTCAAAATAATGTTTAAATGATCTAGCTAATTCTTTGTTTTGGATAAGTATTGTAAAAGTTTTATTTACCCCACCCATAAAGACGACTTTATCTCCATATATTATCACAGGGGTTGTAGGTTCATATTCTTTTGAAAAGAATCTATGGTTTTCTTTTTTCCCAATGGATTCTAAAACTTCCCTTGTTTTTAATTTAGAACTCCATATCCCCCTAAAATCAATCTTATACGGAAGTTTCATTTTTTCAGCTTTTTTTACCATGTGCATATAATAATATCCAATAGTCTCAACAGCTTTCCCAGTAGATCCAAAAAATAAAAATTCTTTAATTTTTCCAGATAATGCATCATTAAATGCATCTTCTATTACTGATTTAGCCCCTTCCTTTCCTTCATATTGCTCAACTAAGCACTCTTCTACTGGTTTCTCAAATAATACATTTAATTCAGGTAATATTTTTTTTATTAGTTCCTGTTTTTCCTTTAATAATTCTAATAATCTCTGAGGATTAGAAGCAATATATACTCTTTTTTTTGATTTTATAATATGACTTACTAATCCTTTTTCAATTAATTTTGTTAGAATATCGTAGACTAGTGTTCTAAAAAGACCGCATTTTTTAGATATTTCTGTAGCTCCTGATTGTTTTAAGTTTAACAATGTAAGATACACTTTTACTTCATTAGAAGTAAGGCCTGTTTGTTCTAATATCTTTGAATCCATAGTAGATTATTCTTTTATTTCTTTTTAAATGTGTCGTTTAATTTACGACATAATTTTAAATTCATAGCTAGTCAAAAAAAGGGAAATGGATTTAGAGAAAATAGTTCTTGTTGAATTAGATCCAGATCTTCCAAATTTTGGACAATTATTGGCTATGCCCAGATTTGGTATTACTGCAATTGGATCTATATTAAATGAGGCAGACTACAAAACTAAAGTTCTCTGTGATGTTTATGGAAAAGTTTCAGTTGATAATATTTTTTCTGAAAATCCGAGGTATATTATGTTTAATAGTATATGTGCTTCAATTAATAAAGTTAGATCAATGTCTAAGGCAATTAAAAGAAAAAACCAACAGATTCCAATAATAATAGGAGGAGAAGGAGCAACAATTTATCCAGAAAAAATTAAGGATTTTGCAGATTATATTGTTTTATATGAAGGAGATAAAACAATTTTAAATTTAATTAGCTCTTTAGAATCAGGAAAAGACCTTTCTAAAATTAATGGAATTATGTATAAAAATTCAAGAGAAACTTGGATAACTACTGAAAAACCTGAAAGAATTAGAGAAATTAATTATTCTCTTAATCCAGAGATTTTTGATGGTTTAAAAAATTTTGGGAGAAAAAATTTATTAGCAAGAAAGATTAATTTAACCTCGGATTTAAGATTTATAAAGTTTCCAATTCAGACTTCTAGAGGATGTAAGTTTGCATGTAGTTTTTGTTCAAAAGATTCTCTTTTTGGAGGGCCAGGATATTTTGAGAGAGATATTGGTAAAGTTATAATAGATGTCGATAGAATTATGGAATATTCTGGGATCACAAAATTCTCAATTGTTGATAATCTTTTTGGAGGTTCAAAAGATTATTTAAAAAGATTTTTTAGGGAAATAATTTCTCATTATGAAAAGCGAAATATAAAACCAAAATTTTCAGCTTTGATGCGTGCTGATCAGTTCGATAATAAAAATTTAAATGATGAAGAAATCTCTTTAATGAGGACAGCAGGATTTGGAAATGTAAATATAGGGATGGAGTCAATTAACCAAAAAACACTAGAGCAATATAACAAAAAAATAGAAATCAGTAAATATACAGATGCTATTAGAAGATTATCATCTCATAATATTAATGTAACTGGAACTTTTGCAGTTGGTGGGGGAGAAGACTGCAAAAAAGATATAAGTGCTATAGTTAAGTTTGCAAAAGAACAAAATTTGAAACAAATTCATTTATATACTTTCACTATTACACCAAATACAGCAGAATATGAAAAAAATAAACATCAAATTATTTCAGAAATAGATGATAAGTATTGGAATGGTCATGCAGTAACAATATTTCCTAGGAAAATGTTACCTACTGAATTACAAAAAGGAATTTTTGATGCTATGCTGAGTTTTTATCCACTAACCAATCAAATAGGATTATTTTACAGGCGTATGTTGAGAAAAATTGAAAGCTCATTAATAGATCATCTTTCTCTACTAGAAAAAAGAGAAACAGAATTAATTGATAGGAAAATTTATGAGAAAAATCAGAATACCGGAGATTGGGAATTAAACGAAGAAAAATTAAAAAAAGTAATTTAAAGTTAGATTCTGCACCTCCCTAGTGGCAAGATGGCTTTTTAAACCTTAACTCCTTACTTTTGTCAACAAAACAAACAAAGTCACGGCGTGTAACTTTTTGTATACGCAGGGCGGCGGCGTATTACCATAATTTTTAAATATAATTCATTTCTGAGAATTTAATGATGAAAATAAGAGATTACCTTAAGATTGGATTAGTTGGATTAGTTTTATCAGGTTGTCAGAAAGTCAGTCATGTAAATAGTTATATGAATTATAAGCATTTGATTAATCAGGAGTCTGTGTCTTTAGAAAGAACAATTGGAGAAAAAACTTTGTTGGATTTTCCAAAGGAAATTCCTGGAGCTGAATCTGTAGAAACATATCTTGCTCCAACATCAAATTATTGTTTAGTTCATATAAGACAAACACATTTAACTGAAAATAATTCTAAAGGAGAATTAGAAAAAATAAAAAAAGTTCAAGACAATATTTATCAAATTCTTTCTTTTCTTATAGAAAATTATAATATAAAAAAAGTCTATGAAGAAGGAATCATAATTGGTTCTCATGTAAAGAATTCTTGCGCAGAGATTAATTATTTGAAAAAAGATCTTAATAATATAAAAAAGGAGGATCCTAACCTTTTTGAAAGCTATCAGTATTTTGAAAAATGGAAAGAGTATGATGCAGTTTATAGAATAGCTTCTGATACTGGATTGGGAATAGCAGGAGCTGAAAATCCTGAAAATCTAGATAAAGCCCAAGATACGTATGATAGACTAAAAGGATTAGAATTTTTCAGATGGCTTACAGAAAAAGAGAAAATTTATATGGCTGTACATGAAAATAGAGAAGATTTTTTCTTGGAATTAGCAAGCAAGGAAAATAATCCTTTAGTTGTGGTAGTTTTTGGTGCAAATCATGCTTGGGGAGGGAGATATAGTTGTGGTGAAGAATATGGAAGAAGAAGAGAATCTTTTAAAGATAACTTAGCTTTCTGGGGCATGAATAATCAAAAAAAAATATTTTCTTTAGTGGAAATAACTCCTTTTGGAATTATCCATTAGAAAGCTTTTTTATTTAGAGATTATTCAAAAATTCTTTGCCAGAAACTTTTCTTTTTAGGTTTTTCCACTTTATCAACAACACTGTATTTTATAACTGGTTTTTCATTCATTAAAGGAGCGCTTTTTGCCAGTTGTTCATTAGCTATTCTTATAGCTCTTTCTATAGCAGTTCTAGAATAGTCTTGATTCTCTAATGCTTTCCTTAAAGAATCTAGTGTATATCCTTTAGCTAGATTTCTTTTTATATAATTGGCTAATTGCTGGATATAATCAGTTTCTTTTAACATTTTGCCCTCTTTTAATATCAGGTATAAAGAAAAGGAGGTTTAAAAAATTTTGCTTGTTTTTTGTGCAGAAGGGAGTATTAAAACCATTTCTTTTTCCTTTGTGAAAAATAAATAATTCCTGCTGCTACAATAGCTATAGCAATCACTATAATAATCCAGCTCCCCCAGGGTGCTTCTTCAGATTTATCAATATTTGTTATTTTTGCAGTAATTGTTTCTTGGATAGTTGTATCTACAGAGGGGGTTTCCTGGCTTGCTGTCTCTTGGCTTGCTATTTCCTGGCTTGCAGTTTCCTGGCTTGTTGTACCTTCTCCTGTATCTGTTGTTTTTTCTGCAATTGCAAAATAACTAAAAGAGGTTAGTTCAACGTCATACTCGTAGTGCGTAGTGCCCTCTTCTTTAAAGATTGTTGGCAATTCATCCCATTTTTCTGTATTATTATTAAATTTGAATAATGCTATCTTGTCTTTTCCTAGCCTGTACTCTTGCATCCATGTCTTCCTTACTTGCAAGGTTATTCTTGATTTGTTTAAAACATTTTTTAAGTTTTTATCTTTAATTTGCAAATATCTGTAAACCCCTCCTGATTTTTCTACTGATACTTCTGCTGGTTTCTCATTATATTTAGTTACAGTTATTCTGACATTTTGTGAATGATTAGTTATTTCTATTGAAATTTGTTTTATGGCGAATTCTACATCATTTAAGTTCCATATCCTTGCTTCTCCTGGAGCTATTTTCATCCATGAACGAATTTTCACTGAATCCTCATCTAGTGCAGAAACAAAACCTAGACTAAATAATAAAAATACAAGAACTAATATGAACCCTTTTTCTACCATCTTTCTATTACTTACCCAAGAGAAAAGAGTTTATAAAGTTTTTTTGAAATTATCTGAGAATTATTTTTTATGATCTTTTGGCTTGTAAACTTTCTGAAAAACTATAAATGCAACTACTCCTAAAACCCCTACTCCAATAATAATCCATAATCCTATTAGGAATTTCCCTCCGTTTCCTCCTTCTTCTGCCCCTGCTGACTCATTTCCAACAGAAGTTGTAGCTCCCGCAGGCGTTGTAGTCTCACTAGTATCTTCTGCTGATGTTGTTGCTACTGAAGTACCTGCAATTGCAAAATAACTAAAAGAGGTTATTTCAACATTATAGTAATAATTTTTAGTATCATCTTCTTTATAGATTGTTGTTAACTTATTCCATTTTTCTGTATTATTATCATACTTAAATAACGCTACTTCATCTCTTCCAAGACTACTATTTTCTAACCAAGACTTTTGTATCTGAATTGTTATTACTGCTTTATCTAATACATCATTTAGATTTGTAGCTTGAATTCTTAAGTATTTGTATACTTCTCCTGATTTTTCTATTTCTACTGCTGCTGGCTTGCTAGTATATTTAGTTACTGAAATCTTAACATCCTTTGTAACATTCTTTACTTCTATTGAGATTTCTTTTATAGCATAATCAGTATGAAAGTTTTTCATTATTGTTGTTTGATTAGGGCTGAGTTTTGGCCATAATTGGGATTTTCCTGGGGTTGAACCTCCACCTCCTCCAGGGGTGTATGAAGAAGCATCAGCTGTTGTAAAATCAGAGGAGTTAGAGCCATGATTGCCAGCTGGATCACAACAAGAAACTCCCACACTATAAGAGCTGCCCCCAGTTAAACTGCCTAAATTTGCTGACCAGCTTGTTCCTGAAGCAGCTGAACTGATAGAACTAGCCTCGCCGCTATAACTATAGTTACAAGAGTTAACTATTTCATTTGTTGTTACACTTAGAGTTGCTCCAGTTGAACTAACACCTGAAACAGAAATAGTTGTTACTACAGGGTCAGTTGTGTCTAAGGTTATTGTGTAAGTAGCAGAACTGTTAGTATTTCCAAAAGTATCATTAGCAGTTGCGTTTATGTAATAAACCCCTTCAATTAATCCTGTGAAATTATGATATAATGGGGAAGAAAATGATGTATTAGAACTCACTTCTTTTCTTGAAGAATTATATAGCCTTGCTACAATTGTCTCCAATGTTGCATCAGTGGCTGTCACATTAACTAGTATGGAAGATTGTGAAAGACTAGCACCATTACTTGGAGTGGGGCTTGGAAATTGTACTGAGGAAGGAGCCGAGCTACTGACAGCAACAGAGATGTTTGTTGTAGATGCTCCAGATGAACTAAGAGTTGTAACTGTAATGTCATAGCTTCCAGAAGCAGGAGCAGTTGCATTAAACCAAAAATACACTGTTTCACTTCCATTAATAATATAGTGTGTAGAATTTGTCCAGGTTAAAACACTTGTTGTGTTTGTAAATGCCACATCAGAAGCATCTGTTCCGTCTGAATTAAAGAGAAAATTAAAATTGCCCCAGATAGTTATATTAACCTGTGTGATATTTGCATCCTGACCAGTATCTGTGTTACTAACTGTTATATTATATAGGAAGGTCAAATCTTCCTCAACATTATAAGAAGTTCCACCACTAGAGGTTGTTATTTCATGATTGGCGATAACAAAAGAGAACATCAAAACTCCAGCTATTAATGAAAATATTAAAAAATATCTTAAAGCGATTCTTGCTTTTTTATTCATTTTCACACTCTTTTTTTTATATTCTTTTTTAAGGCAGATGAGTTTATAAATCTTTTTTAGTTTCTGATGTTTATCCAAATTAGTTATGTTCTATTGGATTATTTTTTTTATAGAAATTTTTAGCGTGCTTTAATTTTTCTTCTGAAACTGCATAAATTGTCATAATTTTCTCTCCTTTTTCAACAACTTGATTAGTTTTTTTATAAAGATAAATTCCTGCAGGTTTATCTTCTGGAGAGCCTGCATGTCTTGCAAGAGTGCTTATTAATTTATTGTTAATGTGTTTAATTTTCATTCTCCTTTTGGCTCTGATAGTATAAGTAAAACGCCCTAGTTTTAGTTTTTTTATTTTCCCTTCCTGAGCTTTTAAAATCTGTTTGAATTTTTTAAAGGCTTTTCCAGAGTCTAAAACTTCTTGAGCTAATTTAATGCCTTTTCCTTTTTTTGCCTTGCCAGTCATTTCTAATAATCTTCCTGCAAGCATAATGGATTTTCCCTCTAAATCGTCTGGGCCTTGTTTTCTTCTTAATACTTTTAAAACATCTATCATTTCTAAAACCGGACCTATTCCATTTCCAATAGGCTCTCTTCCATCTGTCAAAACAACTTCTAATTTTAAATCAAATTCCCTTCCAAGTTTCAAAAATTTATTTTTCAGTTTTTTTGCATTGCTTCTTGTAACTTTCGCTGATTTTCCATAAGGTATATCAATTAAGATATATTTACTGTCTACTGAAATTTTTTTTGAAAGAATGCTTGCAATCAATTGTGCTGTTGAATCTATTTTCACTATTTTCCCTATTTTAATTATCTTATCATCTACAGGAGCCAATCCTAAGGCACCTCCCCAGACGAAACAGGCATTTGTTTTTTTAATTATCTTTTTGATTTTTTTTATTGAAAAATCAACTCTGGCAAGTGTCTCAATCACATCAGCTGTCCCTGCTGCCGAAGTTATTGCTCTTGAAGAAGTTTTAGGCATAATTAATCCAAGAGAAGAACAAATTGATATTATGATGGGAGTTGTTCTATTTCCTGCTACCCCCCCTATGCAGTGTTTATCTGTAATTTTCCCTCTTAATCTTAATTGACTTCCTGTATCCACCATTGACTTAATCAAATATTTAGTTTCTTTTAACGACATGTCTTGGCTATAAACTGCTGAAATAAAAAAAGCTACCTCTGCTTCTGTTAAAGCATTATTAGCAATATCCCTAATAATTTCATTAACTTCTTCTTTAGTTAATTCCTGACCTTTTAATTTTCTTTTAATCAGTTCTATGCTATGAGGTCTAGAAGTAATCTCTACCTCTACCTTGCTTCTATTTCTTAAGTCTAAATATCTCACAATATCTTCAGAAACTGCAATTTCATTTGGTTTCAATAAACCAGATACAATCTCTGCTATTGCGATTATTTTTCTGTTTCTTTTTTTTATAAGAACTCTGTTGTCAACATGCAGGCTCATTTTTTCAGCAGTTTTCTCATGAATCATACAAACAGGTTTTCCTGCAAAAAATTTTAAAATCCTAACTTTTAGTTTCATTTTACCTCTCTTTATTATATAGGTAAAAAAAGAATTGGTTTTTATATCTTGCTATTTATTTTGCTTTTTGTATAAAAAGGCTTTTAGATTTTTTGTCTTTAGTGTCTCTATAATATTCTAACAACAAAAGAAGATAAGCTATGATTAAAGGGCCTATAATTAATCCTAAAACCCCAAATACAAATAAACCCCCAAGCATACTTACTAAAATAATTGCAGAATTTATTTTTGTTTTTTTACTGACTATTAAAGGCCGTATTATTGTATCTACCCAGCTCACCACAATTAATCCATAAATAAGCAAACCAAAACCAGCAGTGGTTCTACCGGTCATAAAGAGATAAACATCTACTGGCACCCAGACAAGCCAGGGACCTATAATCGGAAGTATGCCTACAAAAGTAGCAACCAGTGTTAAAATTAATGCGTTAGGAACTTTGAAAATAAACAGAGCAAAACCTGTAACAATTCCTTGCACAATACCTACTATGATTTGTCCGAAGATAACAGAGTGAGTTATATCTTTAAACTGCTTGAAAACTTTTTTTTCAGATTCTTTTGACAGAGGAGACATGCTTTGTATATAGGCCACAAATTTTTCTCCATCACGCAGACCAAAAAAGAAAACAAACAAAATTAGCAGACCATGTAATAAAATTGTCGGAGAGCTAAGTAAAATATCTGTAAACTTGTTAAGAAAAGAAGATGCTATCTTGCTTGTAAAAGAATTTACAGATACTATTAAGTCATTAGAGAGCTCCTGAGAAGAAAAGAACTTGTTGAAAAGAGCATGCAAGGGAGCTAAAAAATCTTCTTTTTGCATAAGGGTATATACATTAAATGTTTGTTTTACAAGCATAGGTATAAAGAACAAAAGAGGCAGGATTATAATTGTAAGAAGAACTAAGCAAATTAATAATGCAGATAAATTTTTATTTTTTGTCCAAGAATAAACTTTTCTATATACTGGATAAAAAATAAATGCTAAAATTAGGGCAAAAATAGAAGAAATCAGTATAGGTCTTATAATAAAAAAAGTGAGAATTGCCAGCACAACTATAAGAAAAATACTTGCTATTTTGTTGAAAGATTTTTCATCTATCATTTTAAAGATTTTCCCTAAGTTACAAAGAAAAGATTTTCATCTTTATAAAGGTTTTTAAACTTTGTTATTTTTTTAAATTAAAATGGACTGCTTTATCAAAAAAGTTTGGCAAGACAGGGGAGAGGAGGTTCATAATTATTTTGTAAGATTCTCTAGGGGGCAATTTGAGAACCGTGCTATTTTAAAATTGCAAAAAACTACTAAAATAAAACTTAAAGGAAGTTTTGAATGGACGAATGACTTTGTGAATCTTGCTAGTGAACTTACTGACACCAAGTTTTCCGGCATTATTCTCAGCAAGGAAAAATTAGAATTAGAAAATGAAAAAAAGAAAAAAGGGGTTTTCCAGTATGATGTTTCACTAAGTTCAGAGAAAATAAGGGAGATTAGGGATAAAGTTTATAATATGCTATTAGATTGCGAAGGAGAAGGAATTGTATTAAAAATAAAGAAAAAATTGCCAAAGCCTGGTAAGAGTGGAGAGAAAAAAATAGATGATAAGTTTTGCCAGCTTGAAGCTGACTTGAGATACTGGCCACAAATAAAAGAGGCATTTATGCTTCCTGAATGTAAAAAGTGCAAGATTTCACACACTTTTATTATAGACAACTTAATTCTTCCTGAAGGAGAAAAAGATTTTGAGAGAATCAGAGAACTTGCAAAAAGAAAAGGCAAGATTCTCAGAAAACTAGAAGTTGACAAACAAGAAAGACAAGAAGAAAAGGATTTTGTGGCTTAAGGGGAAAAGTCCGGAGGGTGCATCCTAAATATTTAAAAACTATTCTTCTTTATTGATAATATGGTGACAAAAAAAGCAAAGAAAAAACCAGAAGATGTTGATATTAATATTAAAGTAAATAATCTTGACAAAGCTGTCAGGGCAGGAATTAAATATCACAAAAAAGAAAAGTGGAGATGCAATGGAAGTGGCTTTTGGATATTTGGTTCAGCTCTTGCAATTGTATTATCCTATACTCAAAATAGTTCTATCTTATGGGCAATTATTCATGGAATTATAAGCTGGTTTTATGTCATTTATAGAATAATTCTTCTTTATGCTTAATGAGATTATCTTAAACCTTAGCTTAAGATTCTGGCAGGGGCATGCTATTATTCTGCCAATAAAAACCTTTAAAAATGCACTTTTTCTATGTTAAATGAGGGGATAGTGTCTTAAAATGAAATCGCTCCGCACAGTAACTAAACCGTTGAAAATTAACAAATGCCAAAACACTCTCAACCGAGAAGCGGAAGTTTACAATACTGGCCCAGGAAAAGAGCCAGAAAAATTGTTCCTAGTGTGAACTGGACTGCTCTCACTGTTTCTAAAAATGATAAACCCGGACTTTTAGGATTTATTGTTTATAAAGCTGGAATGGCTTCTTGTTTGGTTAAAGATAATACAGAACACTCTTTAACAAAAGGCCATAAAATTGTCATACCTATAACAATTCTAGAGGCTCCGGCTTTGAAAATCCTTTCTGTCAGATTCTATAAAGCTAATAAACTGGTTAAGGAAATTTTTATTGGAGGAGAAAAAGAATTAAAAAGAAAGATAAAATTAAGCAAGAAAAAAGAAGTGAAAAAAAATGTGAATTTAGATAAGGTTGAAAATTACGATAATATAAGAGTTATTGCTTATTCTTTAGTTGCAAGAACCGGAATTAAGAAAACCCCTGATATTGCAGAACTAGGTTTATCTGGAACAAAAGAGGAACAGTTGGGAGTTGTTAAGAATTTCTTAAATAAAGAAATTTCAATAAGTAATATTTTTCAACAGGGTTTGACTGATGTGAGAGGACTAACAAAAGGAAAAGGAACTCAAGGGCCTGTGAAAAGATTTGGAATAAGCTTAAGAAGCCATAAATCTGAAAAAGGTGTAAGAAAAGTTGGAAGCATAGGCCCGTGGCATCCTGCCCGTGTAACATTCAGAGTAGCAATGGCGGGCCAGCTTGGTTTTTTCACAAGAATAACTTATAATCATAAAATAATTGATGTTAATAATATTAATGAAAAAGATATAAATCCCAAACAAGGATTTAAACATTATGGGAAGATAAAAACAGATTATATAATTTTAAAAGGAAGTGTTTCAGGGCCTGCTAAGAGACAATTACTATTAACAAAGGCATTAAGACCAACAAAAAAACAAGAAAAACAAAATTTTGAATTTGTGAAGTTAACATGAAAATAACAATCTTAGATATTGAAGGAAAGAAGAAAGGAGAACTAATCACAAACATATTTGATGGAAAAATAAGATATGACATTATGCAAAGAGTAGTAGAAGCTGAAAAAAGAAAGCATCCTTACGCTCCTTTTTATCTTGCTGGAAAACAAGCTTCTGCTTCTGGAAAGATAAGGCATACAAGAAGAAAATGGAAAACAGCTGCTGGCAGAGGAATTTCCAGAATACCAAGGAAAATTTTCTGGAGAAGAGGAACACAATTTTACTGGCAGGGAGCCACAATATCAAGTGCAAGAGGGGGGAGAAGATCTCATCCTCCTAAAATTTTATCTATAATAAAAGAAAAGAAGATAAACAAAAAAGAAAGAAAGCTTGCCTTTTTGTCCGCATTAGCTTTAACAGTTTCTGTCAATGAATTAAAAGGAAAATATAAAACTTTAGAAGGTAAAGAGATTAAAATTAAGCTGCCTATAATTATTGAAAAGAAGATTCTTAAACTAAAAACAAAGGATTTCTTAAAAAGTTTAAAGAAAGTTTTAGACGAACTGGCAGACATAGCTGTTAAGAAAAAATCTATTAGAGCTGGAAGAGGAAAAACAAGGGGCAGGAGATATAAGAAAACAGCTGGCTTGCTTTTTGTTATTGGAAATAAAGAAGAAAAAAAGATTAAAGGCATAGAAGTTAAAAAAGCAAATCAGGTTTCTGTTTCTGATCTTGCTTCAAATGGTGCAAGATTAACTGTTTATACACAAGATGCTGTCAAAGAATTAGAAAACAAACTAACTGGAAAATTAGATATTAAAGAAGGGAAAAAGAAAGAAGGAAAAAGAAAGAAGGAAAAAAGGAAAATTAAAAAAGAAAAAATAAAAGAAAAAAAATCAAAAAAAATAAAAGAAAAGAAGGAAGGAAAATGATAGTTGTTGATATAGAAACAAGCGGAGGGCATCCAGATACAGCAGGTATATGGCAGCTTGGTGCTTTAGACTTTTACAATATTGACAACCAATTCCTAGAAGAATGTAAGATTGATAATGACGATGTTGTTGAAGAAGCAGCTCTTAGAGTTCATGGCAAAAATGAAGAAGAGTTAAGGGATAAAAATAAACAATCACAAAAGCAGTTATTAGAGAATTTTTTTAAATGGGTAAAGAAAATAAAAATAAAAAATATGATAAGCCAATGTCCACAGACTCTTGATTTCCCCCTGTTAAGATTAAAAGCTAAGAAATATGGATTAATATTCCCATTTCATTATCGTGCTTTTGACCTCCATAGTATTGCTCAAATTAGGCACTTTCAAATTAAGGGTGAATTTTCTATTAAAGAAAATTATAGTGTTTTAGGTTTGACAAATATTTTAAAATTTTGCGGGATGAGGGATGAAAGAAGGCAGTTTTCTGGTAAATCTTTTGATGGCGAAATAGTAAAAGAAGGAAAGCCCCACAATGCCCTTGAAGACTGCAAATTAGAAGCAGAGTGTTTTTCAAGATTAGTTTATGGCAAGAATCTCTTGCCAGAATTTTCAAAATTTAAAATTCCTGAATACTTAAAATGATAAAACCAATAACAACAGAGAAAGCTGTAAGGCTTATAGAAGCAGAGAATACTTTGCTATTTGAAACAGAAAGACAGAGAAGAAAGCCAGAAATAAAAAAAGAAATAGAAGAGATTTTTGATGTCAAGGTAGATAAAGTAAGGGTTTTCATAAGGGGAAATAAAAAATATGCTTATGTTAAATTAAATAAGAAAAATCTAGCTATAGATGTGGCTACTAGGCTCGGAATGATTTAAAATGAGAACATTAGACTTAACAAACTACTCAATAAGAACCCCTAAAAGAATAATTCTTGGAAGTGCAGCGGATTTTGATATCCTTGAATCTGGAGATTTGACTAAAGTCAGAGGAGGATTAGTGGGAATAACTAGGTGGTTAGTTTATGAAGGGACAAGAGGGGGAAAAGATTCATTTATAGAACAAGATCCTGTAAAACCTAGCCAGATAATTAGTTATAGATTAGGAAGAGACTCTAATCCTGTTATAGATAATAAATTACAGATTCCTAGAGGTTTAAAAGAAATTAAGGTTCATAAGCCAGAAGATAAGGAATTTGGTTATAGGGTAGGACTTTTAATGGCTGCTGGATTGTGGAAGAGTCCAGCAAGGATGGTTAAGGGAGCATAAAATGGGAAAAGAAAAAATCCAAATACAAGTTGCAGAAGCAGAAGAATCAGGAGAACTAGAGATTGCTTTAAAAGAAAAAGTAGTTCAAGTAAATGGTATAGGATATATGTTGCATAAAGTAGTTGATGAAAAAAAAGGAGAAATGTTCTTTGTTGGAAAAGGCTCAAGCAGTTTAATAAAATATGTATCTATCCTTAAAGAAAATATTACTGTTAAAGAGGGAATCTTATTATTTGATAAGCATTATTCTACTGCAGAGATTAGCAATCGGAAATCATTATTTTATAAAAATTGGCATAAAGCATTGAAGGAGGTTAAAATTCTTTAAAATGGGAAAGAGAATTGTAAGTCAGGCAAGAGGGCACGGAAGTTTAACTTATAGAATTAGAAAAAAAGCTTTTAGACATAAAATCAGCTATCCTAATGCAAAAGGAAAGGCTAAAATAATTAAGCTTATACATTCTGCTGGGCACACCTCTCCTTTAATCAAGCTTCAAATAGATAAGAAAATTTTCTATAATCTTGCTTTTCAGAATGCATTTGAAGGACAGGAAATAAATATTGGTAAAGCAGAGAAGGCAAAAGAAGGAGATATTATAAATCTGGAAGATGGAAAAATAGGGATGAAAGTCTATAATATAGAAACAAAACCAGGAGAGGGTGGAAAGTTGGTAAGAACAGCAGGAAGTTCTGCCCATATTGCTAAAAAAGAAAAAAATAAAGTATTTTTATTAATGCCAAGTAAAAAAACAATCGGCTTTAATAAAAAATCAAGAGCCAGTATAGGAGTTATAGCAGCTTCTGGAAGATTAGACAAACCATTAAGAAAAGCAGGAAAAAGATTTTATGCTATGAAAGCAAAAGGTAGAAAATGGCACTTTACCTCTGCTGTTAAAGTTAATGCTATTGATCATCCTTTTGGAGGAGGAAGAGGGAAAAGAATTAAAAGTAAAATTGCTAAAAGAAACTCACCACCTGGAGCAAAAGTAGGGCATCTTAGGCCTAGAAGAACCGGGAGGAAGAAAAGATAAAAATGGCAGAAACACAAATTGTAAAATACTTTAAATTACAAAAAGGCAATGTTGGGTTAATTGAAATGATATCAAGATTAGAGGTAGGAAAATCTATTGAGGTTATTGACTTTGCCAATCTTCAGCAGGTAAGAGAGTGTGTGAGTGCAGTAAATACTATGCTAACAACCCAAGGTCAAAAAAATCTTTATACTCATAGCTCAAATGAAAAAAATTTAATTTATTTTATTAGGAGAATAGAATAAAATGCCAAAAGAATTTACATTTCGAGGAAAGACAATAGAAGAATTAAAACAACTCGATACTCGGGAGTTTGCGAAATATCTTAAATCAAGGCAAAGAAGGGCTGTCTTGCGCCAGTTTGACACTATTGAGAATTTCATAGCAAGATGCAACAAAAAACAGAAAAAAAGAAAACCAATAAGAACCCATTTAAGGAATTTGGTTATTGTTCCAAGAATGGTTGATTTGACTATTTATGTTTACAATGGAAAAACCTATGTTAGGGTGATGATTATCCCAGAGATGTTAGGGCACAGATTAGGGGAATTTTCAGTAACAAGAACTAAAGTTCAGCACGGTGCTCCTGGAATTGGAGCTACTCGTTCAAGTGCTGCATTATCTGTAAAATAAAATGAAAAGGAAAAAATCAGAAGAACCAAGAGAGAGAAAAACAGAAGAAAAACAAAAACCAAAAATGGAAATACCTTCTATAAATATTTTTGGAAGTCGTAGTGTGTCTGAATTAATTAAAATGATTGAAGAGATGAGTCCTAAGACTGAATTGCGGGTTGGTTATGACGGCATTAAAAAAGCTTATGATTCATTTAAATTTTATGTGGAAAATGAGTTACCTGGAGGATATGAGGTTTCAGAATTGACTGAGATACTCCATACTAAAGATAAATACACAATAATTGTAAATAGGATTCGTTAAAATGGCAGAAGAAAAAAATAAAGAACAAAAAGAAAAGAAAACTGAAGAGAAACCAGCAGAAAAACCAGAAACTAAAAAGAAAAAAACTGAGGAAAAGAAAGAAAAAAAGACAGAAGCTATAGTTAATGGTAAGGACCTGCCATTAAGCACTAAACACTGCATAGCCCTCTGCAATTTTATAAGAGGCAAGAAAATAGATGAGGCTATTGATTTATTAAATGATGTTGCTAGAATGAAAAGAGCTGTTCCTATGAGAGGAGAACTGCCTCATAGAAAAGGAAAAATCATGTCAGGCAGATATCCAGTAAAAGCTGCACAACAGTTTATAAAATTATTAAGGCAATTGGTTGCAAATGCTAGTGTTAATGAAATTGAAATAGACAAAGAAAGAATAGAGTGTAAAGCAAATAGAGCAAACAGGCCATACAGAAGATTTGGAAATAAAAGATTCAAAAGAACTCATGTTACTTTAAAATTAAGTGTAAAAAAAGAAAATAAACAAAAAAGCAAGAGAAAAGCAAAGAAAAAATAAAAATGGAAGAAAGAAAATTTGTCCAGTTTAAGAAAGAAGAATTTTCTGTTAAAGAGTATGTTAAAAATTCATTAGGAAAGGGTAGAATAAGTTCAGTTAAAATAGAGTATACCCCAGTAGGAGAAAAAATAATAGTAGCCACAAACAAACCTGGTTTGGTTATTGGAAGAAGAGGCGAAAGAATAAAGGAGTTAACAAGTGTTTTGAAAAAAAGGTTTAAACTAGAAAACCCCCATATAGAAATTAAAGAAATAGTAAAACCAGAATTTGATGCTCAATTAATAGCAGATGAGATAGCATTAGCTTTAGAAAGACTGGGAAGTTTAAAGTTTAAGATAGTTGCTTACAGAATGTTACAAAG
Organism: Candidatus Woesearchaeota archaeon; assembly: GCA_964594115.1. GTDB lineage: Archaea > Nanobdellota > Nanobdellia > Pacearchaeales > GW2011-AR1 > MFWN01. The sequence continues at coordinate 17,103 of CAZQLD010000008.1, forward strand.
AATTATGGATGCTGGGGCGCTTGGAGTAGAAATCAGACTGAGCGGAAAGCTACCAAGCGAGAGGGCCAAATCATGGAGATTTGCTTCTGGTTATTTAAAGAAAATAGGAGATACAGCAAAAATAGTAGATATAGCCCAGGCTCTTGGCAAGACAATTGGAGGAATTGTTGGAGTAAAGGTGTCTATTTTGTCTCCTGAAAAGAAAATTCACGATCAGATAAGTATAGATAAGAATATTAAAGAGAAAATAAATAGAGAACTAGAAGAAGAAAAGGAACCTGATGAAAAAAAGAAAACCAGAAAAAATCAAAGGTTAATGAAAAGGAGAAAAAATAAAAATGGCTATTTTAAAAAGTAAAGATATAAAGAAAATGCCTGATAAAGAGAAAGCAAAGAAACTGAAAGAGCTTAGATTAGAATTAATAAAGGCTAATGTAGCTGCAAATAAAACAGGAAAAATTAAAATTAAAGAAATTAGAAAGACAATAGCCAAACTTTTAATATTCATGGCTAAAAGGCCAGATAAATAAGATGGATATATGTCCAAGATGTGGATTGCCAATACAAGCATGTGTTTGTCAAGAAATAGCAAAGACAGAACAGAGAATCAAAGTAGGAACAGACAAGAGAAGATACGGAAAAATAATAACATTAATAACAGGATTGAGCAAAGATGTTGATGTGAAAGAGATAGCAAAGAACCTCAAGTCAGAGTTGGCTTGTGGAGGAACAGTGAAAAACAATATAATAGAATTGCAAGGAAATCACAGAAAAAAGGTCAAACAAGTCTTGGTGAAATTTGGCTTTCCAGAAGATACAATAGAAGATTAAACATCTTAATCTTTAGAAGAAGAGAAGGAAAAGATAAAGATAGAAGCATAAAAATGGAAAAACAAAAAACAAAAGAAAGCAAGAAAGGAAAGGAAAAAGTTAGCTGTGCAGACAAACAATGCCCTTTTCACGGCAACCTTAAATTAAGAGGAAGAAGCTTTAAGGGTTTTGTTAAGAGCAAGAATCCAAGAAGAGTCTGTATAGAGTTCGAAAGAATCATCTATATTAAAAAATACGAGAGGCAGATGAAAAAGAAAACAAAAATTCATGCAAGGCTTCCTGATTGTTTAAGACAGGACATAAACATTGGAGATTATATTGAAGTCAAGGAGTGCCGGCCTTTAAGCAAGATCATACATTTTTGTGTTGTTAAGAAAATTAGAGGAAGTGAGGAGGCTAAGGAAAAATGAAAGCAGTAGCAGCAAAACTTACAAGAGGAATGAATATAGGGAGCTTAGTTATAGCTGCAGATAATAGCGGAGCGAGAATAGTTAAAATAGTTTCTGTGAAAAGAGGAACAGGAAGAAGGGGGAGGCAGCAGCCTGCAAAAATAGGAGACTGGGTGAAGGTAGCTGTTAAAAAAGGAGTTCCTGATATGAAAGGGAAAGTATTTGATGCTGTTATAGTAAGACAAAGAAAACCTTACAGAAGAAACACTGGAGAAAGAATTGCTTTTATGGATAATGCTGTTGCTTTACTGAAGGATGAGAAAGGAAATCCAAAGGGAACTCAAATTAAAGGCCCTGTTTCAAGAGATGTTGCAAATAAATGGCCACAAGTTGGCAAGATAGCAAAGTATGTAATATAAAATGAAACTTCAAATTAAAAAAACATTTGCTGGAAATACAGAAGATTTAGCAGGAAAGTTTAAAGAAATAAGAAAATTAAAGGATGAAGGTTTGATTACTCAAAGATTATCTTTATATCTTAATAGGTTTACAACAATGGATTTCTTTTTTAATCAAGCAGAAATTTTAATAGGAAAAAGAGATTATGAAGGAGTTGTTGAAGCTTCCCACTATGCTCTTGAAAATCTTAAGCTAATGGTAATGTCTTATATTGGGATTCCTAAAGAGAATATCGATATCCACAGCATTAAAAATTGTCATGGACTAGTTAAATATGCTCATAAATACTTTAGTAAACGTATAGGTAATATTCAAAGCAAATTAAATTATTTGACAAACTGACATGAAAAAACAATTTTCAAAATATTGGAAAGCAAGTAAGCAGCCTCGAAAGCAGAGGAAATACAGGGCTAAGGCTCCTCTTCATATAAAGAGAAAATTTTTGTCTGCAAATTTGAGTAAAGAATTAAGAAAAAAATATCAGAAAAGAAGCTTTCCCATTAGAAAAGGAGACTCTGTTAAAATAATGAGGGGAAGTTTTAAGGGAAAGACAGGTAAAATTAATATGGTTGATTTAAAAAGAACAAGAGTTAGTATAGAAGGACTTCAAAGAGCAAAGAAAGATGGCACTAAAGTAGAAGTATTTTTTACACCTTCAAATTTACAAATTAAAGAATTAAATTTAGATGATAAAGAAAGGATAAAGAGTATAGAAAGGAAATTAGGTAAGAAAGCGAAAGTAGAAGAAAAACCTGACAAGAAAGAAGAAAGGAAAGGGGAGAAAAAATAAAATGCATGTAAAAAGACAAACTGTAGATAAATCCTGGCCAATTCCAAGAAAAGGAACAAAATACCTAATTGTATCTAGCCATGAAAAGAAGCATGGATTGCCCTTATTAATTATATTAAGGGATATATTAAAAGTAGCTGAAAACAGAAAAGAAGTTAAAAAAATCTTAAGGCAAGGGCTGGTTTCTGTGAATAATAAAATGATTAAAAAAGAAGATTTCTCTATATTGCCTTTTGATACTATCAAAGCAGGAAAAGAAAATTATGAACTTACTTTCTCAGATAAAGGAAAGTTTATGGTTAGGGAGACAAAAAGGAGCGAGAGGATTCTTAAAGTTATTGGGAAAAAAATTCTGAAAGATAAAAAAATACAATTAAATCTCCTTTATGGAGAAAATATTCTTACAGATAAGAAAGTAAATATCGGAGACTCTGTAATTATAAAAGACAAAAATATAGAGAAAATTATCCCTTTAGAAAAAAAGAAAGAGGCTATTATTTTCGCAGGCAAATATAAGGGAAAGGAAGGAAAAATTGAGAATATAGAAGGAAAAATAGCTACTTTGTCCTGCAAAAATGAGAAAATAAATGTTCCTTTGGGGAATATAATGGTAAAATGAAAGCTAATAAGATGAGAGAAGTTGAAATTGAGAAGGTTATTTTAAGTATTGGCGCAGTCAGTAATGAGTTAGAAAAAGCAGCCAAGTTACTGAAATTAATTTCAGGAATGCAAACTGTCAGGACAAAAGCAAGGAAGAGAATTCCTGCCTTTGGAATAAGGCCTGGACTTGAAATTGGAGTAAAAGTTACATTAAGAGGAAAAAAAGCAGAAGAGATATTAAAAAAACTTTTGGCCTCTGTAAACAATCAGTTAAAAACTAAACAAATAAATGATGAGGATCTATCTTTTGGAATAGAAGAATATATTGAAATTCCAGGAATAGAGTACCAAAGAGATATAGGGATGATTGGTTTGAATGTAAGTGTTATATTTAAAAGAAAAGGCAAAAGAATAGAGATTAAGAAAAGAAGAAAAGGAAAAATTCCGAAAAGGCAAAAAACAACAAAACAAGAGATAATTGAGCTTTTAAATAAAAAATTTAATACTGAAATAGTGGAGAGTAAAAAATGACAGCAAGTGATTGGAGAAAATTACTTAAGCAGCTAAAGAACAAACCTGCAGTTATGCAGAGGTTTTTAAAATATTGCAAGCCAAAAGAAAGAAAATTTGGAATTGCTGCAAGAAAGTGCGAGAGATGCGGAAGATATGGCGCACATATAAACCAGTATGGCTTGCATCTATGCAGACACTGTTTCAGAAAAATGGCTGAAGAGCTTGGATTTAAAAAATATAGTTAAAATGGTAAAACTAAATGAAGAACGCGATGGGATGGACAAAAGGCGGAGTGCAATATGCAGTATATTGGAAGCTAATACTTTAGCAATCGATGCTGCACTAAAGACAAGAAATAAACAAACCATTCCTGACCATTTATCTACTATCAAAAGATTTGTAGGTGAAGCAGAAAAATATGGATTGGGCAAGGAATTGACCCAGAAGTATAAATTAATTTTAAAAGACTGGGGGGCTGATTAAAATGTCACAAGATATTGTTGCTGATGCAATAAACCAAATAATGAATATGAAGAGAGCAAAAAAAACAGAAGTTAGAATAAAAAAATATTCTAGGTTCCTACTTAATCTGCTTGATTTGATAAAAAAACTGGGTTATCTGGATTATGAAATAGACAAAGAATTAAAAATAGAAATTAAAAATATAAACGAGTGCAAGGCTATAAAGCCAAGATTTAATGTTTCTGTTGATAAAATCGATAAGTATGCCAGAAGATTTCTTCCAGCAAAAAGTTTTGGCTATGTAATTATATCAACCAGTAAAGGTTTAATGACGCATGAAGAGGCTATTGAAAAAAATATCGGAGGAAGCCTAATTGCTTATGTTTTTTAAAATGACAGAGAAAGTTCATCCGCATGGAATTATGGCAGATTTTGTCAATAGATACCAGGATATAAGAAAAGCTTTGGAAAAAGAAAATAAAAAATTAGCAACAATCTTTATTAGAGATGTTTACTCAAGATTTAACATATCTCTAAAAGCTTCTAATATGATAATCAACTCTAATCCTGAAGCTTATTGGCAGTATGTTTCTGCTGTTAGTATATTATACAATCTAGGGATTGAAGAAATTTCTCAAAAAACACTTAATTTTATGCTTCCTGAAGTAGATAAGGATGTAGCTGAATTAGAAAGGATTTTACAAAATGATGAAAACTATAAAAAATATAGGAGGAAAGAAAATTAAGATGGTAAAAAAAATAAAAAATAAAGCGCAAGAGCTGAAGAGGGAAATTGAAATTCCTAAGGGGATAGAAGTAGAGATTATTAACAAGGAAATGATTGCTAAAAAAGAAGGGAAAGAAATCAAAAGAAAACTTCCAAAAGTTATTGCAGAGAAAAAAGACAACAAGATAATAATTAAAACAAAAAGGGGAACAAAAAGAGAGAGAAAACAGATTAACACAATAGTTGCGCATATAAATAATGTGTTCAAGGGATTAAATGAAAAGTTTGTTTATAAATTACAGATATGTTCTGTCCACTTTCCAATGAATGTTTCTGTTAAAGATGATGAGGTTGTTGTTAAGAATTTTTTAGGAGAAACTAAAGAAAGAAAAGCTAAAATTTTGCCAGATGTGGAAGTCAAAATAGAAAAAGAAATCATAACAATAGACTCTATAAATAAAGAAGCTGCCGGACAGACTGCAGGAAATATAGAAAAAGCTACAAAAGTAAAAGGCAGAGACAGGAGAATTTACCAGGATGGAATTTTTATGCTTGAAAAATCTGGGAGGAAGATCTAATGGCAAGAAAGAAATTTTTAAGAAGCAAGTGGAAAACTTATTCTAAGTTAGGAAAAGGAAGAAAGAAAAAGCAGAAATACAGAAAGCCTAAAGGAAGAGACAATAAAATGAAAGAAAAGAGAAAGGGAAATCCCAAAAAAGTTTCTGTTGGTTACAAAAAACAAAAGAAAGCAGAAAAAAAGATAATTATAAGAAATATGAATGAACTCTTAAAAATAAAAAAAAGAGAGAAGATAATCCTAGGCAAAATAGGAAAGAAAAAGAAACTTGAAATATTAAAAAAAGCAAAAGAGCAAGGAATTGAAATACTCAATGTAAATACAAAGAAATTTTTAAAGAGAGTAGAAAGGGACAAGAAGGAAAAAGAAAAAATAAAAAAGCAGAGGAAAGAAAGAGAAAAAACTAAAGAAAAGAAGAAAGAAAAAAAGCCAGAGAAAAAAGCAGAAGAAAAGAAAGAGGAAACTATTGAAAATAAAATAGAAGATAAGGAAAAGAAATGAATTTAAAAGAATACCAAGAAGCTTGTAAAAAAACTGCAAAGAAGTTTGACAATAAAGAAAGAGAGATAGCTACCTGGGGATTGGGAATTACTGGAGAGGCTGGAGATGTGGCAAGCTGCATTAAAAAAACACTTGAACATGATAATAATCAAATAGAAGGAATAAAAGAAAATCTCGGAGATGCTTTGTGGTATGCTGCTATGATTTGTAATTTTTTCAATTGGGATATGGAAGAAGTTTTAGAAAAAAATGTTGAAAAACTTAAAAAAAGATATCCTGATGGATTTGCAATAAAAGATGCCCGAAGAGAGGGAGAAAAAATAGACTGGAGTGAAAAATGAAATTAGATAAGAAAAAAGAACTAGCTGCTAAAACGCTGAAAGTTGGAAAAGGCAGAATACTCTTAGATAGTGAAAAACTAGAAGAGATAAAAGAAGCACTAACAAGACAAGATATAAAGGATTTACATAGTCAGGGGACAATAAAAATTAAGCTTGCAAAGGGAAGGAAAAAGATTAAGAAAAGAAAAACAAAAAAAAGAGCAGGGAAAGTTAAAAAAAGAATAAAGGGAAGAAAGCAGGAATATGTAAAGCTAACAAGAAAATTAAGAGCTTACATTAAAGAGCTAAAAAAACAAGAAAAAATAACTAAAGAAACACATCAAGAATTAAGGAAGAGAATCAGGGCAAGAGCTTTTAAAAGCAAGGCCCAATTAAGAGAATACTTAGAAAATGAAAAATAAAGAACTACTTAATGAATTGAAAGAGAAATTTGACATTCTGAAGAAAGGGCTAGGATTTAATGCCAGTTTGAAAGATCTTGATAGTATCTTTTTTATCCGGGATGCTGTCTTAAGTGTTGGTTTTGTGAGTGAGTGTTTGTCAAGACAAATATGTTCAAGAATTGTAGATACTTATATGAACTGGAATAATTATCTGCACGGATTGATTATTCCAAATCCAAATTATATGCTGAACATTAATGAGAGTAAAATGTTTAGTGAAGAAGAAAGAAGGAAAATCACAAATCTTATGACAGAAACAATGGCATTGGTAAGCACAAATACCTTAGTTGGCTTAACTAAAGATAAAGCAGTTGAAGCTAAATTTATTGACGATGCTGTAATTTTTTGGAAGAAAACTTTCTGTCCTGAATTGATAAAAATTATGAAGAATGTAAATGAAGGGTGGAAGAAAAAATGAAAACTATAAAGAAAAGAAGGAAGAAAGGAAAAACAGATTTTAAAGCAAGACGTATCTTACTTGAAAGCGAGCTTCCAAGGATTGTTGTAAGAAAAACAAATAAGTATATTATTGCGCAGTATGTTAAAAGTGAAGAAGCTCAAGATTCTGTATTAGTTGGAGTAAATTCAAAAGAGCTTTTAAAATATGGCTGGGAAAAAGCAGGAAGCTTAAAGTCCTTACCAGCTTGTTATTTTACTGGATTGATTTTAGGGAAAAAGATTAAAGACAAAGGAAGGGTTATATTAGATATTGGTCTGTCTAGAAACATCAAAAAAAGCAGGCTTTATGGTGTTTTAAAGGGCTTAATAGACGCGGGCATTGAGATTAAACATAAAAAAGATATTTTTCCAGAAGATAAAAGGATAAAAGGAGAGCATTTAAAAAATAAAATAGATTTTGATAAAATTAAAAATAAAATTTTAGGCTAAAATGAAAGAAAAAATACAAACTGAAACAGTAGAAGAACCTTTAGAAGAAAATAATGAATTAATTGAGGAAATAACAGAAAAGGTAGAAGATGCAGCAGATAAAAAGCAAGGTAAAAGAGAAAAAATTAGTCCAGAGGAAAGGGAGAAAAAAGAAACAGAAAAGCGACTTGAAGAATGGAAGCCAAAAACAGAGCTTGGTAAGTTGGTCAAAGCAGGAAAGCTAAAAAAAATAGATGATATAATTAAAAAAAATAGAATTCTGGAGTCAGAAATAGTTGACTCTCTTTTAAAGCTAAAATCAGATTTATTAACTATAGGCCAGGCAAAAGGCAAATTTGGAGGAGGAAAAAGAAGAGTATGGAGACAAACACAGAAAAAGACAAAAGAAGGAAATATTCCAACATTTTCTTGCATGGTAGTAGTGGGAAATGAAAAAGGCTATGTTGGACTGGGATATGGAAGAGCAAAAGAAACCCTTCCTGCAAGAGCTAAAGCATTAAGAAATGCAAAATTAAATATAATAAAAATAGAAAGGGGTTGTGGAAGTTTTGATTGTATATGTCATGAAAAGCATAGTATTCCTTTTAAAACAAAAGGGAAATGCGGCTCTTCTAAAATTATATTGTTTCCAGCACCACAAGGTACTGGCTTAGTTGTTGGTGATGAATGTAAAAAAATACTAAAATTAGCAGGAATAAAAGATGTCTATAGCAAGACTTTTGGGCAGACAAAAACAACTTTTAATTTAGCCAAAGCGTGCGTTAATGCTTTGAAAAATATAGATTTGATGAAGAAAAAATGATAGCTATAATAAGAATTGCAGGAAAAGTGAAAGTAAAAGGCGAAATAGAAGAAACTTTGTCAAGGCTTAGATTAAGAAAAAAATATGTCTGTGTTTTAATTAACAAAAAAGACAAAATAAAATTTGGCATGTTTAAAAAAATTAAAGATTATATTGCTTTTGGAGAAATAGAAAAACCAATACTTATCAGGCTAATAGAAAAAAGAGGAAAGAGAATTGATAAAAAAGAGATAAAAGAGCCAGAGAAAATTGCAGAAGACGTATTAAAAGGAAAGAAATTAGATGAAATAGGGCTAAAACCTTTTTTTAGACTCCACCCTCCAAGAGGGGGTTTAAAAAGTTCAAAAAAGGAGTTTCCACGAGGAGTTTTAGGAAATCATAAACAAGAAATTAATAAATTAATTGAAAGGATGTTGTAAAATGGCAGAAGTTAAAGTTTTGATTAAAGGCTATATAAATGCAGATACTGAAGACGAAGAAGAAAAAACTTGCCCAACAATTACTTTAGTCAGAGATAAAGATCTTGTAATGGTAGTTGATCCAGGAGTTTTAGAAAGCCAAAAAATGCTTATTGATGCTCTAAAAAAAGAAGGGCTAAGTACTGAAGATATTAATGTTGTTTGTATAACTCACTCCCATATAGACCATTATAGAAATATTGGAATGTTCCCTAAAGCAAAGACACTAGAGTTTTATGGTTTATGGCATAAAAATACAGTTAAAGACTGGGAAGAACAATTTACTGAGGATATAAAGATTATTAAAACTCCAGGACATGATAAAACATCAATAACTCTTTTAGTTAAAACAAATAAAGGCAGTGTAGCAATATGTGGAGATGTTTTTTGGAAGGAAAATTTTCCTGAAATAGATGAGTATGCAGATGAGCCTGAAAAACTAAATGAAAGTAGAAAAAAGGTTTTAGAAATAGCAAATTACATCATCCCTGGACATTCTGATATTTATGAGGTAAAAAAATGAAACTCAAAAAAAGGAAAAAATCATCAAGAATGAGGGGAATAAGAACTCACGGACATAGTGCTAAACTTAACAAAGGAAAAGGAAGCAGAGGGGGCAAGGGAATGAGTGGAAGCGGAAAAAGAGCTGACCAGAAAAAAACTCTTGTATTAAAAAAATACGGAAAAAAATATTTTGGTAAACAGGGAGTAACAAGCAAGAAAGCTGAAAAGAAGAAAGAGGGGGTTATCAACATAGATGATATAGAGAAAAAATATACTGAAAAAGAGATTAGTCTTTTAGATTATAAAATTTTAGGAAAAGGAGAAATAAAGAGAAAGATTACTATTAAGGCAAAGGCTGCTTCAAAGTCAGCTATAGACAAAGTTAAAAAAGCTGGCGGGAATATTATAATTATAAAAAAGGGTAAATAAGATGGCTTTTCAAAATTTTTTGAAAAATCTGCCTGAAGTCAGAGGGCCTACAGAAAAAAAGCTGGGTTTTAATGTAAAACTAAAGTGGACTCTTATTATTCTTGTATCATTTTTTGTTCTTGCTAATATTAAGCTTTTCGGGGTTACTGCCGGAGCTTTAGAGAGGTTTGAATATCTTGAGATTATTCTTGGAACAGATTTTGGAAGTATTATTAGTTTGGGAATAGGACCTATTGTTATGGCTTCTATTATCCTCCAGTTATTAGTCGGAAGCAAGATTTTAAATATAGATATGACAACAGAAGAAGGAAAAAAATATTTTTCTGGACTTCAAAAACTGATGGTGTTTTTCTTTATTATATTTGAGGCAATTGTTTATGTTCTTATGAAAGGTATTCAGGCAATGCCAGGTTTTACAGGGCTTGTTATCTTCCAGTTAATTTTAGGAGGACTAATGATTTTTTTTATGGATGAGGTTTGCCAGAAATGGGGATTTGGTTCAGGAGTTAGTTTGTTTATTGCAGCAGGAGTTGGCTGGAGATTATTTACCCAGTTATTTGGTGTGCTTTCAGCACAGGTTGGACAAACATTTGCTTGGCCTTTTTCATCAACTGCCCCTGCATCAGGCAGAATATTTGTTGTCATTAAATCAATCATAGACCAAAATCCTTCAGCTGCTTTAAATGCTTTAGCTGCAATTATTGCGACAGTAGTTGTGTATTTAGTTGTAGTCTGGGCTCAGTCATTAAAAGTGGAGGTTCCTTTAAGTTTTGATAGATTAAGGGGTTATGGAGTGAAATGGCCTTTATCATTTTTTTATGCTTCTGTTATTCCGGTTATATTAACAGCAGCCTTAGTAGCTAATCTTCAGTTGTTTGGGGGAATGGTTCAGAATTGGCGCGGGGAGCCTACATTTTTAGGAAATTTTGTTCAGGGAAGACCTGATTGCGTACTTAATCCTGCTCTTCCTGCTTCTCAAAGAGGGTGTGGGCTGGCATTCTGGTTGTCTTCTATGCCAATACTGGAGCTTGCTATTCAAGGAGGATTAAGAAGCATATTTTTATTACAAGGACTGAGCCATATTTTATTTTATGTTATTTTGTCAGCAATATTTTCTATATTTTGGGTTAAAACAAGTGGGATGGATGCTCAGAGCCAGGCTCATAATATTTTATCTTCAGGATTACAGATACCAGGTTTTAGAAAAGATGAAAGGATTTTAGAGAGTGTTTTAAGCAGATATATTATGCCTTTAACAGTTATGGGAGGTGCAGCAATAGGACTATTGGCAGCAGCTTCTGATTTACTGGGCACAGTTGTATCCGGAACAGCATTATTATTAGGGATAATGATAATGTTCCAGTTCTATCAAAATATAGCTCAGCAGCATGCAGTTGATATGCATCCTGTAATGAAGAAGTTCATGGGATAATCATACTTTATTAGTTATTTTCTATTATAATCTTGTTTATAAATAAACTTTTTGTTCTTTAATATTAAAATGAAAGCAGATAATGAAGCTAGTGGTTTGTTGGAAAAAGTAAGAGAGAAAGTAAAACCTGAATACGCGAAATTGGACTGCTGGGCACATGGCTGGCCGCATGTTTATGTAGTAGAGCAGTATACAGAAACACTAGCAGGAAGGGAGGGACAAAATAAGATTGTTTGTGGTATTGCTGGTTATTGTCATGATTTAGGAAGAATCACAGAACAAGAAAGAGCAAAACAACAAACTGATGGTATAAGCAGGGAACTAGGAAAAACACAAAACCATGCATATTTTTCTGTTCTGCCAACTATTCTAATCTTAGAAGAGCTAGGAATTAGAGGAAAGGAATTTGATGATATTGTTGGGGCAGTTGCTCTTCACTCAAGAAAAGATTATTTTGGGAATAATTTGGTTGCAAAAATTTTAAGAGATGCTGATAAACTATCAGGATTAGGGCCTTGGGCAGTTCTGAGAATAGGCAAATTTATGTTTGATATGGATATTCCAGCTCCTGATTTTAGAAACCAAGAGGCAGTAGAAGCAGCTGCAGAAGAGACTATGAAGAATTACTTAAAAGGAGAGGGTGGAATATATCAGGGGAAAAAGGTTTTAGAGGAATATCTAAGGTGCGTTAATTTTAATCAAGAGTGGGAAGATATGTTACACACAGATACTGCAAGAGAGATTGGTAAGCCTCTTTTTGAATATGATCGAGAAAGGAAAAAGGAAGCAGAAGATGCTTTGAAAGCTTTTGAGAATTAAGATTTCTTAGAATTTATGTTCTAAACATATTCTCCAATAAGTTTCACTCTTAAAATCTTTATCTAAAGACTCAGAGCGAGTAATACTTGGACTTAAAGTTGTATTTTTTCCTAGCTTAATAGGCAATCCTAACCCTAATTCAAGATGGCTTAATCCAGATTTTTCTCTGTAGTAATGGTCATTATATGCTAGTTTTGTAACAGCAGATAATGGAATTTTTCCAAGATTAAAACCACGACTAAGTGAAGCTTCTAAATAATTTCCCTTGCCATCTTTAAAATCATGGGCAAAAAAAATGCTTGGATTTAGATATTTATTATTAACTAATGAAAGAGCTGCATAAACTTCTTGGGTATTCTTAAATTCAGTATTTGGAAAAGTAAAAACAGCCCATCCTGTAGAAAAAAGTAGGTCTTTATTTTTATTAATCGGATTTGTATAGTCAATTATTAAATCTTCTTCATTAATTTTCCTTGTTTGTGTATCATAATTTCCAAAAACCCAAAATGTAAGGTCTTTATAATTAATTAATACATTTTCTTGCACAACTGGTTTATCTGAAAAATTCATTCCCCTAAAGATATACTTGCTAAAATAATCTGTTTTTGAAGTCACGTTTATTGGAAATTCTTGTTTTGCTGTTTCAAGAGGTTTTTCAACTGTTCCTGTTTCCTGAGCAGGAGCATTTGAAGCTAGTTTTAAAGCTCCGACTGTTGCTATTACCAGTGCTTTCCACCAAGATAATTTTTTCGTTTTCATTTTATTTACTATTCTAGAGTAAGAACCCTATTTAAATACTTGCTGTCGTTTTTACGACAACAATAATAAGGTTTAAATAATACAGATTGTAAGGCAAGACATGGAAGTTAAGAAGGTTTTGCAAGAGTCTGGGTTATCAGATGGAGAAACACAGGTTTATTTAGCTTTATTGAAACTGGGTTCAGTCCCTGTGAGCCAGGTTAGAGGAGAGACTAATCTTCATAGAACAACAATATATGATTTTTTGGAAAAATTATTGAACAAAGGTTTAGTAAACTATCTTATTAAAAATAATGTAAAATACTACAAAGCAACTCATCCAAATAAGCTACTTGATTTTATTAAAGAAAAAGAAGAAAATGTCAAAGAAATTCTTCCAGAGCTAAAAGAATTAGCTGAATTTAAAAAAGAAGAATTAAAAGTAGAGGTTTACAAAGGAAGAGAGGGGTTTAAGACTCTCTTAAATGATATGTTAAGAGAAAAAGAAAACATGATTGCTTTTGGGATTGATGAAATTAAATTTAAAAAAAAGTTTCCTATTTTATTAGAACAGTATTTTAAAAAAGAAGAAGAAAAAGGGCTGAAAGAAAGGCTCTTGACTAGCGAAGAAACAGAATTTATTTATAAAAAGAAAACCACAACCTATAGATTTATTCCAAAAGAGTATTTTAATCCTACTCCGACGCTAGTTTATGGCAACAGAATAGTTATTATAATCTGGGAGCCCTTTACTGTTATTAAAATTGAAAATTCTGAGTTAGCTGACAGCTATAAAAAATATTTTGAACTGTTGTGGAAAACAGCTAAAAAATCAAGGAAAAAAGGAAAAGTTAATTTTAAATACGACAAAAAATTAAGTTATGAAGGTAAACAAAAGAGAAAATGATAACTGAACTTATTCAAGCAAATCCAATAATAAGTCTGGTAGTAATTGCTATAGCTGTGACTTTTTTTATCAGCCTTATAACTTACTTTGTCACAGATAAAGAGAGGATGAGAGAGCTTAAAGCCCGACAAAAAGAGCTTCAGAAAAAAGCCAAAGAGCATCAGAAAAACGGCAACCAGGATGCAATGTTAGAGATAAACAAACAACTGATGCAGGAACTTCCTGAGATGATGAAACACTCTTTTAAGCCATTATTAATAACTTTTGTTCCAATAATCCTTATTTTTTCTTTTCTTAGAGGGGTTTATGCTGAAACAACAGTAGGGGGGTGGTGGATTCTTTATTACATTATCTTCAGCATGATTTTCTCACTTATATTCAGGAAACTATTTAAGCTGCCTTGATAAGGGAAGTATCCCTTAGTTATTTTTGATTACTTTATAGTTATTACGATATAGAAACATTTAAAAAGATGATTATTCATTTTGAAATTTATGGGAAAAGAATTAATATCTTTATTAACAAAGGATATAAAAAATCTGGAAGAACAAGAAAAAGTAAATGAAGAGTGCCTAGAAGCCGAGGAGTTGGCAAGGGTAAGTCATCTTTTACCAGCGCCAACAGTAAAAGGTTATTTGTGGTGGAAAAGTTATCATTGTCCAATATGTAATGAGGAACTATCTACAAAACAATGGAAGGCTATTGGTATAGTAGTGCCAGCCCCTATTACTACTCTTTATAAATGTAGTGGTAATTGTGATTATAAGTATGCAACGATACAAACTTAAGGATATTTTTATAATAAATTGCCTTAAGATTTTACCTTAAACCTTCTTTTAAGAGAGACAGAGTATATTAAAGAAGCAAATAAAATTCCAAAGGAGTTTATCATAACATCTGACAAAGTGCAGTATCTTCCTGGAACAAATAACTGATGAAATTCATCAGAAATGCTGTATAAGATTGCAATTACAGCAGCTAAAAAAATTAATTTCTTGTTCTTGCCCTTAACTAAAGCAGGCAGAAGGAAAAAAGCAAGAAAAAAGAAAGCAAAAAAATGATAAACAGTTGTCTGCCATCCAAAACCTCCTCCAGAACCTGATTTAATAGTTAAGGAAGAAAGATAAAAGATAATTACTGCTATTATGACTACAAACATCCAGGAAACCTTATTATATTTTTCAAGCAGATTTATCATAATACTTACCTTTTTAAGTTAATGAAATAAAAACCAGGATTTATATTTTTTTATATGCCACAGTAATACTTAAAAACCTCGCTTTTCTTGGTAGGAAATGGCAAGAGAAGAATATCTTCTAAAATTAAGTATATTAGAGCAGGAAATAGGAAAATTAGAGCAGCAAATGCAAATGATTGAGCAGCAGGTTTTAGAAATGCAGACTCTTAACTTTGGACTGCAAGAGCTTGAACAAAGTAAAGAAAAAGAAATGTTGGCTAATCTCGGTAAGAATATTTTCATTAAGACTGAAATTAAAGACAAAGAGTTATTAGTTGATGTTGGAAACAAGACTTTTATAAAGAAAAATATAAAAGAAACTTTAAATGTTGTAGAAGAGCAGCTGGGTAAACTTATGGAAGCTAAAAATAAAATAATAATGAGAATGCAGGAAATCCAGCAGCAAATGCAGGAAATTGTTGCAGAAGCAGAAAAAGCTGTAAAAGAGAAATAAAATGTCAGGTTATAAAGAATGTGCATTTATGAACACTTGTCCTAAAGCAGATTTTGAAAAGCCTCTTTGTTATGAATTTGCTGGGAAATTAGAAGAAAAAATAGCTGAGTGCTAGAAAGACAATAGTTATTTATACAAAACTTTGAGAGTTGTGAGAGTTCCTGTAAATATTGTTGGGGGTTTGGTGAGTAAACTTGTAATGCCTTTTTTAAAGGTATCTTAAAGTTGGGAGATGCCTCAACAGATGATAACTCAGATTAACTTCTGATTTTTTTAACTTTTTTTAAAAATCTTTTATAAGATAGCAATCCAAGTTCTGAAATTATTCCTCTAATATATTTTTTCTTAATTAGCTCAAATGCAGGATTTTTAATTCTAATTTTTTCTGTATCCCAGACTTCCTTAACTTCTCTTTGCTCAAGTTTCACTTTAGGAATATATTTCAAAGAATCTGCAAGAATGTAAACTGGAATGTTATTTGAACTGGCTATTGCAGAAAACATTCCGCTTCCAACCTTATTTATTGTTCCTTTTTTTGTGATTGCGTCTGAACCTAGCAAGACAAGGTCAACATCTCTTGTTTCCTGAGATTCAGTTAAGGCAATAGCTGCTGCAGAATCTATAAACATTGTAACTTTAATTCCTGCTTTTTTCAAAGCTTTTGCTGTCTTTCTTCCCTGATATAATGGCCGGGTTTCTGTATTATAAACTTCAAATTTCTTGCCTTTTTTCTTTGCATAAATAAGAGAAGAAACAACAGTTGAGGAGTGGCAGTGAGTAAAGACAACATAGTTATTTTTAATTAATTTTAAAACCTGCTTATTAATTTTATTTTGATTCTCATTTAATTGTTTAACAAAGACCTTATAGGAAATTTTGTCAGCATTTTTAAGGATATTTAGTAAAAAAGGCTCTGTGGGTCTGAGAGAAAGGATTTTCTTTTTGCTTTTTTCATTAGGAAAAAGCTTGTAAGCTTGCAGTCCAGCCAGAGCAACAGCCCTTGCTCCTTGTATTTTAACAGATTTTATGTTCTTGCAAATCTTGTCAAACCTCTTTCTTTTATTCATGTTTTTACATAGTCTTTTTAATTTTTAAACTCTCCGGAGAATTTAAAAATGCCTCTTCCTTTTTGTTTTTATGCTAGAGATGCTGATAAATCCAAAAAGAGCAGAAAGAAAAAGCTGGGAGATGCTTTTTATAGGGCTAGTTTATGCTTCTTTGTCTATCTTGTTGGTAAACTGGATTTTTGCCCAGGATGTTGTTTTAGCTAAATATTCTGGCATACTCATTATAACTTTTTGCGTTATGTTTTCAATGCCTTTTATGTATTATGCGATCAAGCTTGAAGAAGAAAAAGACATAAAAATAGAGGGAAGTTTCAAGCTTTTAAAAGAGCATAATAAAGCTCTTATGAGTTTTTTGTGGCTTTTTTTAGGATTTATTGTTGCATTTTCATTTTGGTATCTTGTATTGCCTTCTGACAATAGCTTTAGGGCGCAGATAGAAACCTTTTGCATGATTAACAGACCAGCTAATTTCAATGAGTGTATTGAACAGTATGGAGTTAAAGCTACAGGAAGAACAACAGGCTTTCTTACTTCTAAAGAAAAATTAATAGCTATTTTTACAAACAATATTTATGTTCTGATGTTCACTCTTATCTTTTCACTAATTTTTGGAGCAGGAGCTATTTTTATTTTAGCGTGGAATGCTTCAGTGATAGCTGCTGCTATAGGTATTTTTTCTAAATCAAGCTTGTCAAACCTACCATTGGGGATAGCAAGATATATGATACACGGCCTGCCAGAAATAGCAGCTTATTTTATAGGAGCCTTAGGAGGGGGAATAATAAGTGTAGCTATAATTAAGCATGATGTAAGAAGTGAAAAATTTTGGGGTATTTTGCAGGATTCGTTAAATTTAATAATACTCGCAGTCATTGTATTGTTTGTTGCTGCACTAATAGAAGTTTTTATAACCCCTGTATTATTTTAATGGAGAGTTCAAAATGATGAAATTTATCTGTAAAGGATGTGGATACAGGTTTGAAAGTGAAAAAGAAAATACTAAATGTCCTTATTGCGGAAAGAAAGAGATTGAAGGAGAAAAAAATGCAGAAGAGCTTATTAAGGATGTAGAGAAAATTTTAGATTAAAAATGGAAGGAGAAGATAAAGAAGAAGGGAAAAGGGAAGCTGAAGAGTCAGAAGAAAGGATAGAAGAAAAAAGTGAAGAAGTGCTTGAAGATAGAACAAATAAAATGATTGGATTTTTCAAAAAATCTAATCTATGGGTTATTGGTATTTTAATTCTAGCTTTAATTTTGGGAATTTATATTAGAAGTCTGCCTATGCAGGATCATGGAGGAAATCCGGGTTTATGGGATATAACTACCAATACCTGGACACTTGGCCCAGACTTGGACCCTTGGTTATTTTTAAGGTATGCAAAAACAATTGTTGAAGAAGGCTCTCTTCCAGATGTTGATACAATGAGAAATGTTCCTGTGGGGTTTAATACTGCTACTGAAACGCGATTGCTTCCTTATATGATTGCAGGAACTTACTGGATTTCTAGCTTATTTTACAACAATGCTAATATAGAGTTTGCAGGAGCTGTTTTTCCAGTTATTATGTTTGCGTTTACAATCTTAGCCTTCTTTTTATTTACCAGGGAGATTTTTAATAGAGAAGATAAAGAGAGCAAAACAAAAGCAAATATTATTGCCTTGATTTCAACTTTTTTCATGATTGTTATACCTGCTTTCTTGTCAAGAACAGTTGCAGGAATTCCTGAAAAAGAGTCTGCAGGTTTCTTTTTTATGTTCCTTACATTTTTTTTATTTTTAAAATCCTGGAAATCTAAAAATTTGAAAAAAGCTATGATTTTTGGACTTTTAGCTGGCATCTCAACTACGTGCATGGGTTTAATCTGGGGGGGAGTTAGTTATGTATATGTTACAATTGCTATTGCAAGTTTATTGGCACTTATTTTAAACAAAGTCCATAAAAAAGAGTTTATAGTTTATAGTTTATGGATTGTCTCTTCTTTTATTTTAATAAACCTATTTTCAAACAGATCCACCTTAAAAGGCATGATTACTTCTTTAGATTCAGGCCTTGCATTTTCAGTTTTTTTTATTTTCCTAGTGCACTTTATTTTATGGAATACAAAATTAAAAAAAGCAGAAATTTGGGAAAAAATAAAAATTCCTAAAAACATTATTTCTTTAATTATTGCTATTATTTTAGGGATTATTCTTGTCCTATTTTTTCTTGGACCTAGCTTTATGATTGAAAAATTAAAAGCATTAAATCAGATGTTCTTTAAGCCTGTAACAGGAAGATGGAACATAACAGTTGCTGAAAACAGGCAGCCGTTTTTTACAGAATGGGCAGGAAGTTTTGGTCCTTTTATAAAAAAGATTCCTGTTTTATTCTGGTTATTTTTCATAGGTTCTGTTGTCTTATTTAAAAAAATGCTAGATAAGATAAAGAAAAAAGATTCCTGGGTTTTGACAGGACTTTATGTTTTGTTTTTCTTTGGATTAGTATTCAGCAGGTATTCCTCTTCTAGCTTGTTTAATGGAGAAAACTTTATTAGCAAGGTGTTTTATTATGGTTCTGCCTTACTAATGATTGGCTCTTTTATTTATTATTATATAAAATACCATAAGGAAAAGAACAAAGGATTTGAAAAGATTAATTATGAATTTTTATTGTTGTTTTCATTATTTGCCTTATGTTTATTTACAGCAAGAAGCGCAGTGAGATTAATTATGGTTCTAGCCACAATTGCACCTATTTTTGTGGGTTATTTAATAATATCTTTAAGTTACAGATTTAAAAATACAAAAGATGAAACTATTAAAATTATTTTAGGAATAATTGTTATTTTAGTCTTAGTATTGGGTGTATTTGTTTTCTGGAACTTTTATAAGGGAGTAAGGGGTCAGGCATATGGCTTTGTACCTTCTTATTACAACCAGCAATGGCAAAAAGCAATGTTATGGGTGAGAGAGAATACTGCAGAAGATGCTGTATTTGCCCACTGGTGGGATTATGGTTACTGGCTCCAGAGTATTGGGAACAGGGCAACTGTCACAGATGGTGGAAATGCAATGGTTTTCTGGAATTATCTGAGTGGAAGGCTGGTTTTAACAGGAGACAATCAGAAAGATGCTTTAGATTTTTTATACAGCCATAATTCAACCTATTTGCTGATAGATTCAACAGATATTGGGAAATATACTGCATTTTCAAGTATTGGCAGTGATGAAAATTATGACAGATATTCATGGATTCCTTCAATGATTTCTGATGAAAGGCAGATTCAAGAGACAAGAAACTCCACAATAAGAGTTTACCAAGGAGGCAGCATGATTGATGAAGATATTGTCTATGAACAAGGTGGAAAAGAGATATTTTTGCCTGCGCAAAATGCAGCAGTTATTGGTGTTATTTTAGAAATTTCCCAAAAAGGAGAGTCTCTGTCATTTAACAAACAACCAGAGGGCATTTTTTACTATCAGGGACAGCAGATTAGAATTCCTTTAAGATATATATATGTTAATGGGCAGTTTGTTGACTTTAAAACAGGCTTAGAAGGGTGTGTTTATATTATAGAGAGAGTTGATCAGGCAAATCAGGGAGTAAGCGTAGATGAAATGGGGGCTTTAATGTATCTTTCTCCAAGAATTATGAGGGGATTGCTTGGCCAGATATATCTGTTAGATGACCCTTTTAACAACTTTCCTAATTTTGAGCTGGCACATTCAGAACCTAATCTAATTATAGAGAGCCTAAATTCGCAGGGAATGAATTTAAATGAATTTGTTTTTTATCAGGGAATCCAAGGGCCAATAAAAATCTGGGAAATTCAATACACAGGGGAAGAAGAGTTTAAACAAGAGTATATAGAAAGCGATTATTCTAAATATATTGACTGGAAATTGTAAAATGGAGCCTTTATTGTTTATTCCGATTATCTTAAGTTTCTTTGTAACCCTTTTAGCCCTGCCTTCTTGGATAAAAAGGGCTAAGAAAATAGGATTTGTCTGGGAAGACATGAATAAATACAAAAAGCCAAAGATTGCAGGCTCTGGAGGAATAGTTGTTGTTATGGGTTTTGTCTTAGGAGTTTTATGCTATATTGCAATCAAAACTTTTGTCCTGAAAATAAACACAACTACTGTTGAGATTTTTGCTCTTTTAACAACAATTCTGATTTCTTCAACCATAGCTTTAACAGATGATATTTTTGGGTGGCAGCACGGAGGATTGTCTGCAAGATTAAGAATTTTTTTAGTTTTTTTAGCAGCAGTTCCGTTAATGGTGATAAATGTAGGATACTCTATAATATGGGTTCCTTTTATTGGAGAGGTTGAACTGGGTTTAATCTATCCTTTAATAATAATTCCTATTGGTGTTATAGGCGCAGCAACAACTTTTAATTTTATAGCAGGCTATAATGGTTTAGAAGCAGGACAAAGCATGCTTGTTATCGGAGCCTTAAGTATAGTGGCTTTTTTTACAGGAAGCTCATGGCTGACTTTAATAGGTTTGTGCATGATTGCAGCTTTAGCTGCTTTTTTAATCTTTAATAGATTTCCTGCAAAAATATTTCCAGGAGATGTTTTAACCTATCCTATAGGAGCATTAATAGCTATATTTGCTATACTTGGAAATTTCGAGAGAATTGCTGTTTTCTTTTTTATTCCTTATATTATTGAAACAGGTTTAAAGGTCAGGGGGAAGCTAAAAAAACAGTCATTTGGAGTTCCAAATAAAGATAATAGTTTAAATCTTGCTTATAACAAGATTTATGGATTAGAGCATCTTGCTATTAGATTATTGAAAAAAGTAAAGAAGAAAGTGTATGAAAAAGATGTTGTTTACTTAATCTGGGGATTTCAGATAGTTATAATAATTATAGGGTTTATAATTTTCAGAAGATTTATATTTTAAGATGAGTTTCAAAAAAAAGTTTTCAAATGAGCTTGTAAAAGGAAGTTTAGTACTGTTTATATCAATGAATCTTTTAAATTTCTTAAATTATTTTTTTCATTTTCTCAGTGCAAGATTATTAACTCCTGCAGATTATGGCATTGTGGCAACTCTAATGAGCATTATTTTTATTCTCTACATACCAAATGAGGTTATTCAAACAATTGTCTCAAGATACACTACTAAATTTAATGTAAAAAAAAATAATAAAAAAATAAAAAATTTAATGATAAAGTCAATAAGAAAATTCTTGGTTTTGGGAGTTTTATGTTTTATTATATTCACTATTTTATCACCTTTAATAGGAACATTTTTATCTATAGATGTGAAATTATTAATGCTGACTGGAGTTTTTATAATTGCATCTTTTTTAATTCCAATTACAAGAGGTATACTTCAGGGAACAAAGAAATTTAATAGTCTTGGTATTAATTATTTTTTAGAGGGCTTTGTTAAGGTAATCTTAGCTTTTGTCTTAATTTTTATTGGATTAAAGGTATATGGGGCAATATCTGCAGTAATCCTTAGTGTATTTTTTGTTTTTGGTGTTTCATTCTTATCTTTAAAAAAAGTTTTAAAAACAAAAAGAAAGAAAGGAAAAGTTAAAGGAATTTATTCTTATTCTGTTCCAACACTCATCTCTATTTCCTCTATAATGATACTTTTAAGTATGGATATTATTTTAGCTAAAAGATTTTTTCCAGAAGAGATTGTAGGACAGTATGCTGTATTATCAATGCTGAGCAAGATAATCTTTTTTGGAACCTGGGGAGTAAGCAAGGCTATGTTTCCTTTAGTATCTGAAAAACATGATAAAAAAAGAGATTCTAAAGAATTATTAATGAAATCATTTATTATAGTACTGGGCCTGGCTGGTTTTGCCTTGTTTTTATATTATTTTATTCCAAGATCTATAATAACAATTCTTTTTGGAAGGCAGTATATTGCATTCGCACGCCTTCTTTTATATCCTGCAGTAGCTATGTCTTTATTGTCTGTAACAAACATCTTTGTGCTGTATAATCTTTCTACAGGCAAAGAGAAAAATAGCTATATTATGGTATTTTTTGTGATTTTGCAGATAGTTTTATTATCCTTATTCCACTCAACACTATTGCAGTTTACAAAAATGTTGATATTGGCCAATGTAATCTCCTCGCTAACTATGCTGATATTAACTTTAAAAAGGTAGTTTGAGAAATTCAGAAAATGTATGAAATTTAAACTTATTTTTTTTGCACCAGGAGATGTACTTTTCAAGAAGGGTGATTAATTTTTCTCCAGAGTTTCTTTTTATATACCAAGGAATCTTCAGTTTGTCCAGCTCAGTAAACTCCCATGGATGAAAAAAAAGATTTACAAACCCAGGACTTTTAAAAGAGAAAAGAGTGGCAAGCTTTAGGTATTTTAATCCTAGATTTCTCACAAAAATCCATGAAACAGGAATTCGAAATAGGGGAAATGTGGAAACAGGAACCTCATAAATACCTTTTTTTAAATTAATTTTTTTATTTTCAAAATAATTATTATATCTCTTAGGAAGATATGTTGGAGATATAGAAGAATCATACTTAAACCCCATCTTACTCAAGGAGGCGAAGTCTGGTTTCTGAAGTCTGGGGAACCTAAATCCGTTTATTTTTTTTCCTATCTCCATCTCAAGAATTGCCTTAGATTGTTCAACTTCTCTTTCAACATACCTATTGATCTTATGGTTTAATCCGTGTGAGGCTATTTCATGTTTTTCAGATATCTCTTTAAGTATTTTGGGATATTTAGATGCAAAACTTGCTGTTACAAAAAAGGTAGCCTTAATATCAAATTTATCGAGGAGAGCAAGAACTTTTTTTAAACCGTTAAAACTAAACTCAAACTGGTTTTTTGAAGAAAAATCCAGATTATACTCTAAAGGCAAATTAAATTCTTCTACATCAAAACTCAGTAAGATTGTTTTAGCCATGGAATATTAAAATTTTAATAAAACCACCCTCAAATTTTTGTCTTTTGCAATTATCTTAAATTGAAATTTTTTTACTAACTGTGATTCAGATTTATCCAATAAGATTGCAATACTTCCTTTATTTTTAATGAACTTTTGTGCCTGGTTTAAAAAAGAGGTAATTAACCTGGCTCTTTGTTTTTTGATTAATTGAAAAGATGCTCTTGAGATAATTCTGTTTTCTTTTGGCAAGAGAGACTTAACTATCTCTAAATATTTGCTAAGTGAAGCAGATTTAACATTTCCGTATGGGGGATTAAATACTATTAAGTCAAAATTACCTTTTACGTTTTCAAAAAGATTTGAAATATAAAATTTAATCCTAACCTTGTTTTTTTCTGCATTTTTTCTTGCACACTCAATTGCTAGGGAATTTATATCAATACCCTCACACTTAAGACCAAGTGTCTTTAGGTAAATAGGTATAAAGCCTGTTCCTGTTCCAACATCTAAAGCTGATTTAAATTTTAAATTTCTAAGAGATTTTGCAATTAATTTAGTATCTTTACCTACTGGAGAAACCCCAATATCATCATCAATCTTGATATTATTAAATTCCCTAAATCTCATATTTCTTTCATCCAGTTATGAGTTTTAAATGTTTCTATGAGCAGGGGTGAAGCAAAAACCCTAAAAACCCTTATTTCTAAGTAAAATTACCCTTAGGGAAAGAGTTCTGATGGGTATTGAGAAAATGGGCTTGCATGAAAAACTTAAAGAAGAAGGATTTGAACCTCTTGAAAGTGTTTCTAAAAAAAATATTGAAGACTTTTTAAAAAGAACAGATGTTCTAAAAAATGAAGTTGTGATTATTGTTGATGGTTCAGCAATTGAAGATTATTTAAAGCAGGTAAAGCTTTCAGGTAAGCCTAAAACATACTATACTATTTACACCAAAAGGACCTAAAAATTTCTAGTGATAAAAGGATGGGAACTCTAGAACCATAATTATTAAAAACTATTAAATCCTTTTAATAAATGGAAACAAATCTAGAATATAAAAAAGCTCAAAAATCTTTAGAAAAATTAACATCTAAAGGTAGAAGAGTCTTTTCTGATGATGGAATTACTGCTATTTTAAGTGCTATATCTCCTGATGCTATTAAGGACATACTAAAGATTGTTAGAAAATATAATTTTATTCTTATTAAACAAAACAGAGTTTCTGACAATATCTTGGAGATTAAAGCATTTTTTCAAGGATTTTTAGGAGATTATACATCTGGAGATCCTTTGGATGTGGAGAGTTATTGGGAAAGAATAGAACAAGGATCAAAGGCCTTGGATGTATATAATATGATTGGAGTAGATTCTAACCGCAGGTTAGGTAGTCTGGTTTCTGTGTGTGGTGTATGAAGCAAAAACCCTAAAAACCCTTATTTCTAAATATATTCTGCAGAATATATTTTTTTAAAAAGAACTTATAAGTAAGAATATATGAGAAGAATACAAAATAGATTCAAACTTCAAAACCATAACTCCTCATTTTTTCATGATAACAATTCATTCCAAAAGCAAGCTCAGGAAATCTTTCTAACTTTTCTTTAATTCTTTTCTTTCTATGGGGATTTAGTAAAAAACCTTGTAAAATAGAACTCAAAGCTTTACTATATTGTTTAAGAGTTAAGCAATCTGATTTGATAATTGGTTGCTGGCATGTAAAATCGCGCCAGTTATTAGTTAATAAACTGCCTTTGACTTGTTCATAAAGAGGGCTTCCAGGATATGGCACAAGATAAGTAACTCTCAAATCATCAAATAAACCAAGAATCTTACTATCTTTACAAGCATCAATTGCATCTTGAGAAGTTTTAGGAGTTATCATGAAAAAACCCCTAAAAACAGCGCCGTATTTATCAAAAGATTCTGAAGCAAACATTAAATTATCAACAGAATGTCTTTTAGAAAGATACATTTCATCCTGTTCTGTTAATCCTTCAATCCCCAGTCCTGCTTTAAAACCAAAAAAAGTTTTAGAGACTGCTTTTAATAAATCATCTGTTACCATTAGCTTTCCATTGGGGCTTTCTAGCCTCCATAACTGATAGAAACTAGATTTTTTAGCCAAATCTCTTCTTTGAATTTCTTCTGAAAATGCTAAAATTCTATTAGGATCTCTATTAGCAGTAGGTGCATAGTCAACAATTAAATCTACGTTTCTTTTTTTAATTAAAGACTCAACTTCGTCAACCAAACTATTTATTGAATGGGTTCTTACTTTCTTTCCATAAACATTTTGAGTAGAGCAAAAACCACAAGCATATGGGCACCCTCTTTCACTAACTATTACTGTAATTCCTTTATCAGTATCAGTTCTTGCAATTAAACCATCAAAAATATTATTTTTTAATTCTTCATCGGTCCAGGTAATTAAAGGTAAGGAATCTAAATCTCCAATTAAATCTTGTCTTGGATTTACGTTTAATTTTCCTCTTTTTAAATAAGCTAGACCTTTGATATCTAATTTATCATTATCTAAGCTGCCTTTTTTAACGCTTGACACAATCTCATTAAGTGTTTTTTCGCCTTCTCCAATAACTAAGAAATCAATTCCTGAAGGATCGGTGTCAGGAGGACATTTTTCAGGACTTAAAGATTGCGGGAAAGCTGAAGTATGGTATCCTCCGACAACAGTAACTATCTCTTGATTTTCTTGTTTTAGGTTTTTCATAACTTCTGCTGCCAAAGGAAATTCACATGTACTTGCTGTTGCTGCAGCTACTCTCGGATTATTAGAAAGGATCTCTCCAGTCAGCGCTTTCAGGGATTTTTGGCCTTGAGTTGTGATAACAGAATTATGGTCCTTAACTCTCAGATATTCTTGTAAAGATTTAAGGCTTAAAGGAGCTGTCTGACACTGCCTAATAGAAGCTGAACCACCAGTAACATCCCCTTCTGTTTCAAATAAAACAACGTCAATCTTTTTATTCATTTTAAAACCTGGATTTTAATTTCAACAATTTTTCCAGGAGATAGTTTTTCTTGTAGTATTTTAGGCACAACTATAATTGCCTGATTGCCATGCTTTGCGATCTTTTTGGTTAATATATATTTCATTTTATTTTACTCAGAATTGCTCTGAGGCTTAACACCTCAAATGTAAATCTTATAGAATTTTATTTAAATTTTTGCTGTGGAAAAAACTCAACAATAGAAAAGATTTAAAAATCAGGGAAAATAATAAGTTATATGGAAGAAGAACTAGAATTATTGGGGTTGAATGAGGTGGATATTAGGGTATACTTAACTTTGTTAAGGTTAGGAGAAAGTTCTGCAGCGCAAATAGCTGCAAAAGCCGAGATTCCAAGAGCTTCAATATATGATATTTTAGAAAGATTAGAGCAAGAAGGCCTTGTTAGCTACATTATTAAGGACTTTAAGAAGTATTTTTCAGCAGCAGAGCCTGAAACAATTATTAAGAATCTCGAATATAAAAAACAAAAAATAAGAGATATTTTACCAGAACTAAAAGATATGAAGAATACAATTTCTGAGACAATAAAAACAGAAGTTTATGAAGGAAAAAAAGGAATACAGACAATAATGAATTTAATTTTAGAAGAAAAAGAATTGCATGTTATGGGGGCATCTAGAAAAAGCGGGGAAGTTATGCCTTATTTTGTGGAAAAATGGCATAGAGAAAGAATAAAAAGAAAAATTCAGGTAAAAATAATCTACAACGACTCACCACAAATAAGAAAGTCTCTAAAAGATGAGAAAGTAAGGAAAATGCTAGGAGTTAAAAAAGGATGGAACTACAAATTCTTACATACAAACTACCTTTCTCCTGTTATGACACTTGTTTTTGGAGACAACACAGCTTTAATTAACTGGGTTAAAGCCAGCCCTTCAGTAATACACATAAAAAGTAAGGACATTGCAGAAACCTATAAAGAATATATTATGAATTTGTGGAAGATTGCGGAGAAGTGAATAGAAAACCCTAAAAACCCTTAATTCCTAATATTTTCACCCTTAGGGGAAAGAGTTCTGATAAATTAAATTAATATAAGAAAAATGTCGCAAGAAGGTTGGGAATCTGTTGATGGAAAAAAACAAAAGATCACAGTAATTCGTTTAGTGCCAGGTATGAAAACCTCTACTTATCATGTATATGAACCTGGAAATCCAAATATTTGTTTAGATGAGCCATGGACACACCCAACAATTATCCTTCCTTGTACATTTGAAACATTTCAAAGAAAAACAGAGGAGATTCCTTATGAAGTGCAAGGCTCTACTGAAAAAGGAATAATTGAACTCTTAGAAGTCTTAGTAAGAGATAATAAACTTATAAAGGAAATTTCAGTTAGACCTAAAAATAAGGAGGAAAATAAAACTATTTTTTATCGAAATTTTACTTATGATTTAAATAGTTCTACTGTTCTTCCAGATAATTTTAAGAATTTTGTTTTTTCAACTTATATGACGATTCCAAGTTCATCTCAGGGGATTTTTAATAAACAGATTCAAGCACATTTAGAAGAATTAGCAAATGGAAATTCAGCGATTGCATATGATTTGGATACTTGTATTAATTATATGATAAAAGAAGCTGGAATGTAATAATTTTTATTTTTTTAAGATAGAAAACCCTAAAAACCCTTATTTCTAAATATATTCTGCAGAATATATTTTTTTAAAAATAACTTATAAGTAAGAATATATGGCAGGCATAGCTTCTGTAACTGGCTGGCTTTTAAAACAAAGCCCAGACATTGTTGAAAAATTAGATAGACGAGGGGATGTAGTTAGGATTAAGAATGCTTTGGAACTAGGATTAGAAGGTGTAGAATTATTAGCTCCACAAGAAATTGATGTTTATCAGGTTAAAGGAAAAGTAAGATTTGGAAAATTGTTCTTTTTTACAGCAAGAGCAGATAATGATACAACCCCTGCATATTGTTCTTGTGTTAGCACTTTAGGAACTCATTTACATCGTGATGAAAAAGCAAGGATAATTCTATTGAATCCTTGGTATAGTAGTCCAGACAGTTCAAAGATATTTCACAGACTTGGAGTCTCTAGTAAAAAACTAAGGGTTTATCTTGCAGATTGCACAAGGCAAGAAGGAAGACATCCTTTTCTTAGAGGATAGAAAAAGATAAAAAGTAGTGGGTTGTTAATGATTTTTATTCTTCCCTTTAATATATTTTAGAAATGTGAGAAATATACTTACAATAACCGCCACAACACCTGATGAAGTATTGCTAAGAGGAAATGTAGGATAAAGCTATTTTGCTATAGCTAATGCTACAAAAATCAAGACGGCGGATAAGACAAAGACCCTAAACGCCCCTTCTATATCTTCCATTATATCTTGTGACCAATGTTTTTTCATGTGATTAAAGGTGATTTAAGAATTAAATAGTTTTCCCTTACCATACTTAACCTCCCATCCGTATCTTAAACAAATTAAAAAACATCTTTG
>CAZQLD010000009.1:0-43245 GCA_964594115.1 Candidatus Woesearchaeota archaeon
GGTATTATGGCTCTGGGGAGAATTGAACTCCCGACCTTCTGCTCATGAGACAGATGTTCTGCCACTGAACTACAGAGCCAAAGATAGAAGAGAGAAAGCATTTAAAAAGTTAATGAAAAGAAAGAAATAAAAACCCTTTTACCTTGTTTTTGTTATGGCTAATGACTCTTTGATTAATATGACTGAAATTATAGATTCACTTAATCAGACGCTTATGAGTTCTGTTTCTCCTTTAATTACAATATTTAAAGCAGTAGGAATAGTGATTCTTATTTATATTATTTTTCTGATAATCCGGGCTTTATTCAGATGGAGGACTATGGCTAAAATATCAAATACAGCCAAGAATGTAGCAGAGATTAATAGCAAGTTGGATATTTTAATTGAGAAGATAGATAAATTAGGAAAAAAAGAGAAGCTGAAAAAAGAGGGCTCAGAGCAGGGTGAGAAAAAAGGAATTTTTAAAAGGTTATTTAAGA
Organism: Candidatus Woesearchaeota archaeon; assembly: GCA_964594115.1. Lineage (GTDB taxonomy): Archaea > Nanobdellota > Nanobdellia > Pacearchaeales > GW2011-AR1 > MFWN01. The sequence goes on from CAZQLD010000009.1 coordinate 480, forward strand.
AATCTGAAAAAAAAGAGCCTGTTAAGAAGGAGAAACCTAAAAAGAAAAAATAAAAAATTACATAATTTTTCTAGAGTTTATGTGGTGTATAAATTTTTATATGGCTATTTCTTAGGGTGTTTATGAAGAAAATAAGATTATTATTAGTAGATGATATGGAATGGGTTTATGAAGAAGCAAAACTTAAACTTAAAGATAAATATATTATTGATTATGCAAAAACTGAGTTACAAGCATTAAAGAAAATTAAAGAAAACCATTATGACCTTGTTGTAACAGATTATTATTTAGGAAAGAACTCTCCAAAAGGGGGTTTAAAAATAATCAGAGCAGCAAAAGAAAAAGGTCTAAAAGCAATATTAATGAGTAAGGAAAATCGCAAAAAAGAAGCATTACAAGAGGGGGCAGAATTTATATTTAAAAAAAATTTACTTAATTTATAAAATGGAAGATAAAAAAGATAGAGCAGAAAGATTAAAATACCTTAATCAAGAAAAAGAAAAACAAGAAGAGAGAAAAATTTTTTACATTAGTCAGATAAATAAATTAAAAGATTTGATAAAATCAAACCAAAAAGAGATTAAGTATAATTGGGGATGGATAGCTTTTCATGAAAAATCAATAGAGAATCATAAAAAAAGGATTCAAAGTATAGTAAAGTTTAATGAAAAACAAGATCAAGAGAAAAAATTAGATTTTCATATTAAGGAAATTAAAAATCATCATGAGGGGTATATCAAATTCCACAAAAAAGAAATTGATTTTATGAAAAAAGAAATTCAATTATTTAAACATGGCGTAAAGAAGTGCGATGAACAGATAGTTTTTTTAGGAAATAAAATAAATAAGGTTAATTAAAAAATAAAAAAGGGAAAAATAATCCCTCAAAATCAATTTGCTTCTGTTTTTATTTTTTAGCTAGTGTTATTTCTATTGTGGAAACATTCACTTTTTTGCCTTCTTTGTTTTCGAATTCTTCACTGTCTATTTTTATGTCTTTTACTCCTGTATTCTGTTCTTTGAGGAATCTCTTTGTTGCCACTTCTGCCACATCTACTGCTCTACTGATAAATTTTCCTCTTGCTTTTACTACTACTTCACTGCTGCCTTTGGTTGTGAACTGCATTACTACTCCTGTTACGTAATTCATAAAAGGCTTGCTTCCAATAAAGACAACGTTGTCGTCGTCTTTCTTTCGTGATTTTTGTTCTTCTGCCATTTTGACCTCCTGGTTATTTTGTTCGGTTGTCGTAAGCAATGAAATTGCCTGACTATAATTATCTCTCTTGTTTTTCTCTTTTCTTAAGTCTTGAAATGTATCCTGCTATTTTATTTCTTATTCTTTTGCTTGGCATGGTGTTTCCAAGTAGCTTTTTATTTTTATTAAAGTTCTCACTAAAAACATTCTCTTCTTTAAGTAAATTTTTTGCAGTCCTTTTGATTAATGCTGATTTTATGCGTCCCATATTATCTTTCTTCGAGTTTTTTTACTTATTTAAATTTTGCTGTTTTTAAGTCTATATTACTGAAGTTTCCTTAATTTTAAGAGTGAATCCCATTTTTCCGCATAAGCTAGTGCTTTTTTGTGTATATCTTGTGGGAAGATTACTAAGGCAGGCATTTTTAGTGTTTGGGACTTTTGCAGAGTTATTCTTAAATCATTTTCTGTTATTCTTTTTTTATCTTTAGCTACGCATAAAAATCTAATTTTTCCCAGAGCAGAGTTTATCCTTATTATTATGGATAATTCTTTTTTCTTTATTTCTCTTTCTTCTAAGACTTCTATATTATTATTTTGTAGGAGGGTTATTACTTTAGTGGCAAAATCTGATTTTTCTTTTTTTGGACCCTCTTTTTTTAGTCCAATGTCTAATTGCTGTTCTCGTTTTATTTTTGTTTGTTCTCCTTTTATTTTTAGTGCTTCTTGCTTTATTTTTATTTTAGTTGGTTTTGCAGCCTTTGGAGTTTCAAAAATTGCCCTTATTTCATTCTCTCCCATAGAATGGAATCTCCAAAAAATCTCATTATCTTTTGTAAAAGGAAAGGCAAAATCTTTTATGTTTCTTAAAGCAACTCTTATTGCCGGCTCTTGTTTTTTATCTTCTAGGATTTTATTTTTTCTTAAAAGGAGGAAAGCTTCTTTTTCTTTTCCAGGCATATATGGATGAAATTTTTCAAGAGCTTCTTTTTGTCCTTCTAAGAAGTATAGTGGACTGCCGCCTACTTTCATGTTACTTATTTTTATTATTTTGTCTTTGGCGAGTTCAGAAAGAAAAGCTCCTGCAAATAATGAACTTAGGCCTATCTGACTTGCTATTCTTACTGGTAGAGAAGGGCCTTTAAGTTTGAGAATATCAATTATTTTCTGCCTTGTAGCATTCATATCATTCTCTTGCATGAAACAGTTAGACAGATTAGGATTATAAATTTTGTTATACTTCTTTAACTACTTTACAAAAAACTCAATAATTACAAATAGAACATATATTAAGATTAGGCTGATGCCTTCAAGAGTTTCGAGTTTTCTTCCTGTTGATATGAATGTAAGAAAAATAAAGGCACAGATGAACATGAATAAAGAAGAGATTAAAAAAGGAAGAAATTCTGCTTGTATTGGGGAGATTATAGAAACAATTCCTAAAATCAGAGTTGAATTAACTACTATGGTTCCAATCTGGTCTCCAATACTCATTTCTTTATGCTCTAACTTTGAAGCAGAGATTCCAAATACAAGTTCAGGAAGAGTGGTTGCTATTGATAATAAAAATAATCCAATAAGTATTTTAGGAAGATTTAAATCTATTGCTAAAAGAGAGGCGTATTTAACAACATAGTTTGAGGAGATAATAAGTCCAATTAGTGCTGCAAGAAAAATAAGAAGGTAAAGAAATTTATTTTTGTTCACAATTCCATTTTCCATTTTTTTAGCATACTCTTTTCTTTTTTTGAGAACTCTATAAGCATTTGCAGCAAAAAAGCATATTAAGATTACACCATCTATTCTTGAAAGAGATCTTCCTAGGATATAAAGTATTATTATTAAGAGTATTGCTCCTAACATAAAATTAGCATCTTTACTGATTTTCTTTCCTGTTTTTATTTCCTTGCTCACAAGGATTATTATTCCAGTAATTAAAGTTAGGTTTAGTATATTGGCTCCGATTACATTTCCTAAGCTTAATGATGGGGTTCCAGAAAGAGCAGAGGAAATTCCTACAAACAACTCTGGCATAGAAGTGGCAAGAGCCATGATTATAAATGCAGCTGAAAATTCAGAAATCCTTAGAAAGCGCGCGATTTTGCTTAAAGATTTTACAAGCAAACTACCACTTACTATCAAAACTATACATGATAAGGCAAAGTACAAAATATTTTCCAGCATTTTCTCTTTTTTTAGTTAGGGTTTTATCCACTTGACCTCATAATAAGTTACATCTTCTTCTTCGTCGACAATACCTATAAGTAAGTTTTTCTTTGTTGAGTGTGCTACACGATTTTTAGCTGAGAATTCATGCCAGGTTAAATGTGAGTTTTCTGATACAGGATAGAATATCCATCTTGCATGGTCTTGTCCTGGCTTAACTCCTCGGTCATAAACTCTGAAATCTGCTCCAAACTTAAGGGCGGTTTTGATAATAAAACCCCTGTTTCGCATGTTTCTAAAAGCAATATATTTTGTTCTTATGTTTTCATCTTTTTTTCTTGCTTTTTCTATTAATTGATCAAACTTTAGTTTTTTCTTGTTAAAACTTATTTCTATCTTAGATTTTTCAAGAAGATAAAGAGCTTCAAAAATAGAGTAAATTATCTTGCCCTCTTTTTTTTCTCCAAATCTGCTCTGAGAGTGGAGGGACATTGCTTCTTTTTTATTGCTAGAAACATTTTCCCCATTAAAAACAGCTTTTATCTTGCCTATTTTTGATTTTACAGTTTTCTTTTTTGTCGCTTTCTTTTCTACTTCTTTTTTCTTGCTTTTTTTGACAGGCTTCTTTTTTACTGACCTTTTTTTCACCATATTCTAATATCTATTGGGAAAAATATATAAATGTATGTTTTTTATTATCTTTATGAAAATACTGACATTACAATCAATTGTATTAGTGTTAGTCTTAGCTCTATAAGAGCTGTTTTCTACTTTTTTTCTAAAATGGCTCTTGAATTTATATGTGCTAAAGCTCTAGAACAGGGAAAGAAAATAATTTTGCCTAGGTCTGCAAACATATATAAAATAGATTTTTTAAATAAGAAGGTAAGCTTTTATTACAGCAATCCTGGAGGGGTTTATTTAGGACTAAATACATGGAAAGTCCCTTTAAATGCAAGAGAGATGGATTTTGATATAAGGAGTGATAAAATAGGGGGCTATATAATCTTTTCAAGATTCTATAACCTTAAGGGAAACCTTTTAAAAATCAGAAACCGATAATATAGTATGAAAGGAAAAATTAATTTCAAAAAGATAGAGAAAAAGTGGCAGGATAAATGGGAGAGAAAAAAAGTTTTTCAGGTTAAAGAAGGAAAAAAGAAGAAATTTTATGTTTTAGAGATGTTTGCTTATCCAAGCGGAAGTGGATTGCATATGGGTCATGCTTTTAATTATACTATAGGGGATATTTATGCAAGATTTAAAAGACTGCAGGGCTTTAATGTCTTATATCCTACAGGTTATGATTCTTTAGGTTTGCCAGCTGAAAACGCTGCAATTAAAGCAGGCACTCATCCAAAAAAATATACTGAAAAAGCAATTAGTAATTTTATATCCCAACAAAAATCTTTGGGATTAAGTTATGACTGGAGTAGAATGTTTGCAACACATGATCCTTTTTATTATAAATGGGACCAATGGATTTTTCTCAAGATGTTTGAAAAAGGTTTAGCTTATAGAAAAAAAGCCCCTGTTAATTTTTGCAGGAAATGTGATACGGTTTTAGCTAATGAGCAGGTTCATAATGGTAGGTGTTGGAGGCATACAGATACAGAAGTAGAGGAGAAACTATTAGAACAATGGTTTTTTAAAATTACAGATTATGCATCTGAACTTTATGATACTAGTAAGTTAAAGGGTTGGCCAGAAGATGTCAAAACAATGCAGAAAAACTGGATTAATGAAAAAGAATGGATAGATATAGATTATGAAGTTGTTGGAAGCAAGAAAAAGATTACTGTTTCTACAACCCGCCCAGATACAAATTTCGGCGCAACTTTTATTGTTATGGCTCCAGAACATCCTTTATTGTCTAAGGAGGAGGGATTGATTCCTGAAGAATATAGAAAACTTATTGATGATTATGCAAAAGAGGCTAAGAAGAAAACAGAAGAAGAAAGAATAGAAGAAGGAACAAAGAAAACAGGAGTTTTTACAGGATTATATTGTCTGAATCAACTAACTGGAAAGAAAATGCCTATTTGGATTACTGATTTTGTTTTAATGTCTGTTGGTACTGGAGCGGTTGTAGGCGTTCCTGGACATGATGTGAGGGATTTTGAGTTCGCAAAAAAGTTTGAGCTTCCAGTAATACGGGTTGTAGTTGGAAAAGATGGGGATAAGTCTGAGATTACTAGAAAAGAGCAGGTTCAGGAAGAAGAAGGGATTATGATTAATTCTAGTTTTTTAGACGGCTTAGATGTGCATAAAGCTACTAAGAAAATAATGGATTATATAGAAAAAAAAGGTTGGGGGAGAAGAACAGTAAGATATCGTTTAAAAGACTGGCTTATTTCAAGGCAGAGATATTGGGGAACTCCGATACCTATAATTTATTGCAAGAAATGCGGGATAGTATCTGTACCTGAGAAAGAGCTGCCTGTTAAATTGCCTGAGAAAGTTAAATTTGGAAAAGGCAATCCTTTGGAAACTGCCAAAAGCTGGGCGGAGGTTAAGTGCCCTAAGTGTAAAGGAGAGGCAAGAAGAGAAACAGACACAATGGATACTTTTGTTAATTCTTCATGGTATTTTTTAAGATATACCAATAGCAAGAATAATAACCGCATTTTTGATAAGAAAAAAGTTGATTACTGGATGCCTATTGACCAGTATATTGGAGGAAAAGAGCATGCTTGCATGCATTTGATTTATTTTAGATTTTATACTAAGTTTTTGAAGGATTTAAGTTTATTGAAGATGGATGAGCCTGCTTTGAAATTATTTAATCAGGGAATGGTTTGTGGCCCAGATGGTGCGGTTATGAGCAAGTCAAAAGGGAATATTATAAATCCTCTTGAGGTTATTAATAGATACAGCACAGATATCTTAAGACTGTATCTTGTTTCAACAGCAGGACCTGATAAGGATTTTATTTGGAGCGAAAAAGGAGTCCAGGGAAGCTTAAGATTTATTAGTAAGGTTGTGGACTTTTTTAATAGAGTGGAGATTGGAAAGTCTTCTAGAAAAATTGAAAGCAGGGTGAACAAAGCAATTAAGGAAATAACTTCTGATATTGAGAATTTTAAATATAATTTAGCTGTCATAAAATTAAGAGGATTGTTTGAAAGCATTGAGAAAGAAAGAGAAATAAATAAGAAAAATTTAGAGAGTTTTTTAAAACTTTTACATCCGTTTTGTCCGCATATTACAGAAGAATTATGGGAGAGCCTTGGTGGGAAGTGCTTTATTAGTTTGGAAAGTTGGCCTAAAGCTGATGAAAAGAAAATTGATGAGAAGTTTGAAGAGCAAGATAAAGCAGTTGAAAAGCTAAAAGAGGATATTAATAATATTAAAAAAATTACAGGAAAAGAAGGCAAGATATATGTTTATGTCTTGCCTAAAGAACTTGAACTTTACAAAGATTTAGAAGGAATTAATGTTTTTTCAGTTAATGATAGGGAAAAATATGATCCTGAAAATAAATCTAAAAAAGCGAAACCAGGAAAGCCTGCGATTTATCTGGCATAGATTTAAAAATATAGGTTTATAATTAAATAGGAAAAAAGAGGACAATGAAAACAACGAAAATCAAAGATTTTCGAGTTTCCATTTTTGTAATAGAGTTAGAACAAAAATGAAAATATCTGCGCTAGCATCTGGAAGCTCTGGAAATTGCTTTTATATAAACAATCATGGGACTGGTATACTCGTAGATGTGGGGATAAGTTGTAAGCAGGTTCTTGACAGACTTGCTCTTTTAAATGAGAATCCAACTAAAATTAAGGGAATTTTTATAACTCATGAACATACGGACCATATTAGAGGAGTGGATGTTTTAGCTAGAAAATTAAATCTTCCAATTTTTGCTACTAAAGGAACAGCAAAAAATTGTTTTTTGTGTTCTGATGAAAATCTTATAAATACAATTAAAGATAATGAAATTGTGAGATTAGGGGGCATGGAGATTCAGGCATTTTCTAAGTTTCATGATGCAGCACAACCTGTTTCATATACCATTAGAAATGATAAGATAATCTCTATTATAACAGATATAGGGCATGTTTGTAAAAATGTAATTGAAAATGTAAAAGAGTCTGATATGCTAATTATTGAATCTAATCATGATTTGAATATGTTAGAAACTGGACCTTATCCTTATTTTGTAAAAAAGAGAATTAATAGTGAGGTAGGGCATTTATCTAATTTACATTCAGGTTTATGTGTTTTAGAACATGCTAGACCCAGATTAAAGAATGTTATGTTAGCTCATCTATCTGAAATCAATAATACCCCAGAGCTGGCATTTAATACTTTTAATTCTTTAATGAAAGAGAGGATTGATGTAAATCCAAGAGTTTCTTTATCTTTAAGATGGCCAACTGGACTGTTTAGTATTTGAATATTATTATATATTTTCTGATGGTAATGTTTAAATATATACTTTTATCTTTATTTTTATGAGATGGAATCCTTTTGATCTAGTATCTCCTGCAATTGATAGGACAAAGAAGATGCTGTTTCCATTCCGGTTTTGGGAATGGTTTAAATTAATGATTATTTCTGTTTTAGCTAGTAGTAAAGGAGGCAGTAATTTTAGTGGTAGCAATATAACAACTAGGAGGAGCGAAGTTCCACAAGATTTTTTAGATCAGTTAAGAGGGTTCATAAAAGACTACTGGATTTTAGGAGCTCTAATTTTTTCTGTTTTTTTTATTTTTATGACACTTTTAAGTTATATTAAGAGTGTTTTTACTTTTATTTTCATAGATTCTTTAGTTGAAAAAAAAGCTAGGTTCACATTTAGCAGGAATAATGCTAAAGGAGTTTCTTTATTTTTATTTAAGTTTGTTATAACAATTATAACTCTTTTGATTATAGGAGGTCTGGCATGCCCTTATATTTTTAATTTTATGCTGGGAAATCCAGTTATTGCATCTGTTGGAATTCCTTATATAATCTTCTCGATATGCGCTTTGATAATTTATATTTTGATTTTATGGATTGTATTTTTATTTTTATATGATTTTGCTGTTCCTTATACTTATGTTAAAGATACTTCTGTAAAATTCTCTTTAAAGAAGATTTGGAAAGATATTTTAAATAACAAACTAGAGGTTTTTGTTTATTGGTTAGCTAGGTTGGTTTTAGGGATAGTTATGGCAATTATTGCTGTTATTGTTGCTATAGTTGTTTTAATTGGTTTTATTATTATTGGAGCATTGATTTTTGGGATTGGATTTTTATTGTATAAATTAATTGGGGTTTTTACTTTATTCATTATCTTAGCAATTATTATCGGGATTATATTGGTTATAATATTTTTGTTAACAATAGGAATTATTTTACTTCCACTTTCTGTTTTTTCAAGGTATTTTGGATTAATGAATTTTGAAAAATTAACTAAGCTTAAGCTTTTTAAAGGCTGTAAAAAAGAAGGCAAACCTAAAAAATAAAGCGCTCAATTTTTGAAATATATTCTTCCTTATGGGTTATAGTGAAAATATTCTAAAATTTTATTAGCAAATTTTTGGATTTTTTATAATGAATAAATTTATTTCTGATGAGGAATTAAGAAATTATTTAGAAGCAGAAAAGCAGAGAATTGTTGAGGAGTATGGAGAGTTTACAGAAGAAACAATCTCCAGATTTGTTAGGGAAAAAGGTGCAGAGAGGTTTCATGATGAATATTATGGGAAAAATTGTAAATAAGTTTTTTATAATATATTTTAAAAGATAATCATTATTATAAACTGTAGAGATTTTAAAATGAAGAGGTGCAAAATGAGGGTAGGAAGTCTTGAGAGTTATATTATTTCTAGAAAACAGAGGGTTCCTCTCGAAAAGATTTTGCCAGATCCAAATAATGTTAGGGATAAGTATTCTAGGGAGAGTTTAATTGTTCTTGCAGATTCAATTGCTAGGAATGGGCAGTTGCAACCTGCTTTAATAGAACGTTCTGGAAGAAAATACTCTATTGTTGCAGGACATAGGAGATACTGGGCTAGTATGCTGGCAGTTGAATCTGGGTGGATGGATAGAAAATACATGTTAGGAAAAGTAGTCAGAAAATTACCACCAAATCTCAGACTTAGACTCCAGTGCGCAGAAAATGAGTTTAAAGCACCTGTTCCAAAAGATAATCTGGCTAATGTTCTTTGGGAAAGGTATAAACTTACACTTATTGATGAAATAGGAAATATTTCAGAAGATCAAAAAGAGATGATTCATGAAGCTAGTGATTTTAATAAGATTCCAGAAGAGTTGCGTAGTAATTTTCCAGTTTCTATTTATGCTAAAAATATGGGTATTGGTGAAACTACTGTTCGTAATGCTTTTTCTTATCAGATGCTAAATAACGATATTAAAGCAAGAGTTGCAAATCCAGAAGATTCTCTTACTTATTCTGCTGCATGTATTCTTTCAAGAATTGAAAATAAGAATGAACAAAGAAGGATTTTAAAACTTGTAGAAGATCAAAACGAAGTTGCAACAAGATTTCATGTAAAAACAGCTGTGGATCAGTATATTCAAAGTATTGAACAAGAAGCTGCAAGTGGAAGGTTTATGGTTATGGAAGGGCCTAGTAAAGCGAGAGTAGGCACTTTAAGAGATCTTTCTATTTATCTTGGAAAAGCAGAAAGATTAGTTAGAGTTTTAAGAAGTGTAAAAGCTTTTGTTAAAAATATTGATAATTTAGAAATTAGAGTTAATACACATACAACAACTCCAAAAAAGATTGTTGATATAGTTTATAAGCCTCTTAGAAGAATTCATGAGGGTTTTTTAACAGATGTGCATTATAAAAATATTTGGGAGTTTGTTCCAAAAAGATTAAGTTTAATGGATTTTGTTAAAGCTAATCATGGAAAGACTTTAGCAGCAGGAGAGTGCGTTATGGATTTAGTTGAATCAAAAGTTATCTCAATTTCTGAAATTAAGGCTAATCCATTAAATCCTAGAGGAAAGAAAAAAGATTTTGATAAAAAGGATTTAAGAAGACTAGCAAAATCTATTGAAAGAGATGGATTGGTTCATGATATTTTAGTTATGAAAAAAGGAAATGATTATATTAACTTAGAAGGGCATAGAAGACATGCGGCTATGCAATTATTAGCTAAAAAGAATTTGAAAATGGGTGTTTTAGTAATTCCTGAATTAACAGAAGATCAGCAAGTTAAACTAATGTGTGATGCTGACTTATTTGAACAAATGAGTCTTGATGCAAGAGCGAGGGTCATCTCTAGACAGTATGCTTTAGAAAAGGAAAAAAGACATGGGAAATTTAAAGTAGAAGAGTTTGTTAAAATGCATCCAGAGTGGTCTTCTAAAGTAATTAGAAATTGTATTGCTTATGATAGTCTTCCTGAAGAAGTGAAAAAACTTCAGGCCCAGGGACTTATAACTTATGGAGCTACAATTGAGATTTCAAAAATTAAAAATCCTAAAGCACAAAGAGATTTCGCAATAAGTTCTGCTATTTTAGAGCAGAGCAAGTATGCACTTAGAAAAGCAGTTGAATTCCAAAGTGAAGTCATGTTATTTGACAAAAATGGGTTAGAGGAAATGAGGAGACAAGCAGAATTGAAAACTCTTGCAAGTGAGTTAGAGAGCAATCTTGAAGGAGTTAGAGTGAGAATGCAGCAAATTGCAGAAGGCAGGCTTGTTAAGAAATTTAAAGGAGATGATTATTTAGTTCATAAATTCCAGCGCTTGATGAGAGCTTTACAAGATGCTGCGTAGAATTTTCATTTAAGAACTAATGGAAATAGGCTTTTGTCACCCTCTTGTTTTCTCATATCTTCTTCTAGATAGTATTCTGTGCTGGTTTTATTGAGTTTTGGTCTGATTGAGCAGGCCATTGGACAGTTTCCAGCACAATAAGCTTTTTTATTTATAGAGCATAATTTAGCTCCGATTGCCCATAGGGCATCATCTGCTTTTATAGCAGAGATTCCTTCTTCTGAAATTACTTTAGAATAAACTTTTTCTAAAGGTTTTTCTGGTAAATCGTATCTTATTATTTTTGTTTTCTTTGGGAATGATATAACTCCTGTTCCAATACTTATTCTAGAGGTATGCCTGTCAATTTTTATGGGTATTTCAGATTTTGAGAAATCCCAGATTCCGAATCTGACATAATTTTTTATTAGTAATGCTGCTTTTTGCCTCCCATATTGATAAAATTTCATAATGTTCCTTCTTGTTTCTTCTATTGTTTCTGCTTTTAATTCTCTTGGATCTCCACCTAGCTTTGCGAGTCTTTTAGCATTTTCAGAAATACACATTACTGGTTTATTTATTCTAAATTCTGCATATTTTCCAAAAAGTTCTCTGAATTTTTCTTGGAGTGTGTTTTCGTCCGTGTCTGGGATTGTACTTAAGTCTAGGTTTGATGCAAGAGTTCTTGCCCTTTTATAAGCTTGATTTGAACTTTCTAAAGAATCCCAAGATACAGCATAAAACAAAAATAAAGCATGTTCAAAACTTCCAGGTTTTATTCCATTAGGGACTTTTGCATCTGGAAATAAATCTGGAAGGTTAAAAGGATAAATTTTCTGCTCTAGCATTCCAATAGATTTTTGAATGACTTCCACTGCTTTTTCATGGTAGGTTTTTATTTTTATATTGTTTTTTGGCATTTTATTTGGGAAAGGGAGTCTTTTGCCTTTCGGTTTTTTCTTGAATCTTCCACCAAATGTTTCTGATGTTCTTTCTGGGGTTTCTGTTATAAATCCTTTACTCAGATAACAAGTCCCACACCAAGTTGTTTTTGAGTTATGGTGGCACATCCTTATTGTTCCTGAATTGTCTTGAATAAGATTAAGCCAGTTTTCATGAATTTTTCTTGGAGTTATCGTCCCTGATTCTCGTTCATAAGTCCCCCAATGGTCGCTTGGAATGTCTGCAAATAAAGATTCTCCAGGAGCTTGTTTTAAGTCATGCCATGTAACTTTTGTGACTTTGTGAGTTAGGGTTTTTGAACTAAATCTCATTGGAAGTAATTGGATAGGTATACCCCTTTTTTTTGCTTTTTTAATTAAGTCCTGATTTTCTTGTGTTGCTGGGGCATGTGCCAGAATTAAAAGATAAAAAACTGTATTAACTCCTGCTTGTCTATATTTAATTGCTTGTTCAATTCTCCAGGCATTACTACAACCATGATTGCAAGCTCCTTTTTCTAATTCATCGAATCCAATACTATAAAGCGCAACAGAGTTTGTTTTTTTAAGAAGTTTTGCAATCTCTGGATTAAATTCTAGGAATTTTGTTGGTAAGACTGTTCTTGTTTTTGTTTCAGTGCAGGTTTCTAACGTCATTATAAGATTATCTAATGTATATTTAGAAGCAGCTTCTGTTCTTTTTCCAAGTCTTAGAATTTCTACAGGTCTTTTTAGTTTTTTATCACTTCCTACTGTTAGCCTGCAATTTCCTAAAAGTTCTTCTTTTAATCTATTTTTATCTATGTTGTAAATTGTTTTAGGAAAAGATTTATGTTTTGGCTGCGCGTAACAATATACACATTCACCCCAAGGGTCTAAAAAGAAATTTGTGAATATAGAGCCGTCAAAACTTTCTTTTGGTTCAGGTTCAGGAATCCATCCTGAAATGCATCCTTGTGCAAAATCCATATTTGCTTCTAAACTGCAAGAGGGCACAAAATCCTGTTTTCCAGGGGTAAGGATTCTTTCTGGGTTTATTTTTCTGAGAGAAGTTACTGGAATAATCTTATCACAATTCTTTTCTACTCTATCTTTTTTAGCCCTAGGATTTTTTACTTTTTTTTTGCAATATGAAGAAATGTCTCTTCTAATAAGCTCTATTACTTCATGTGAGGTTCCTTTTATTAAATTATATTGTATGTCCTGCTCATGATCAACTTTTTCATCGATGTTTCCTCTAATTGAGTCTATTGCTTCATTTAATTTAATTTCAGGAATTTCAGTTTCTTGTAATGTGAAAACGTTTATTCCCCTTCTTTTGCCTCCTTCAGAGTATTTTACATGTGCTAGTCTCTTTGAACTTTTTTCAATAGAAGGTGGAGCTTTTATACATATATCAGAATAATGAGAGTATATAGCTAGATAAAGCCCTTGTTTTCCCTTATACAATCTTCCTGGAAATCTCATTTAAAAAAACAGGAGAGTTGTTATAAAAGGATTATTATAGTAGAAAGATTATTCTAAAACAGCCTTTATTCTTCTTATTCCTGCTGCAGAGGACTCTTCTTTTATTATTTTAAAATGTCCAAGCTCTCCAGTATTTTTGACATGAGGTCCAGCGCAAATTTCTCTGCTAAAGTTTCCAATTGTGTAAACAGAGACTTTTTCTCTATATTTAGCTTCAAACAAGCCTTGAGCTCCTGCTTTTTTAGCTTGTTCCACAGACATTTCTTCTCTTTTAACAGGTATAGCTTGTTTTATTTTTTCATTTACAAGATTTTCAACATCTTGCAGTTCTTTTTCAGTTAGCTTTCTTGGAAAATTAAAGTCAAATCTTAATCTTTCTGGAGTTATGTTAGAGCCTTTTTGCTGTATGTTTTTATCTTTCAGAACTTTTCTTAAAGCTTCATTTAAAAGATGAGTTGCAGTATGAAGTTTTGTAACAGCTTCTGAATTATCTGCTAAACCTGATTTAAATCTCCCCACCATTGCAGCTCCTGATAATGTCTGATGCTTTTGTTCTTCATTTCTAAAATCCTGGTGTGAAATTAGAAATCCTTTTGCCATTGCTAATTCATCAATCATTTCTAATGGAAATCCATAACTTTGGTATAATAAAAAAGCTTCTTTTCCAGTTATTTCAGCATTGTCGATTTCTTTTTCTGATAATTTAGGCTCTTTTAAAGAATAAGGTTTGCCTCGCCTTTTTTTATCAAAGATTCTTCCAATTAAATCTGCTTTGTTAGGAGATTTCATTAATTTTGAGAATTTTTGTTTATTAATTGGAATTTTTGCATTGAAGATTTTTTTAGCTTGCTTTAATCCTTGTTCTAGGGTTTTTAAGAAATTCTTTTCTTCTTTTTCTAATTCTTCAAGAATTTTCTTTTTGTTTTTTTGTAAATGCTGATAGTCATCATATATTTTGAAAACAGGTTCTGCTATTTTTGTTGCGAAATTTTCAATTTCTAAAAATCTTCCATATCTTACTGCTCTTCTTATTAGTCTTCTTAGAACATACCCTTGTTCTGTATTACTAGGAATGATTCCATCTGCAATAATGAAAATAGATGCTTTGATATGGTCTGCAATTATTCTCATTGCTCTTGTTTGATTTTCATCTTTTCCATATTTCTTTCCTGTTAGTTTTTCAATTTGTTTTATGATTGGCAGCCACATATAGGCTTTATAATTATCTTCTAGTTTATTGAGGGTGGCTATTGTTCTTTCAACTCCCCCTCCAAAATCTATGTTTTTTTGACTTGCCTCTCTGTAATTTCTTTTAGCATCTTTATTGTATTGCATTAAAACATCATTTCCAATTTCAACCCAATTATCATCTTTTGGGTCAAATTTTTTTGGTGGATTGTTTTTTTTCCAATAAAACATTTCAGTACAAGGACCGCAAGGTCCTGTTTTACCTGCTGGCCCCCACCAGTTGTCCTCTACAAGAAAAGTTATTCTTTCTTTTGGAATTCCTAAGCTTTCCCAGATTTTTGCTGAGTCAGTATCTTTGGGAGCATTTTTATTCCCTTTGAAACATGTTACAGCTAGTTTTTCTTTTGGAATTTTTAATATCTTAGTAAGAAATTCAAAACTCATTTCAATAGCTTGTTTTTTCCAGTAATCCCCTAGACTCCAGTTTCCTAACATTTCAAAAAAGGTGTGATGATAAGTATCACCAACGTCATCTATGTCCTGGGTTCTTATGCATTTTTGATTGTTGCAGAGTCTTTTTCCTTGTGGGTGAGGTTGTCCTAAAAGAAAGGGAACTAAAGGATGCATTCCTGCTGTTGTAAAAAGGACAGTAGGATCGTGTTCTGGAATTAGAGATACATTTGGAATTTCTTTATGATTCTTGCTTTTAAAAAAATCAATATAAGCTTTGATAAGTTGTTTCCTGTTTTTTATCATTAAAGCAAGAAAGAAAGAGATATTTTTAAATTTGTTTATTTATTGTTTAAGAATGTTTAGTCCACATTTTGTAATTAACTTATTTGAGATTTCATCTTGTATTTCAGGGTAACCTTCTGTTAGAATCTTCGTAGCTCTTTTCTTTGTTGTCGGTTCTTTTAACAATTCAGCTAATTTTTCTAATCCACATTGGCTTCTTAACATTGCTATTGCCCACGCGTCTTTATCTTCCATCCTTGTCATTAGTGAAGTATACATCATTTCACTTATAACATTCATTTTTTTTAAATAGTCCCAAGCATGTTTATCTAAGGGAACAACAACGTGCCTTTGCAGGCCAATCTTTTCCATTACTTGGACACCATCTTCTAGTCTGTCAATATAAAAGCAAATAGATTTTATTTGCCCTCCTAATTTTTTTATTTTTGGTACCCATGTATCTCTTGGGGATGAGCCTTCATTATTTACATCTGCTATATGAAGAACTTGTTTTCCCTTAATATCTGCCCCTTCTGTTCTTCCATTTTTGTATATCATTAAATGTGGTATTATAAGTTGAGTAGATAATGGCAAAGAGAAAATCCAGTCTAAGGATTCTCCTCCAGAGATAACTTCAATTTGTTTTTTTAGTCCAGATTCTAAGACAAGCGCACTCATAGAATCTACAGCGAATTTATAGTCTTTACCATTTTTTTTAATATAAGCGCTGTTAACTTTATACGGCCCTATTTGTCCAGAAGTATATGGAAAAAAAGAGTCTGTGAATTGAAAACCACTATTTCTTGCGAGTATCTCTAGATTCATTTTTTGAATCTTTCTAGACGAGTTCATAGACTTTGTTATTATAATTTATATTTAAATTTTTAGTTGCTAAATTCATTCAGAAAAAGTGGTAAATTAACCTAGTGCTGCGAGTTTTTCTTTAATCTCTTGCAATTCCCTTTCTATTCCTCTCTGTCCTTTTTTTTCTGTTCTCTTATATTTTTTTCTTGTTCTTCTTTTAAGTAGTTTAAGCCCTTCTCCTTCTTCTTTAGGAAGTGCTTCTTCCATATTATCTATTTCTTGTTTTAGAGAGCTTAATTCTTTTCTTAGTTTTCCTTTAAGAATAAGTTCTCTTTTTCTTGAATTTTTATAATCTTTAAATTTCTTTTGAAATTCAAGGAGATTTAGCTGCATAGAGAGGAGTTCTTTTTTTGCGTATAATGCCTCTCCATATTCTAATTTTATATGGATGTTTTCCATTTTATTATACTTTAGAAAAGATTTTATTATCTATCGCCTCTATTCTTACTTTAATTGTTTCTATTTCTCTTTCCCACTCTTTTAGTTCTTCATCTTCTTTTCTTTTTTGTTCCCTGACTTCTTTTAGTAATTTTTCAATTTCAAGAATTTTCCCTTGTATTTGTTGAAAACTGTCGATAACATACTTAAATTTGTCTATTCTTATGTAGACAGGCTCTACTTTTTTTTCTTGCTTAAAAGAACGGAAAGTAGATACCCTTACTGGCCTTTCTGGGGCAGGAGGCAGGTCTGGGATTTCTTCTGTGTCTTGATAGGGTGTGTCTGGAGGAGGGAATTGTGGTGATTGTATAGAAGGAATCATTTGTTCTGGGTCTGATAATTCTTGGGTCATTTTCACTTTTTTAGGATAGCTTTCTTGAGGAGGAATCTGGGGGGCAATAGCAGATTTTACTGCTTCTTGGCTTAAACTTTTGCCAATATCTGAATTTGGAAAAGAGGGTAAGCCTTTTATCCTTTTAGGTTCTGGTAGCTTTAGTTCAGGCATTTTAAGAGAATCAGGCAATTCTCCAGTTTCTTCTGATGAAGCAGAAAATTCTGGTAGTTCTGGTAATTTCTGCAATTCTGGCAGTTTTGCCTCTTTTTTACCTCTTTTTTTCCCTTTAAACAAAGCCATATTATTTTATCAAAAAAATAATATAAATAGGTTTGCGTACACTAAAAAGGAGTAACATAAAAACGAAAAGTATTTATTTAAGTGACTTTTTTTCTCATTTATGCAAATTAATTTTCTTAAAACCATAGTAGAGGATATTGCAGGCAAGCCTGCAACAGAAATTGTAGATCTATTAGTGGGGAAAAAAGATGTAAATGAGTTTTTAATAGCAAAAAAATTAGGGCTTACTATAAATCAGACACGGAATATACTTTACAAGTTATTTGACGAAGGATTGATTAGTTTTACAAGAAAAAAAGATAAAAGAAAAGGGTGGTATATTTATTTCTGGACATTAGATAGCTTAAAATCTTTAGAGTTTTTAGAAAATAAATTATTAGAAGAAATAATGCAATTTAGGCATCAGTTAGAAAACAGAAAAGTGAGAAGATTTTATTTCTGCAAAATATGTAATGTTGAAGTTGGAGAAGAAACAGCATTGCTGAATGATTTTACTTGCCAGGAATGTGGGCAGGTTTATGCTTTGGCAAAGAATGATAAGGCAGTTAAAGAGCTGGAAAACAAAATAAGTAAGCTTGAAAAGCAATTGAAAATAATTGGAGAAGAAAGGGGAAAATTATCAAAAAAAGAGAATAAGAAAATTAAGAGAAAAATAGAGAAAGAGAAAAAGGAAAAACTTAGAGAAAAAGCTAAGAAAAAAGCAGATAGAAAGAAAGAGGCTAAGAAACCTGTAAAAAAGAAAAGTGAAAAGAAAAAAATTAAGAGAGTAACTAAGAAGAGTAAAAAAGGAAAGAAAAAATGAGTGATCCGAGAAAGTTAAGATATTCTACAAGAAAGAAACAAAGAGTTTTATCACGGTTTTTGCAAACAAGTGCTACAAACCAGATTATATGGGTAAATATTTTGTTTTTTGCTCTTGCTCTTTTGCTGATTAGAATTTTTGGAGAGGGATTTTTTGATTATATTGCTTTAAAACCAGCGTCTGTTATGAAAGGAAGGTATTTATGGACTTTTCTTACTAGTATGTTTATGCATGCACCTGGCCCTTTTATAGCTGGAAGTCCTTCAATTATCTCTCTTTTTTCACTTCACCTTTTTGTAAATATGTTTGTCTTATTTTCTCTGGGAAATTTGTGTGAAAAAATTATTGGGAAAAAAAGGTATTTATGGTTTTATTTGATATCTGGTATTATTGCTGGTTTAGCTTTTGTTTTGTTTGCTTATTTTTTTGGAATAACTCCTTTGGGCGAAAAGATTTTTGGTTCTCCTTTAATTGCTGCAGTAGGAGCTTCTGGAGCAATTTTTGCAATAGCTGGGTTATTTATGGTTTTAACACCCAAACTTAGATTTATGATAATCTTTTTGCCGTTTTTTTCATTACCTGCTTATATTATGATTCCATTAGTTTTGTTTGTTACCTGGATTTTTTCATCATCAATTGGTATTGGAATTGGCAACACAGCTCATTTTGGAGGATTTTTATCTGGTGTTTTGTTTGGTCTTTATCTGAGAAAGAAGTATAAGAGAAAAACACAAATGATATCAAGGTATTTTTCTCAGTGAAAAGAGATGACAAGCTTTAAAAATTACTGGTTTTTACTAATAATATGAAAAAGAAAAAAAAAGAGAGGAAGGAAAGATTTTTGCAAGAAAACTATTCTTTAACTTGGAAGTATATTAAGGAAAGTAAGAACTCTATTTTATTTGTAATCTTAATTTTTGCCCTTGGTTTTTCTATAGCTTCCTATTATCAGCCTCCTGAGATTGTTGAATTAATTATGGAGATTATAGAAAAGCTCTTAGAAGAAACAGCTGGATTGAATTTATGGCAGATGATTATTTATATTTTAAATAATAATTTAAGAAGCAGTTTTTTTGCTATGGTTTTAGGAGTTTTTTTAGGAATCTTTCCTGTTTTCACAGCTTTGTTTAATGGTTATATTTTAGGTTTTGTTACAGAAAAGTCTGTGCAAGTTGGAGGGCTGTCTGTTTTATGGAGATTAGCACCCCATGGTATTTTTGAGTTTCCAGCAATTATTTTAGCTCTTGCTTTAGGTGCTAGATTAGGATTTTTTTGGACTGCAGTAAAAAAGAAAAAAGAATTTTTAAAAAGGATTGATGGCTCGCTAAGAGTTTTCCTATTTGTTATCCTGCCTCTCTTGATTATTGCTGCAATAATTGAGGGGGTTTTAATTGCTGTAGTGGGATGATTGTTTTATATTAGGTATTTTATATCAGTTATTTTTTATTGATTATCTTTCAGAATAATTTTATTTTTAAATAGTATTATTTTTTAGTGGTTGATAATATGGTATACTCTTATGATAAGATTAAACAGGAAGTAGAGAAAGTATTATCAGCATATGATTTTTCTAAAGTTAAGAAAACCCAATTTAGTGTAGATGGTTTAACCTTAGAACCAAAAGAAGGGAAACATAGAATTTTAATAAACCTCTATAAATTGGCGAAAAGAGGTTTTTATAAGGTGCAGGTTTCTGTGGTTAGAGATCCAAGTTTAAATTATGAATCAGGAAATCTAGATTTAGTATTTCAGCCAAAATCTCTTAATGCAAAAGAGGCTTTTAACCTTGCTGATCAGCTTGTTTCTGACTTATGGAAAAAAGGATATGCTTGTTCACTAGATGGTATAGCAGGTCTTCCTAAGTGGTTTAGGGGAGAGCATTTAGGGCTAAAATCTTAAAACCATCTACTTAACCGGGTTTGCTTACGGTATTCTTTTAAAAGCCAGGATTTTTCTGTGAATGTTGTTATTGGCAGTTTAAGCCTTGTTTGTGATTGTTCAAGTGCCTGTTTTACAGTTGGAAATTTTTCTGGTTTTTTTGAAAAAGCATCTCTTCCAAGCTCTCTTAAGATTCCAACTCCGAGAGGAGCATAATATTCTGGGCGCTCTTCTCTTAAGACAAGGCAGGAAGCTTGTTTTTTGATTTTTTCTAGATATTCACATAAAGCAAGCCGGGCAGTGTAATAAGCTCCTGTTACACTTGAAGCATAGGTTTTTCTTTTGTAAAATCCTTCATAGTCTTGGGAGATATTTATTTTTGAAGAGGGATTCCAGACAGAGCCTGAAAAGTATGCTTCTAAAACTTCAAAACTAAATTTATCTGGTAAGAGAATGAATTCATAATGATTTCCTACATAATATCCATGAAAAAGAAGTATTTCGCTTATTTCTGGATAATAACGGATTTTTTCTAAAAGATATTTAGAAAGAGTGTCGTCTGTTGCTGTTACAGCCCACCTTGTTGGGACTAATCTCCTGTTTTTCTTTAAGCCAAGCAATCCTGCAGAAAGTATTTTAATTATGTTGCTTGTTTCTGTTACATTATATAGTTCTTTTATAGAGTTCGCTGCTTTATTATCTGTATCTGAAACAATATAATCAACTTTTCTTTTAATATATGGGTTTTCCTCTAATCTTATTGATTTGAGCGGGGCTGGGTTTCCTATAATTGGAACCTGTTTGTCTACTGTTATACTGATTTTTACTGGTTTTTTTAGAAAAAATTCTGTTGAAACTGATTTATCTGCAAGAGAAATTTCTTGCATTACACTTAAGAATCTCTTGCTGTTTCTTGCATCACTGATTTTGCTTTTGAATCTTGAATAAATTAACTGGCCTCGGTGATTTAGAATTTCCTTAATTGTTAAATTTTTTTCATACCATTTTTCTGGGAGAGACATTTCTTCTGTATTGCCTTTTTCTTGTGGTGAGAGAATTCCAGTGTTAACTTTGGGGTAACCTATTCTTCCAACAAAGACTTCTGGCGGGGAACTCCCTGAAAAATGAGTTTTTGTTTTAGGAAAAAACTGTTTTATTTTAGCAAGTATTTTGCAAGGTTTTCCACACCAACCTCTTCCTTTGCATCTTGCACACAACTCAGAATCAAAAATTTCCATTTTTCCCTTTTTTGTTTAAAATAAAAAATCAAAAATCTTTCTTTTCTAGGAAATCCTTTTATTTATTCTTTTAAGTCACTTATCCCCAACATTAGAAATAACAGGCCTATCATGATTACAAACCAAAATATTCCTCCTTTTAAAAATTCCCAGCCAGCATGCCAGAAATTTAAGGATTTTCCTCCTATTGCCCATACATATACTGAGGAATAGTATGCTATAAGAATCATTCCTATTATTAATACTAAACCCAGTAAAATTTCAACCCATTTGTTCATAAATTTTTTAGTTTTAAAGTATTTAAATATCTTTCTGTGATAGAGTATATATATTGCAATAATTTCAAACAATCTTGCATAAAACCATAAATTTTATTAATGTTTAAATTATTTAATTTCATGCAAAAAAGGAAAAAAGAGGTTTTAGAAGTTCCTTTAAAGAAACAACTAGATAGAACTAAAATAACTAAAATATTAGTGACCCTTATTATATTGACTCTCTTATTTATTTTTCTCCTTGTAGGGGTTTCTTTTTACAAGTATTTTAAAAGTCCAGAAAAGCAGTTAGGATTAGGAGCAAATATTGAATCAGCTTTATTAGGTGAAGATGAGCAAACAGCTTATATTAAGTTAGCAGGAGGAAGTGAAGAGAATATTACAAAAATTAAGTTTATTTTTACAGATTCAGAGGGAAATGAACGTTTTTATGAGACTAATGAAGGCAGAGAAGAAATTTCTGTTTCTCTTAAAAGAGGTTTTTGGGATTGGTTGTTTGGAAGACAATTTTATGGAGAATATGATTATGCAATTAATGTGACTGATTTGAGTTTAGATAATTTTAATAATATAGAAAAAGTTGGTGTTGTTTTTGCGTATAAAACAGAAACAGGTGAAGAACTAGAGACAGAGATTTTAGATACAAAAGAACCTACAACAACTATCTCTCCAAGCACTGGTGGGGGAGGTGGAGGTCCTCCAGGTGTCGGAGGAAATGGTAGAGATAGTGGAGATAGTGGAGATGGAGGTTGCACTCCTGATAAAGATTGCTTTTATTATTATAATTTAGATGAGTGTGGAAGCTTATTAAGTGATGGTTGTGAAGATGTTTTAGACTGCAATATTTGTCCTGATGGAAAGATTTGCCAGGTTGGGAGTTGTGTTGAAATAACTAAAAATTATACAAACAACATTTCTCAATTTGGAATAACCTGGTATTTTGATAAACCATATCAATATGGGCAATTTGCAAATGGGGATTACTGGGTTGTTGGGCTTATAACTGTAATAGATATTACTAAACCAAGTAATATGTCTGAAAGAGATGGTTCTATGATTAATCCTACTCCTTCAACACAACATGGGTATGATGGAAGGGTTGGAGGCTATATTCAAAATTTGGATGTATCCAACTTTCTTCCAAATTTAATTGTAAATCCAAATGAATCTTTAATCTCAACAATAAGCAGAAATCCAACAGAAACTGAACGTAGCTTAAGAAGGCCTGCTTTAGAGGTTGCATCTGTATTAACAGTATTAGATAAGGCTCCACTAGAAGGAAGCTTTAGGCCACCTTATGCTGGAAGTGATAAGCCAATTTATTCAAGCAAAAATTTAAATGCTAATTTGTTATTACGACTTGAGCCTGTAGCAAGTACCCCTCCATTGTCAGTTGTGGAGGGTTTATTTAATCATGCATGGATGGATCATGTTCTAGAATGGCAAGGTGATGATTTACATCCAAAACAAAATCTTAATAATTATGGAGCTGGAATAGCAAGAGATTCGGGGATAGGGGCTTTGCGTTTATTGCTCAATAACTCCTTAGAGGATAAAGAATTGCTTTTGATTCGTTATGTTCAGCTTGGTATTGATAATTACGGCCTTGTTAAAAACGGAGCTAATTGGGGAAATGTAGGAGGAACAATAGGTGTTGGGAGGAAGATTCCTATTTTATTTGCAGGGCTTATGTTAGACAACTCTGAGATTAAAAATATTGCAAGTAGCTATGATACCAGACATGTTTTTGAAGAAGATGCTCAGACCTTTTATTTGACACAAGCAGAAAGGGATGCCACATATCATTCAGATAATTGCGCTGGCAGTCTAGATTATTGTCATCCTGGTTATTATGATAGTACTCCTCTTGGAACTCCTGTTTGGGGTGAAAGGCATTATAAATGGCTTTCGACTGGTTATAACTATCTTCCTGGTAAACTAAGTTATCTTAAGACCACCCATAAGTCAACTATCGGGGCAGCGTTGATTGTTCATTTATTAGGTATTGAAGAATTATGGAATCATGACCCTTTCCTTGATTGGACAGATTGTTCTAGGAATGAAGGAGTCAATGGTACATGGGGTTCTATTTTTGCAGATGATATGTGGGATACTTACAGGAACCAGTTTGGATGTGTTTGGACAAGAAACAACAAAACTTCTTATTATTCCCAAGGGCATTATAGCTGTTCAGGGTGCCAGCATAATTGCCTAATAAGCCCTTATTGCGGTGACGATGTTTGTAATGGAAATGAAACTTTTGAGAGTTGCGGATGGGATTGTGTTGAAACTAGTACACTAGCTCTCTCACCAGTCACAAAAATTCGGAATTTTTTAAAAGGGTTTTTAACAAGAAAGACTGGAAATATCATTATGTTTGAAGATAATTAGTTTTGAATTTTTATTGATTTTTTAAATAACTTCAAATAAAATTGAACTCTTCGAGTGATTTAAATACTAGGATTTCTTATGCTGATTATTAAAAAATGGCAGATGATAAATACATCTTAATGGGATTGAATGACAATAGGTCAAAAGATGTAGCAGAGGTTTTAAAAAATAAAACCTGCAAGAAGATTCTGGATTTTTTAGCTGAGACTAAGGAAGCAAGCGAGCAGGATATTGCCAAGGGATTAAAAATACCAATTAATACTGTTGAGTATAATTTAAGGAAATTAATTAAAGCTGGTTTGGCTGAAAAAGCTAAGAATTTTTTCTGGAGCACTAAGGGAAGAAAGATAGACATGTATAAACTAGCCAGAAAACATATTATAATAAGTCCAAGTAAAAAACCTAATATAAATTATCTTAAGAGTATTCTGCCTGCAATATTTATTTCTTTAGCTGTTTTAATTTTAATAATTTTCATGTTTCCTGAACAAACTGTAGTTGAGCAAACTGGGCTGAAGCAGTTTAGTTCTGATGCTGAGCTTAAAAACTTTTTAAAAGAAAATTCTGAAAGTGCAGAAATACTTAAGGGTTTGTTTGGAGGATTGCCAAGAACAGGTACCTTAGCGGGTGATATGAAGACAAGTGTAGACATGGCAGAGAGTGCAACTGCTGGAGCTTCTCAAGAAGCTGTAGAGTACTCAACAACTAACATACAGATAGAAGGAGTTGATGAAGCTGATATGGTAAAAAATGATGGAAAGTATATTTACACAGTTGCAGGAAATAATGTTATTATTGTTAATGCATATCCTGCTCAAAACATGGAAGTTTTAAGTGAGATAGAGTTTAAGCAGGGAGTTAGTGAGATTTTCATAAATGATGATAAGTTAATTGTCTTTTCTTATCAAAATATCTATATTTATGATGTTTCAGACAGAGAATCTCCTGTTTTAGAGCAAGAGATAGAATCTGATGGAAATTATTTTGATTCAAGGATGATAGGAGATTATGTTTATGTTATCTCAACAAAGTATGCTAGAGTAAATAATCCTGAGCCTCCTGTTTTTATGGTTGGAGGAGTAGAAAGAAGAATTTCGGCTGAAGAAATTTATTATTTTGATTACCCTGATTCAAGCTATGTATTTACATCAATAATGGCTATAAATATTGAGAATGGAGAAATTAATAGCGAGGTTTATTTGACTGGAAGTACAAGAAATATTTATGTTTCCCAGAATAATATTTACTTAACTTATCAAAAAAGACTAAGTTATGAGACTTATGCAGAGGATATAGCTGAGCAGGTTTATTTTCCCCTTCTTCCAGATGAAGAGGATGAGGAAATAAAAGAGATTTTAGCAAGTGAGACAAGCTCTTATCTTAAGTTAAACAATATGCAGAAGATAGTTTTTGATTATTCCAGTTCTTTGAAAGGCGAGGAAAAATCAGATTTTGATAAAGAATTAATGGAAAGTTTGAATGACTTCCAAGAAGGGATTCAGAAAAAAATGGAAAAAACAGTTATTCATAAAATTGCTGTTGCTAAAGAAGATATTAAATATAAGGGAGTTGGAGGGGTTCCTGGAAATGTGCTGAATCAATTTTCAATGGATGAATATGAAGGATATTTTAGGATTGCTACAACAACAGGAGACACTTGGAGAGAAACAAGTTTAAATCATCTTTATGTTTTGGATGAGGACTTAAAAATAGTAGGAAGTGTTGAAGATTTAGCTAAAGGTGAAAGAATATACTCAGTCAGGTTTTTAGGAAAAAGAGCTTATATTGTAACTTTCAGACAAATAGATCCTTTTTTTGTTATTGATTTAGAGAATCCTAGGGAGCCAGAAGTTTTAGGATATTTGAAAATACCAGGATATTCTAGTTATTTACATCCTTATGATGAAAATCATATTATTGGGTTGGGAAAAGATGGCTCTAATGTTAAATTGTCTTTATTTGATGTTAGTGATGTTGAGAATCCAGAAGAGATTGATAAATATATTATTAAAGGAGATTATTCAGATTCTAATGCTTTATATGACCATAAAGCTTTTTTATTTGATAAGAAAAAAGAATTATTAGTTATTCCTGTAAGCTATAATGAATTTATGGGATTAATAGAAGAAGAGGATTATGTTTACAGGAAATATAAATATTGGCAAGGAGCTTTTGTATTTAATATAGATTTAAATGGAGTTGATTTAAGGGGAAAAGTATCTCACAAACAAAATGATAGTGAAAGAGGTTATTATTATGGTCCTTATGCTGTAAAAAGAACTTTGTATATGGATAATGTACTTTATACAATTTCAAGCAGCAAAATAAAAGCAAATGACTTGGAGACTATTGAAGAAATTAATGAAGTAGAGCTGCCTTTTGAGACTGACTATTACCCTTATCCTGTTTTTGATTCAGATATTTAATCAATAATTTTATAAACCTTTTAGTTCTTTGTTCTATAAGAAAAGAGTTCTTGGTTAAAATGACATTGCACTTCGAAGAACCAAGTAAAGAAAAAAAACTTACTTTAGGAAGTTATCTAGTAGATAAGCTTGGTGGAAAATTAGGAGGAGAAGACGGAGGGTTATTTGATAGCCCATTAGAGTTAAAAATTGAAAATATAGAAACTACTATGGAACAATTAAAAGAAAGTATTGTTGATTATTCTATTTCTAGAGGATTTAGTAAGTCTTATGATGGAGATTCCAAACTAAAATTTGGACACAAAGAGAGTTCTGTGGTTCCTGTTGTTATTTATTCTTATTTCAAAGAGCTTAGATTATGTAGGGTATCTGTTAGAAGGGAATTTTAGACTATTTAAAATAAGTCTAATAAATTTTTCGAAAAAATTATATACTAGTTATGCTTTATATTTTTATGTCTGAGAAAACTTCTAAGAGGAGAAAAAAATCAGAAAATGGCCTTATTGAGGTGCTTAAACTTGTTTCTCCAGGAACCATTTTAAGAACAGCCATAGATGATATCTTAAGAGCAGGAATGGGTGCATTCATTGTTGTAGATTCTGTAATCGTCAGGGCAATAAGTGACGGTGGTTTTAAACTAAACTCTAAGTTAACCTCTCAAAAAATAGTAGAATTAGCTAAGATGGATGGGGCAATTATCTTATCAAAAGATTTAGACAAGATTTTATCTGCAAATGTTCTGCTTTTTCCAGATATAAATATTCCGACTTATGAGACCGGAACAAGGCATAAAGCAGCAGAAAGGACAGCGAGACAAGCTAAAACTTTAGTTATTGCTATCTCTGAAAAAAGGAAAAAAAGAACAGTGTATTATGGGAATTTGAAATATATATTGGAGAATACAGAAGAACTTTTGTCAAGGGCTACAGAAACCCTCCAAATCTTAGAGAAGCAAAGAGAATTATTTGATGAGCTGCTTTCTAATTTAAATGTTTTAGAAATTTCAGGATTAGTTGTTGTGGGTGATGTTTGTTCTGTCTTACAGAGAATTGAGATAGTGATGAGGACTGCAAAGACAATGGAAAGATATCTGATAGAATTAGGGAGAGAAGGCGTTATCATCAAAATGAGGATGCGAGAGTTATTGAAGAACATTGAAAAGGAAAGGGGGTTTATTTTAAGAGATTATCAGGCTAAAGAAGACACATTAACTGAATTTAGTTTTGATGACTTATTAGATATAGAAAACATAGCCCAGCTTTTATTTTCATTATCAGGAGATAGTAAAGTTCAGGCCGAAGGATACAGAATTTTAAGTAAAATGGATTTAAATAAAAAGATTATTGAGAAAATGATAGGTAATTTTGGGAATCTAAGCAATATCTTATCTGCAGATAATAAAGAATTAAAAAAAGTTCTCGGACAGGATTTAGATGATTTTAAAAGAGAGATTTCTTCTTTAAAGGAACAGATTATAATGGCTAAAAAGATATAGTTTTTAAATCCTGTTTTCTTATCCAAAAAATGCTTACAGAAGAACAGGTTAAAGAAATAAAAGAACATCTTGATAAGGCGCAGAATCCTTTATTCTTTTTTGATAATGATGTTGATGGTTTAACTTCGTTTTTGCTGTTAAGAAGGTATATTAATAGGGGAAAGGGTATTGTAATTAAGGGTGTTCCTGATTTAAATGAGAGTTATGCCAGAAAACTTCATGAGCTTACATCAGATTATGTTTTTGTTTTAGATAGACCTGGAATATCTGATGGCTTTTTAGAAGAAGTTAAAAATTTAAATTTACCTTTGGTTTGGATAGATCATCATAATGTTCCTTATCCTGAAAATAAAGGGATTAGTTATTATAATCCTTATTATATTAGCAAGACAAACGAGCCTGTTTCTTATTTGTGTTATAAAATAGTTGAAAAAGACCTGTGGCTGGCTATGATTGGATGTATTGGAGACAGCTTTTTTCCTGATTTTGCTGAAGAATTTGGAAAACAGTATCCTGAGTTGTGGGGAAAAGACCTAAAAACAGCTTTTCAGGCACTTTATACAACCGAATTAGGCAGAATAACTAAAATTTTAAGCTTTGCTTTAAAAGACAGGACAACTAAGGTGATTAATATGCTGAGATTCTTATCTAGCGTTAAAGGTCCTCATGAAATTTTAGACGAAGAGAGGGCAAAGAGCATTTTGCAGAGATTCAGGCAAGTTAATGAAAAATATTCTAAGTTAGTTGAAAGAGCTAAAAAATTTGTAAAAGGAAATTTATTATTTTTCCAGTATGGTGGAGAGCTTTCATTAAGTTCTGATATTTCAAATGAACTTTCTTTTTTATTTCCAGATAAAGTAATCGCAGTTTCTTATATAAAAGGAAATAAGGCAAATGTTTCTTTAAGATGGAAAAAAAACATATTGGAAGTTACCCTTAAGGCTATAGAAGGTTTAGAAGGTGCAACAGGAGGAGGACATGAGCATGCTACTGGTGCCCAAATAGCTGCAGAAGATCTGCCTAGGTTTAAGGAAAATTTGATGAAATTGATTTAATCAGTTAATTTTATAAAGTGATTTTTAATTAAAGGATTATGATTTTATTAAGATTAATAAGAGAAGCATTGGCTATTCCTATTTATTAATCTTAGCTGGATTTTAGTTTCTTAATTAAATTTTTTTAAGTTTAAATGGAACCTATAAAACATATTGGCATTAGGGAAGGAATGAAAGTTAGTAAGTTGGTGGAAGGAATGAGAGATATAGGATTTGGAGCTAGTAAAATTGGGAAAATAAGTGAAATTGTTTTGGAGATGTTTAAAGATAAAGAGTGCAAGGTTTTTTTGGGAGTTGCAGGAGCAATGGTTCCAGCAGGAATGAGGAATATACTCATGGATTTATTAGGGGAAGTAGATGTTTTTGTTACTACAGGAGCTAATTTGACTCATGATTTAATAGAAAGTTTAGGGGAGAAACATTATAAGGGTTCAGAAAAACAGGATGATTCAGAGCTGAATAAGATGGGAATAGACAGGATTTATAATGTTTTTATGAAAAAGGAGGTTTATCATCATTTGGAGAGCTTTTTTGAAAAAAACTGGGAAGAATTTGAAAACTGCAATAACATTAAAGAATTTTTGTGGAAAATCGGAGAATTAACAGGCAAAGGTATTTTAGGAAAATGTTGGGAGAAGAAAATTCCAGTATTTTGTCCTGCAATTGCAGATTCTGGAATTGGTTTAATGGTATGGGGCAGACTTGCAGAAGGAAAGAAAATTAAGATAGATGCTTTTGATGACATGAAGGAGATTATTGATTTGGCATGGACAGCTGAGAAAAGAGGGATAATTTATGTTGGGGGAGGGGTTCCCAAAAACTTTATACAGCAAGCTTTGCAGTTTTCAAAAGGAGCAGATTATGGCATACAAATAACAACAGACCATCCAGAGTCTGGAGGGTCAAGCGGAGCTTTGTTAAAAGAAGGGATAAGCTGGGGAAAAATGAAAAAACAGGGAAAATATGCTAATGTTATTTGTGATGCAACTATTGCTTTGCCTTTGGTTCTAGGATATATCAAAGATAAAATAAAGGAAGATTAGTCATCTTGTTCAGTACACATTTCTGACAATACACTTTTTGGAATAAACCTTTCCCTAATTGGTTTTTTAATTACTTCTGGAATATCTACAAAACTATCTTCTACTGGAACAAGCATGAATCTTTCAGTAAAATACCCATTTTTTCTTTTTTCCTGAAATAATCTTCACTCAGTCTTGCAGTTATTGCCATTTTACTTGTAATACAGTGAAAATAATCATAGAAGAAGGGTTTATAAACTTTTTTAATAGCTCTTTGCAATATATACAACATTTTCTGCCTTTTTATTGCAGAAGATGCATTTGCCTTTTGCTTTTTCTTTTTTATTGTGAAGTATGCCTTGAACAAAAGCTAAAAACTTTTTCTCCACAGTTTCAGCACATTTTTCTCCTTTTTTGCTTATAGAACAAAAATTGCATCTTGCTATTTTCTTTTTAGCAAGTGCAGTTTTAACATCTTCTGCTGACTTGCAATCAACTACTGCATTTTTGAAGTTTTTGTCTGCTTTTTGCTTTAGTCTTTTGTCAAGTGCTTCACCTTTTTTATTTATTTCTGTTAAATTTACTTTGACTCTCTCTTTAGTGTCTCTTAAAAATAAAGTCAGTTTGCCTTTTAGTTCTTTTTCTCCAATCTCAATCCTTAGCGGGATTCCTCTAAGCTCCCAGAAAAAGAATTTTTCTCCTGGAGTCTTTTCAGTATCATCTATTTCTGCTCTTATATTCTCTTGTTTTAATTTTTTCTCTACTTCTTGTGCTTTTTTCAGGATTTTTCTTTTATTTTTAGTCTTGTAGATTGGAATGATTATCACTTGTGCTGGAGAGATGCAAAAAGGCAGAATAAGTCCGGAGTCATCTCCGTGAACTGCTATTAAACTTGCCAGAATCCTTGACATTGCAGGACCGTAACATGTTTGCCAGACATGTTGCTCTTTTCCTTTTTCATCTTTAAATTTGATATTAAATGATTTTGAAAATCCTTGAGTGAGTAAGTGGGTGGAAGGCTGTTGTATGACTCTGCCATCTGGCATTAGGACATCACTTCCTATTGTGTATTCTGCTCCTGGAAACTTATCCCATTCTGGTCTTTTTAGAGCAAGAAATGGAATTCCCAGTTTTTGATGCATAGCTTGTTCGGTTATAGATATGTCTTCTTGAACTTGGGCTTCTGCCTCTTTTCTGGTTGCAAAGACATCATGACTTTCTATCCACAAGAACTCCCTGGCTCTTATTAATGGGCGGGTTGCTTTTGTTTCAAGTCTAAAAACATTTGCACGCTGATATAGTTTTAATGGAAGATCTCTCCAGGACCTTATCCATAAGGAATATAGCTGATAAAAGGCTGTTTCACTTGTTGGTCTAAGGGCAAGATTTCCTTCACCTATTGGTTTTAACCAGAATACATCAGGAGAAAACCCCTTAACATGAATTGCTTCTTTTTTGAAATTTTTTTCTGGAATCACAGTAGGAAAAAAACAGGGTTTATGTCTTTTTTCTTGTAATTCAGATTCCCACAAATCATAAAGTCTTTCTATGATTAAGGCGCCAAAAGGACGTATGACTGTAAAGCCCTTGACGTTGTATCTTATATCTGTTATCTCTGCTTTGTTTAAGATTTCAGAATACCACTCTGAAAAATTCTTTTCTTTAGATATGTTAAAAGTTATTTTCTCTTTTTTTGTCATATTATTATAGATTTCTTATGTTTAAAAATATAATGAATGCTGTAAGAATTGTAATTTAGTTATTTTTTACCGCGGGGTGGTTTTAGTCCTCCCTCTTTGAGAAGCGTACAAATTTACCCTTCTGATACATTGTTGGTTCCATAGCTTAATTGATATATAAATGGCTTTTCTCCTTTAGCTAGTGCATCAAAGTAGTTCGTATAAACTTTTCTGGCATCTTTTTCTGACATTCTA
Organism: Candidatus Woesearchaeota archaeon; assembly: GCA_964594115.1. Classification (GTDB taxonomy): domain Archaea; phylum Nanobdellota; class Nanobdellia; order Pacearchaeales; family GW2011-AR1; genus MFWN01. The sequence goes on from CAZQLD010000009.1 coordinate 32,346, forward strand.
CGATTTTTTCCTGTGAAAAATTCACGCACTTTTGCATCAGCTTTTTCTTTAACTGTTTTTGCTTTTTCATATGGTATTTCTGATTGAGCTGTATTTTCACCAGGAGTTTTTTGCTCTATTGTTGTTTCTAATTGATTTGATTTTTCAGCAGCAGCTCTTCTTTTGTCTTTTTCAGCCTCTCTTATTTTTTTTGTCCAAGGAGAATATTGACCTGTTTTTATCATATAGGTTACTGGCTCTTTGGCAGTATTCCATCCTCCAGCTTTTTTCATTTCTTCTAGTGTTGCTCCTTTTTCAATAAGTTCGTCTACTTTTGGAATTCTGTTATACTGTTCTTTTGGTTTTTTTCCTAATTTTTTATTCCTTGCAGCTTTCCATGTGCTATGTTGACCTGTTGTCCTAAGATAATTAGCTGGTCCACTTTGATTAGAAAAATTGCCTAGTTTCATCATTTCTTTTAGGGAAGGTCCTTCATCAACTACAGCATCTATTTCAGGATGTCTTAAAGTTCCTTTTAGTTGTCTTTTCCCCCCCTTACTTTTAGGTTTTTTGATTCTTGTTTTAGGGGCCTCTTCTTTCCTATTACCTGTTCTTTCTTTATGCCGGAATTCCCATAAGTCGTATTGATCTGTTGCATTGAGATACTTTTCTACTTCGTTTGTGTTTTTTAATCCACTCTCTTTTACCATAGTCTCTAAAGGCAGCCCTTGCATAACTAGTCTGTCAATTTTCTCAATTGGTTCAGGTGCTTCTTCAATTTCCACTTTTTCTTCAAGCTTTGTTTCTTTAGCTTTTCGCGCTTGTTTTCTTCTTCTTTTTTCAAAAGCTAATTGTTCTTGTTTTTTTACTAAAATTAGGCGCCATCGTTTTTTTAAGAAATTTATTCTGTTAGCTTTACTTACTATAATATTATCTAGCTCATATTCACAAGAAAGTGTTATGATATAATCAACAGGCAGGTCTAAGATTTTAGCTATTTTTACAGCATCCCTAGTTTCTCCGTCTGTTAATTCTTCTATTGCTTCTATTGTGTTAAGTTCATGTTCTGTTAGTTTTGCATCACCAATTTTTAATTGATGGCATATTCTACTATCATCATATCCTGCATTTCTGAGTTCCAGAACTTCTTCTATTTGGTTTCTATTTAGTGTCATTTTAAGTATTAATTAAGACTAAATGCTCTTTATAAGAATTTATGGTTTTTATTATATAATAAATGGGCCAGCAGGGATTCGAACCCCGATCTACCGCTTTCTTCTTCCTATTTTTTTAGGAAGGTTGACCGAAGGCGGGTGCTTTGTCCATTAAGCTACAGGCCCAATAAGGAGAGCACTCCTTGTAACCCTCTTAGGATTTTACTTAGAGGTTAGTTTTATAAAGAAAAAGATATTTAAAAGACTTTGCGATTGATATTTAGATAAAAGAGGTTGAAAAATGAGATTTAACTGGAAGCTTTTTGCTGCTATAGCAACTATGACCGGGACTATAATCGGTGCTGGATTTTTAGGCATTCCATATGTTGTTGCCAAATCAGGTTTTCTTATTGGGATTGTCCAGATCATACTTATTGGAGTGATTTTATTGACTATTAAATTGTATTTAGGAGAGATTTTATTAAGGACAAAAAAATTACATCAGTTGCCAGGACTGGCTAAAATTTATTTAGGAAAATGGGGCTATAGGATAATGTTCTTCTCTATGTTGTTTATAATCTATTCTGCTTTAATTGCCTATTTGATGGTTGAAGGAGAGAGTTTGAGCTATATTTTCACCAATAGTTTAAATTATGCCATATACTTTGCTTTTGCTTTTTGGATTATTTTAAGTTATTTTGTTTATAAAGGACTGCGAGCATTAAAAAAAGGAGAGAGTTTTGGGATTGTTTTTGTTTTTTTTATTTTATTTTTAATTTTAGTTCTTTTCTTTAGTAGGATTAAGACAGAAAATCTCTTGACATATAATTTTAATTATGCTTTTGTTCCTGTGGGTGTTATTATTTTTGCTTTTCTTGGCTTCTCTGCGCTTCCTGAAGTTTTGAGAGAGTTAAGAAGAAACGAAAAATTAATGAAAAAATCTATAATTATTGGGGCAACTCTGCCAATACTTGTTTATTCTTTATTTACATTTATTGTTGTAGGTTTTGCCGGTACTTCAACACCAGAAATAGCAACTTTTGCTTTAGGAAAAATTTTCGTTTTGCTTGGGGTATTCACTATTTTTACTGCTTTTTTTGCAGTAGCTATGGCGATGAGGGATATATATAAGTTTGATTTAGGATATAGCAAATTTAATTCTTGGTTCTTATCTTGTTTTATTCCCTTGATTTTGTTTTTAGTTATTTACTTTTTTAAACTCGCTAATTTTATTCAGATTTTAAGTATTGGAGGAATTATTTTTGGAGGTGTTAATGGTGTTTTGATTTTATTAATGGTAGGAAGAGCAAGGAAAATGGGAAAAAGAGAACCAGAATATAAAGTTAGGTTACCTTCTTGGGTTATTTGGGCATTGATTTTATTTTTAATTCTCGGAGTGGTGTTTCAGCTTATTTTTTAAAATTTCAAGAGCAGTTTTGTAATCTGCTCTTCGCTCAGATAATTTCATTATTTCTCCCATTAAAAAATGTAGGGCTTTTTCTTCTCCAGATTTATAGTCAGAAACTGCTTTTTTGTTTTTTTCCAAAACTTTTTCTATTATTTTTAATACTTGTTTTTTATCTGTAATTCTTGCTGATTTTTTCGCCTGGCTTTTTGGAGAGAATGAACGAGGAATAAAGCCATTTAAGATTCTTTTAGCTTTTAATTCTGTTATCTTCTTGTTTTTTACAAGTTCAAGAAGTTCAACAAAGTGTTCTGGTTTAATTTCCACATCAGATAGCTTTTTTTTATTGTAGTTTAAAACTCTTAATAATTCAATTGTTATCCAGGATAATGCAAAATCAGCAGGAATTTTTTCAGCTACTTTTTCAAAGAATTCAACTAACTCTAAGTTGGAGATAAGAATCTCAGCTTCTTTTTGTTTTATTTTGAATTTTTTAATTAGTTTATCTAGTTTTTCAGAAGGAGATTCTGGAATCTTGCTTTTAATTTGTTTAATTTCTTGTTCTGTTAGTTTTATTATTGGTAAATCTGGTTCTGGAATAAAACGATAATCTGCAGCTTCTTCTTTTTCCCTCATTTTTACTGTTTTCTTACTGTCAGGAAGCCAGGCTCTTGTTTCTTTTTTTAGGGGTTTCTCTGTTTTTTGCCTTTTTGCTTCATGTTTTATTGCTTCAACTATTGAACTTATGCTGTTGACATTTTTTATCTCAATTCTGTCTCCATAGAGAGAAACATTAACATCTGCCTTAATGCCTGAGTCTGTGTCTAAGGCCTTGATATAAGATAATGTAAGGAGAAGCTGCTTAAGCCATAAACTAACTTGTTCTGCTGATTTAAAGTCTGGTTCTGTTACTATTTCTACTAAAGGCATGCCACTTCTGTTATAGTCTATACAGCCATTTACTGGGTCCCATTTTGCAGGGTCTTCTTCTAGATGGACTTCTCTGATTTTTATTCCTAAAAAATTTCCATCTTGTCCAACAGGTATACTATAACTTCCTGAGATTGTTGTCTGGTAGCCTTTTGGTAAGTCCGGCCAGTCATAATGTTTTCTCTGCCATAAGAATTTTTTGTTTATATTGCAGTTCAGCATTAATCCTGTTTGTAAAATTTTTTTTATTGCAGCTTCGTTTGGAAGCATTGGTTTGGCTCCAGGATATCCACAACAGATTGGGCATATATTTACATTAGGGGAAACTTTTTTCAAACCATGCTCAGCCTTGCAATTGCAAAATAATTTTTCTTTAGTTTGTAAGTATCCGTGGATCTCTAAACCTATTTTTAACACCATAAAAAAATCAGGAAAACATAATATAAAAATCTATTGAACCTTTCTATTTGGGATTAAAGAAAACCTTTTTATATTCTTTGAACCTCTGGCTTTTATGAAAAAAGCAAATATAGGAGATGAGATTCTTGTTAAAAAAGGCAAGAAACAAGAGCAAGGAGTTTTATTAGAGAGCCATGAGCCTGGAATTTTATTGTTAAAGTTAAAATCCGGGTATAATATTGGCATAAAGAAGAAAGATATAACAAATATTAAGGTTTTTAAAAAGGCAGAGAAAGAAGAGAGAAGGGAAGAAAAGGTAAAAATGAAAGGCAAGCCGATTGTTGAGCTAATTGTTACTGGGGGTACTATTTCAAGTTCTTTAGATGTTAAGACTGGAGCAGTTAAGTGGTTGACTTCTCCTTCACAACTTTTTAAGTTTTATCCAAATATGTTTGATAAAGTTGATGTTAAAGTGGGCATGCCTTTTATGAAAGCAAGTGAGAATATGGATAGCGAGGACTGGATTAAGCTGGCAAAATTAACAGCTAGAGCATTAAATGATAATAATGTTAGGGGTGTTATTATCAGTCATGGAACAGATTTTTTGCATTATACAGCTGCTGCTCTATCTTTTTTTCTAAGGGATTTGAATAAGCCAGTTATTTTGACTTATTCTCAAAGAAGTACAGACAGAGGAAGTTCAGATGCTCAGCTGAATTTGCTATGCAGTGCAAATATAGCTGTTTCAGATATGGCAGAAGTGGTGTTAGTAGGGCATGCTTCTATTAGTGATGATTTTTGTTATGCTTTAAAGGGCACAAAGACAAGAAAGATGCATACTTCTCGGAGAGATACTTTTCGTCCTATAAACTGTAAGCCTCTTGTTAAGATATGGCCTGATAAAATTGAGATGATTTCAAACTATAAGAAAAGAAAAAAGGGAAAAGTGATAGTAGATGCTGTTTTTGAGGAAAAAGTAGGTTTATTGAAATTTTATCCTGGACAAGACCCTAAAATTTTGGATTTTTATAAAAAATATAAAGGGATTGTTATTGAAATGTCTGGATTAGGGCATGTTATTACAGAAGGAAAGAGAAATTGGATTCCTAAGCTAAAAGAGCTGATAAAAAAAGGAATCACTATTTGTGCTGCTCCTCAAACTTTATATGGCAGATTAGACCCTTATGTTTATAGCCCTGGAAGAGAACTAGAGAAGATAGGGGTGATTTATTTAGAAGATATGCTTCCAGAAACAGCTTTAGTGAAACTTGGTTATGTTTTAGGTCATAAAAACTGGAAAGGAGAAAAGATAAAAGAAATAATGCTTAAAAATTTAGCTGGAGAGTTTAATAAGAGGTTGGGGAGAGAGTTTTTAGTTTGAAATGAAAAAAATTTACTGGATTTTGTTGGCAGTTTTATTAGTAATTGGGTTTTTTATGATTTTTCGTCCTGGTGGCGAGGATTCGTGGATTAGAGATGATAAAGGGGAGTATGTAAAACACGGCCAACCAACTGAAACTCCTGATTATGTGAGGGAACAGCAAACAGCAGTGATACAAGCCAGAGAGCTGTATTTTAAGAAAAAAGCAGAAGGAATGGTGTTTTCAAGCCAGTGTTTAGGTAGTGTTGGAAATATAATAAAATATGTTGTTGATATTATTCATGTTCCTAGGAATGAGGAGGATAATTTAGCAGAGAACCAGTGTGAAGATTACAGAGAAGGAAGAGTAGAACATTTTATTGAATTAGATAAAGATGGAAATATTTTTAGAATTGTTTGAATTATTTTATTTTATTCTCAATTCTGTCAAGTTGTCTTTTGACCTGCTGTATCTCTCTTTCTGCTTTTTTGTTAATTCTGTAATCAAATTCTGCTTTTATTCTGTCTCTTTGAGCCTGTCTGTTCTGGCTCATTAAGATTACTGGAGCCTGAACAGCTGCTAAACAGGATAGGATTAAATTAAGCAGGATAAAAGGTTTTTCATCCCAGGCTTCTCCAAAAACAAGCCAAGAGGTGTTTAAAACCATCCATGCAATTAAAAAAGCTGCAAAAAGGGAAATAAATGTCCAGCTACCTGCAAATGTTGTTAGTTTATCAGCTGCTTTTTGACCAATAGTCCACTTACTTCTAGGAATATAATTTTTGTTATTTTTAATCACCATTTTTTCTTTTATTTAAAATCCAGGAGTTTTTATAAATTTAATGCTAAACATGTCCTAACTCTCTAGTGGTTATTACCAAAAGGTTTATAAACTCTAAATTCAGGTTTAGGATATGGAAATTAAAGATATTTCACAAAACGGAAAAAGGCTTTTTAAAGTGGAAGACCAAGAAAAACCTTGGAATACCTCTGGAAGTCTAAAAGAAATTGGGAAAGAAAAAATAGATTCTCTTAAAGAGGAAGTTAAGGAAATAGAGGAACTTGTAGAAAATAGGGAAAAACTAAGTAAAGAACTTTTTAGAGAAGCAGATAAAGTGAAGATGGAGATAAATAATTTTCTTGCAGAAACCCATCCTGTAGATATAGAAGGAATAAGGGATAAAGTTACACTAAAGCAAAAGCAGGTAGAGATTTCTGAGTTACAGCTAAAGGAAAAGATAAGTTGCTGGCAGGATATTGCTAAACTTAAACAAGAGTTAAGGGAGTGTAAGAAAGAGTTAGCTGGCAGAGAAGGCAGATTAGATATGTTAGGAAAGATTCTAGAGGATTAAGATGATAATGCCTAATGAATCAAATGAAAAACTTGATTTAGAAACTGAAACTTTAGCAAATGAAAACATGGCTCAATTATCTGAGACTATGGGGGAGGGATTAGGAAATATTTTAGATTCAACTGATACAATTAAATTTGAGACTCTTGCAGAGGACCTTTCTATAACAGGAGAGATTTTGGGATATTTGAGAACAAAAGAAGATGATTTAAGAGAAAATAAGCAGTATCAAGAATTAATGATGAGACTTAGACTTTATAGAGATGTTTTAATACAAGAGTGCAGGCGAAAGGATGAAATATTAAAGAATTTATTATATCATGCTGTTGAACTTAGAACTTCATGGCATAGAACTAAATAAGGTAAAATTAAAATGCAATACAAATTAACTGTTGAAGAATTATGCACAAAGCTTAAGCCTGTTTTTGGCAAGAAAATGGATGAGCTTTATTTAAAGTATGCTATGGCTGAAAGCAGAGAAGAGAAAGAAGAAATAGAGCATATTTTAAATGCTTTATATCATAAAAATTTAAGTGAATTGTTAAACAAGAAGGTTTTGTTAGAGCCTCCGTCAAAAACAAATATGGATGGAGAGTATCCTCTTGCTGTAGTAAGCTATGCTGACAAAAAGTTATTTTCTTTTAATTTAAGAGAACAGGACTGGATAAGGCATGTCTGCATTAGTGGAATGAGTGGAAGTGGTAAAACAACTCTTGCTTTTCATATAACTAAGAATTTTATAGAGAAGAACAAGCCTTTTTTGATTTTTGATTGGAAGAAAAGTTTCAGGCCTTTAATGCTAGTTGACCCTGAAATAATGTGCTTTACAGTAGGAAATGAGGCTATAAGTAATCTTTTTAAGATAAATGTTAATCAGCCTCCAGAAGGAGTTGCCCCAAAAGAATGGATTAATGTTTTATGTGATTTGATTACCGAAAGCTTTTTTGCTTCTTACGGGGTTCATAAAATTTTATTAGAAACTCTTGATGAGGCATTTAAGGATTTTGGTGTTTATTCAGGAAGTAAAAACTATCCTACATGGAATGAGATTAAGTGGAGATTAGAAGAAAAATTAGAAAAGAAAAAAGGAAGAGAAGCTAGCTGGTTAATGAGTGCTTTAAGAATAACCCACATACTGACTTTTGGAAATTTTGGAAAAGTATTGAATTATAAAGGAAAAGAAAGTTTAAAAGTTGAAGACCTTTTAAACAAGAAGATTCTTTTTGAATTAAATACATTAGGAAATATTGAAAAAAAGTTTTTTTGTGAGTTTCTTTTGACTTATATTTACAAGTTAAAAAAAGCAAAACAAACAGCAATAAGCCAGAGTTTTGACCATGCTATTTTAGTTGATGAGGCACATAATATTTTTTTAAAAGAAAAGACGCATTTTGTTAAAGAGTCTGTTACAGATATGGTTTATAGAGAGATGAGGGAGTATGGTACTTGTCTTATTTGTTTAGACCAGCATATTTCAAAAATAAGTGATACTGTTGTAGGAAATTCTGCCTGCCATATAGCATTTCAACAGCAATTACCTCAGGACATTGAAACAATAAGTGGGTTAATGCAGTTAAGAGATAGAAAACAGTTTTTCTCTATGTTGCCTGTTGGTTCAGCAATAGTTAAGCTTTCTGAAAGATATACTCTGCCGTTTTTAATAGAGGTTTCCCAAGTAGATCTAAGAAATAAGGAAATCTTTGACAGAGATATAGCAGATAAGATGAAGTTTATTTTCCAAGGAAGGGAGATAGAGCAAGGAAAAGACCCTGAATTTGCAAAAGCTTTGATGCAACCATCCCCACTGGAACTGCAGGCAAAAGAGCCAGAACTACAAGAAGAGCCAGAAGTAAAAGAAATTGAACCAGAAGAGAAAGAAGAAGCAGAGGCAGAAGATATAGAAGCAGAAAAAACTGAGTTAAAGCAAAAAGAAGAAGTTGGAGAACCAATTCAAGAAAGTAATTTAGTTGAAAATATTGTTGAGGATACTAAAAATCTCAATGATGTTCAGCAGGTTTTATGTGAGTTTGTGGAGAAGAAATTAGATAGGGGTGTGAGTATAAGGGAAGTTGAAAGAGTTTTAGAAGAAAATGCAATTGAAGGAGGATATTCTATTATTGATGTTTCTGAGGTTATTAATTATGTTTTAGGAAACCAGTTTAAAAATAAGCCTAAATTAATGCATAATTTAATAAAAAATATTGCCAGTCAAGGTACACCAAAGATTTATAAAGAAGAAAACAGTCTATTTGAACGTGAAATAACTGAAATAACTGACGAGCAGGAAAGATTTTTAGCTTTTTTGCAAAGCAATTTAGACCATGATTATAGTACAATAGAGCTTTACAAGAAGTTAGGATTATCAGCAAGAAAGGGAAATAAACTTAAGAACAAACTATTGGATGAGAATCTGATTAAAATCCAAGAGAAGAAAAATACCAAAGGCTGGAAGAAAATTATAAGATTAGCATAACAATTCATATTTAACTTTAATCAAAAATAAACAAAGGAAGAAATTCCAAACCACATCATTAATCACAAATAACCCAAAAGGTTATTTTAGTAACACGAAAGACAGCAGAAATGACCAAGGCAACACTAAAAAATTTGCAGAAAAAACAGATACATTAAGAAATAAAGAAGCAACGAATGTGGAAAACTCTGAAATAAATATAGGATAAAAATCTTATATAAAGACAACAAATAAGTGAATCTATATTAGAAGCAGGTATGCAAAACTTGCTTTTATAGCGGAAAACCCTGAAATACCCATTTTTAAGATTTTATGGAAAGGGCCACTCTATGGATAGAGACATAACTAACCAGGCAAGTTTTTGGCCAATCTGGGCAATCTTAATATTCGCCCCCTTAGGCATTATCTTTTTCTTAGGCGCTATTGGAGTTGCTGCTTTTGCTGAAGAAAAGGATGAGAAAAAAGGTCAAACTTCCAAGTTAAAAAGTGGTAGAGTATTTTTGCACAAAACATAGCCCTAAGGGATATCTCGCTTTTTCCTCTCCCTCCGCAACCTTAGGGCTATGCCTTTTTTGTTAGCTTTATTTCAAGTGTTTTTAGTGGATATTTTTGAAAGGTTAAAAAAATGAAGACTCTAAAAAAAGCCCTTGTAAGGGCAGTATTTGTGATTTTGATTATTATGTATATTAGAATCACAGACTTTGGAGTCAGGGTGTCAGAAGATGAAAAGGTATTTTATGCCAATAGCCAGATTACATTAAAGCAGTGCAAGGATGCTGGCGAGAAAATCAGGCACTTTATTGCTAATCTTTCTGAAAAAGGCAGGGAGTTTCTCTCTAAACTAACAAATATAGAGTGAGGCAACTTGGTAATTAATTGCATTTTTAAGTTAACTGGGTTTTTAGATGTCTAGAAAGGAATTGGTTTATGGAGAAGAAGACATCGAAAAAAGGGAATTTGGTGTTCTCTCGCTATAGGGGTGAGAGCATTATGATTGGAGGGAGTCCTATTGAGTTGCTATTTGATGGTTTTTCTACGGATTGGATGATTATTTTTAAAATAATCTTTCCTGGAGAAAGAAAGGAGGATGTAGCGGGAAAAACATACAAGCCATACCAAACAATTAAGATTTGCGAGGGTGTTAGTGTGTTCATATTTAAGGTTCAGGGTTGGAATAGGATCCATCTTATGGTAACTGCTCCAAAGTACACATATCAGTTCATAGAAGAGAAGTCTGGGAGAAAATCCAAGAAGAAATTGCTCGGAAAGCAAAGCATCTGAGAGAATTCTGAAGTCAAAACATAATGCAGTGTTCTTAATTGCGGGGTTGGGGACCGGGTCTTGAGTTTTAGTAATTCTGTTTGTTCAGGGTTGTTTAGCGTTGGTAGCGCCTCAAGGCCCGGAAATTTTTTGGATTCATCTTTCATGATTGGTTTTTCTTTTATGTGGCTTGGGTGTAAAAGTCCTTGTTTTAGGTAGGGTTAAGGGGATTTGCTCTTACACTCTTGTTTTTGTAAGAGTTTCGTTGTAAAAGTTTTTTTGTAAGAGTTAGAGGCACTTCAGGCCCTGCGTTTTTGTCTTTTAAGTCAGCTTGAATAAGCTGTTTTTGGATAATCTTTTTATCATACTTTGCCTTATCATACTTGGCCTGGGTGTAAAATTCCAGTGTGCCAAAAGCATAGCCTTGTTGTTTGTAAAGGTTAAAACACCCAGGCTAGTTTTTATTTAATCCAAGTTTAGTCCAAGTGGGCAATCGCTACTTGTGTTTTGGAGGAGGTGTGTAGTTGTTGCTTTTAGGAGCATCTTTGCTCAGCAACATAGTAACATGGAGGTTTAGGAGCATCTTT
>CAZQLD010000010.1:0-41405 GCA_964594115.1 Candidatus Woesearchaeota archaeon
ATAACAAAATGCCGTGCCCTTCTGGGCTTCCAGGTTCGATTCCTGGCGCAGGCGTTTAAATTTTTAATAAGAAATAATCACCTTCTTTTTCTTCTGTGTTTTTCTTCTCTTGGTATTGCCAAGCCATCTTTAGTATAATGGTGTGATTTTCTTTTTTTGTATATCCTGTATGCAAAAAATGCGACAACCAAAATTACAAGAACTACAAAAGCTGTAAGTGCCGTTCCGTTTGTCTTTACCCCAAGCTCTTTTGCACTTCTGATGTTTAACTCTGCAATAAGCTCTTCAGAATAATCATTATTCAAGGAATCTTTATAGTTAAGGTCTAATGGAAGAGGAATCACTTCTTTTTCTGTCTTTAACCTCAGCCTGAAATCAGCTGACTCAAAATCATCTGAGTCAAGGTCTCCTATATATTTTTTGCTGCTTGATATAATATCATAATCTGGAGATTCTTTTAATTCAACTGTTAAAAACTTAATATCTGCAACATCATTATTAACAAAAGTTATTGTTACATCTCCGATTTCTTGTCCTTTATATAAATCAGAATCATCTATTTTTACAAAAATTTCAGGAGTGCTTCTCACAACAATAGCAAAAGTATCATTGTCCTGTCTTTCAGTACCGATTTTATTTAAGTAATCTACTTTAATTGAAAGGGTATAAACTCCTTCAGAAGCTTCTGGAAGAGTAATTATATTAAACTCTAGATTTTCAGCCTCTCCTTGATTTAATACTGCTATTTTTCTCTTAGAAATATCATTTAAAAAGGCAATCTCACTTGGAAGAGTTACCTGAACCCTTATATCACTTAACTCAAAATCCCCGGTATTCCTTATAGTTATTAACAATTTTCCTGGCGCTCCTGGAGAAATCTCTGAAGGAAGGGTTCCTACATTCTCAATCTTCATAACATGCCCGTATGCAAGCCTCTGCTGTCTTTCAAGGTCTAAACTTGCTGAACTAATTTGTACAACTAAGAACAAAAATACAATAATAAAAATCACACTAATCAGTCTTTTCATCTTCCTCTTTTTTACATAGTTTAAATGGTTTTTTCATTTAAAAAGGTTGCGGATTATTATTCTAGGTAAAATCTTAAGAGGGTTGATAAGGGATACTTCCCTTATTATTCATACCTCAAAGCATCAACAGGATTTAACCCGCTTGCTTGTCTAGAAGGAAAATAACCTGAAATTATGCCTATAATAAATCCAAAAGCTAAAGAGCCTATTAAAATTATTGGGCTCATAGATGCTTGAATTATTTCACCAACATAAAGCTGGGCAATATACTCTATTATCTTGGCAACTACAACTCCAAATAATAATCCTAAAACCCCCCCAATCAAGCCCAAAATTCCTGCTTCAATAATAAAAATACTTAATATATCTGAATTTTTAGCTCCAATTGCTTTCATGGTTCCAATTTCCTTTCTTCTTTCTAAAACAGAGGTATACATTGTATTAGCTATCCCAATTCCGCCAACAAGAATAGAAATTGCTCCAATGCCAATAAGAAATGCCATTAAAATATTAAGAACCATTCCAAAACTCTCTAATAACTGTTCTGGAGTGCTTATTGTAAAATCTAAAGTGTCCTCATCAACTTCTCTTGCTTTCATCAATCTTCTCTCTGTCTTATCAGCAACATCTGTAACATCATAACCCTGTTTAATCTGTACCATCATAAAATCAACCCTGTCTCCTGAGTCAAATAGCTCCTTAAAATCCTCAAATGTCATGTAAATCTGTTTGTCATCCTGAGAATTTCCTACAGACTCTAAAATCCCAACTACATCATATTCAACATCATTTAAAAGTAATTTATCATTCACCTTTACCTCTCTTCCCATATAATTATTATGCTTATACTCACTACCTATTACAACCTTTTTTCTGTCGCCTTTTTTCAACGCTCTTCCGTCCTCTGTATCAAGATTATAAACCTCTCTAAAAACCTCCCATCCATTAATATCCTCATAAGGTATTCCTATGACTAAATAATATTTTACTACATCTTTAAATTCAATCTTAACACTAGCAAAATTATAATAAGATACCATCTCAATCTCATTTACTTTTTCAATAACTCCAACATCATCTAAAGTTAATTCAACATTGCTTGTCTGGCCCATTCCCATCAGTGTTCCTTTTGGCATAACAAAAAACTTATCAGTTCCTAATAACCTAAACTGCTCTTCTATGGTTTCATTTAAGCCAACAGACAAACTCAATAAAACAAAAACAGTAAAAATAGCAATAAATATTCCAACTATTGTCAGTATGCTCCTGACTTTTCTTTCTTTTAAACTCCTGTAAGCTATTCTAAAACTATCTCCTATCATTTTGCTCGAAGTGCCTCTGCAGGCTTTAATTTACTTGCCTGGATTGAAGGGATTAATCCAAAGAGAATTCCCAAACTAAAAGAGAATGATACTGCAAAAATAATAAGATAAAAAGGGCAGTTAAAACTTATAATTTCAGAGCCAAAAGCAATATTTGCACTATAAGATACACTATAAGAAATTCCCAAACCAATTAAAACACCTATTATTCCCCCTACTAATCCCAATAAGCCTGATTCTATAAGAAATATAGAAAGAACATCAGAATTTTTAGCTCCAACAGCTTTCATTGTTCCAATTTCTTTTGTCCTTTCGATAACAGAAGTATACATTGTATTAGCAATTCCAATTCCGCCAACAACTAATGAAATAATAGCTATTCCAACTACCACAATATTTATAGAAATAAGAATAGTATTTACAGTTTGAATTGCCTGCAAAGGAGTTTCAACAGAAAAATCTTCTTCTCCTTCTTTTAATCCTCTATCATTTCTTAAAGCTTTTTTTATTCTTTCTGCAGTCTCTTCTGCCATATTTGCATCTTCCAACTGGGCAACTATCATATCCATCTCATCTTCTATCTCCATAACCTCTTTTAAGTCCTCATCAAGCATCATTATTGCACCATTCATGAGAAAATTACTGCTTGATTCTAAAATCCCGATTATTTCAAACTCTTCTCCTTCTATTTTTACTTTTTTTCCTGCAGTAAGTGTTTTCTTAAAATCATCAGTCCGAACAAAATCGCTTCCTAACATAATTTTTCCTTTATCCCCTCTTCCAAGTAATCTTCCTTCATCTGCTTCTGCTCCCATAGATTCATAAATCCATTCATATACCACTGGGTCTTCAGGTATATTTGTAATTGTTTTAAATAAAACAATTTTATTAAATTCCATTCTTGCTGTTTTTATTTGCTTAGGAATCGCTAATTTAACCCCCCGAACACTGCTTATTAATTTTAAATCATGCTCATCAAGTTTTTCAATTGCAGTACTTCCAGGAGGCCCAAAACCAGTTTCTGCATTCTGAACAGTCAAAGTATCTGTAGAAAGAGAAGCAAACTGCCCTGTAATTGCGGTTCTCAGCCCACTACCTAAACTTATTAAAGAAACAACTGCAGCAATTCCAATAAAAATCCCAATCATAGTTAGCCAGCTTCTTAATTTTCTTCTCTTTAGATTATTCAATCCTATCCTAAAGAAGTCTACCAACATTTTCAAATTTTTATTAATTTACAATCTTTCCGTCTTTTAACTTATATATCTTATCAGCATGCTTTGCCATATCAAGATCATGAGTAACCATAATTATTGTCTTACCTTCTTCGCTTAATCTATTTAACATCTCCACTACTTCTTCCCCTCTTTTTGAATCTAAATTTCCTGTAGGTTCATCAGCTAAAATCACATCAGGATCATTTGCTAATGCCCTACAAATAGCCACTCTCTGCCTCTCTCCTCCTGACAACTCACTTGGCAGATGATTTAGTCTATTGCCAAGACCAATTTCTACCAGTAACTCTCTAGCTCTCATTTGCCTTTCTCTTAAAGGAACTCTCTGAAATACCATTGGCAACATAACATTTTCTAAGGCAGTTAAGGTTGGAACAAGATTAAAAGTCTGGAATATAAAACCCACTTTTCTCCCTCTTATCTGGGCTAATTGAGACTCATGAAGATGCTCTATATTAATTCTATCTAAAAAAATATCCCCTTTTGTAGCAATATCCAATGCTCCAACCATATTCATCATTGTGCTTTTTCCAGAGCCAGAAGGGCCAACAATAGCAATGAAATCCCCTTGTTTTATAGCTAAATCCACCCCATCAAGAGCCTTTACAATAGACTCTCCAAGCTGATAAAACTTAAAAACCTCTCTTAACCTGATTATTTCTCCTCCTCTTTTGTTTCTTTTTCTCATTTTTATATAATCTTAAGGAAAAAGGTGTTTATAAAGTTTAAAGAAGGCTCATTTTTCCTGCCATCCCTTATATTTTCGCAACCAAAAGATTTATAAGGTATAATACACTATTATAAGGTATGGAAAGATTAACTATTTATCCAAGCAAAAAACTGAAAAAAGAACTAGAAGAAGAAGCTGAAAAAGAAAAAAGAAGCCTGAACAACCTAATATTATTGATCTTAGAGAGGCACTACATACATCGTTAAAAAGAGCAAGGTTTAAATATGTTAAACATATAATAAAATTAACCCTTGAGGAAAGAGTTCTGAAAATCAAAGCAAGATGAGAAAATATATAAGAAATTTGCTTATTGGTGCACTAACCTTGTTGATAGCTGGTGGAAGTTATTTGGGTTTAAAAGAAACTAAAAATAGAAAATTTACAGTTAGAGGAGAGCTTTTATCAGATAGAATACAAAATCTAGAAAGTTTTGGAGAGTTTTATAGGGTTTATATAAAAACTGACAACGGAAAAATAGTTACTTACCCTATTTTAGCATCCACTAAAGAAATAAAAAATTTAAATGAGAAGCTAGTAAGTAAAGAAGAATCAGGGGGACAGGGTGATTTGGTTGCTATTAATCCAAATACTGGTATATTATCACTTGATGAAGTGGTATTAACTCCCGAACATATTAAAAAAATTGATTAATCTACAGAAAGTAAAAATAAGATTCTTAGTTCCTTTAATTCTAAAACCAAAAGATTTAAATAGTATTGAATACCTATTCATAATATAATAATGAATACTAATTCATAATTATTAGTAAAATGAAAAACAAAGAAAGATTAGATGAAGGAGAATTAGAAGAGATAGTTGTAGTTTTATCTCCGTTAAACTATAGATTATCAAAAATCCCAGTAGCAGGAAAAATGTATCTTAAAATATACAAGACATTACTAAAAAACAAATTACCAGATTATCAAAATCTCATTTTTAAATAAATTAAATTCGCCTGAAAAGGCAAGGAGGACAAAATGCCTAGAGGAGACGGAACAGGCCCTAATGGACAAGGACCAATGACTGGAAGAAGAATGGGTTATTGCGCAGGTTCTAATGCACCTGGCTTTATGAGTCCTGGATTCGGAAGAGGAATGGGCAGAGGATTTGGTAGAGGAAGAGGATTTGCATGGAGAGCAAGAATAATTCCTATACAACCAATAATTCAGTCAGAAGTTATCCAACCACAAGTAATTCCATTTCAGCAAGTGCCCCAACAAATTCCAGCCCAACAACAAATAACGCCAGAGCAAGAAAAACAAATGCTTAAACAAGAACGAGAATACATAGAAAATGAAATGCACTCTCTAAAACAAGAGATAATAGAAATAGAGAAAAGATTAAAAGAGCTAAAGTAATCATAATTTAAAAGGAGAAAATTAGTATGAAAGAAAAAATAGCTGGAATTTCCGTATTTGTCAACTTCATTTTAGCAATAGGAAAGATTATAATAGGATTTTTAGCTGGAGCAACTTCGGTATTTGCTGAAGGAATTCATTCAGGGATGGATGTTTTATCCTCAGGAATAAGTTTTATCGGGATAAAAATATCTAAAAAACCAGTAGACAAAAAACACCCATACGGACATTATAAATTTGAGGTTTTATCAGGGTTGATTATAACAATAATTTTATTTTTAACAGGAGCTTTTATAGTATATGATTCTTTTCGTGAATTCCAGAATCCTTCTCCGGTTAATGTTGGTTATCTTGCATTAGGAATCATGATAATTTCTGCAATAGTGAACGAAATTATGTCAAGAACAAAAATTCATTATGGAAAAAAAGAAAATTCCGTAAGCCTGCTTTCTGATGGAGTCCACTCAAGATTAGATGTTTATACTTCTATCGCAGTTCTAATTGGATTATTTCTAACAAAATATTGGATTTATGCTGATTCTTTACTTGCATTATTAATAGGACTATACATAATTAAAGAATCTTTTTCCTTAGGAAAAGAGGCAACTGATTCATTATTAGATGTTTCAGCAGGGGAAGAAATAGACTCGCAAATAAAGGGTATAATCCAAGAACAAAACATAGAGCTTTCTGAAATAAAAACACAAAAAAAAGGCTCAGCAATAACTGCTAATTTAAAAATAAAATTGCCAAGCAAACTAAGTGTTGAAGAATCAACTGCCATATCAAACACTTTAAAAGAAAATTTGGTTAAAAATATTGAAAATTTAGCGTATGTTGCAATACAAATAGAAAGCCATAATGTCTCATCAGGTTACTTTAAACCGACTATTATGGGAAAAGGATTTGGATGGCAAAGAAAAGGAAGATTTAAGGATGTAATTAAAGAAGCGCAAGGAAAAGGCCCAGAAGGGTATTGCATATGTTCTAAATGTGGATATAAGCAAAAACATGAAAGAGGAATTCCCTGCTCAACCCTAAAATGCCCAAAATGCAAAATAAACTTAGCAAGAGAATAAAATAAACAAAATGAAAAACAAAATTATGCCACCAACATATTTTCTAATTTTTTTAGTTTTGTCTATATTACTACACTTTGGTTTCCCAATTAAAAAAATAATCTTTTATCCATATAGTCAGACAGGGTGGTTATTTATTATTTTTGGAGCAGTTTTAAATATATGGTCTGACCACTTATTTAAGAAAAAGAAAACAACAGTAAAACCAGATGAAAAGCCCACAGAACTCATAATTTCAGGACCTTTTAAAATAAGCAGACACCCAATGTATCTGGGAATGACAGCTATATTATTAGGGGTGGCAATTATCCATGGCTCTTTAATCGGATTTATCTTTCCAATAATTTTTATTATTTTAACAGAGGTTTTATTTATTCCAGCAGAAGAAAAAAATATGAAAAAAGCTTTCGGAAAAAAATATATCAAATATAAAAAGAAAGTTAGGAAGTGGATATAATGTCACGCCCAAGATTAACAAGAAGGATTTTTTTCCAACCAGGTATAACTCGGTTTATCCCAAAAGGACACAAATCTATACATGAAGAAATTTTAACTTATGATGAGATAGAAACAATACGTTTAAAAGATTTAGAAAACTTAGAACAAAACAAGGCAGCTAAACAAATGAAGATTAGCCAGCCAACATTCTCGAGATTATTAGATTCAGCAAGAAAAAAAATTGCTAATGCCATAATTAATGGTCAAACTATTAAAATACAAGGAGGAAATTTTAAAATGGTTCAACCAACAGGAAGAGGGCTTGGTTTAGGACGAGGAGTGGGTGCTGGCAGAGGTGCAGGCAGAGGAACTGGTGGCAGAGGTAGAATGGGTGGTTTTGCAGCAGGCCCAGGAGGAGAATGCATTTGCCCAAAATGTGGGGCAAGAGTAAAACACCAAGTAGGAGTCCCTTGCTACCAACAAAAATGTCCTAACTGTGGAAGCCCAATGACAAGGGGATAATCTTAAATTAAATAAATTCAGGAGGCAAAAATGAAAGTAGCTATAAGCTCAACAGGAAAAAATTTAGAAAGTGAAGTAGACGCAAGATTTGGAAGATGTTCTTATTTTTTAATCATAGAAATAAAAAATAAAGAAATAAAAAACATAAAGGCAATTGAAAATACAGCAAAAGCCCAGATGGGTGGGGCTGGGATCACAGCAGGAGAAATTGTTGCAAATGAAAAAGTCAACGCAGTTATTACCACAAATGTAGGTCCAAGAGCTTTTTCTGTATTTGAACAGTTTGGAATTAAAATTTATCAAGGGCAAGGAAAAATCAAAGATGCCATACAGGATTTTATGAAAGGGAAATTAACAGAAATGACTAATGCAACGGGTCCACAACACATGGGTTTTAAATAAGAATAAAATAAATAAAAACCTAAAATAAATTTTTTACGAAAATATGGTTTTATTCAAAAAAAGATGCACATATTGTAAGAAAAAAATAAACAAAGGGGATGAAGTATGGGAAAAAGTAAAAGTTCCTGAATTTACAGGAATTCGTCTTCAGCCATTTTGCACTAAAGAACATGCAGAACTTTATAAAAAAAATATCAAAGGAGTTCCAAGAACAAGGTATTGTCCTAAGTGTGGAGTATAATTAAAATGGAAAAAGAAACACTATATGATATTATTATAATTGGAGGAGGTCCTGCAGGAATAACTTCAGCAGTTACTGCAAGAAAATACTACCCTAAAAAGAAAATTTTGTTAATAAAAAGTATTGGCAAGGGGGTAATTCCTTGTGGAATCCCTTATATGTTTAGAACCTTAAAAAAACCTGAAGATAATTTATTAACAAATGATTTATTAAAGATAAATAAAATAATAATAAAGGTTGATGAAGTTACAAAAATTAATAAAAAAAAGAAAAGAATTGCTACAAAAAAGAATGCAAATTTTAAATATAAAAAATTGATTCTTGCTACTGGTTCTAACCCTCTAATTTTGCCAATAAAAGGAATAAATAAAAAAGGGGTTTACCCAATATACAAAGAAATAAATTATTTAAAAAATCTGAAAAAGAAAATAAAGAAATCAAAAAACATAGTGATTATTGGGGGAGGCTTTATTGGTGTTGAATTTGCAGATGAATTATCTAAACTTAAAAACACAAATGTTTCAATAATCGAATTGCTACCTAAAATATTAGCCAACTCGTTTGATGAAGAATTTTCAGAGTTAGCAACAAAAAAACTTATCGAAAAAGGTGTTAAAATTTATACTGACTTAAAAGCAGATAAAATTAATGGAGGAAAAGAAGTTAAATCAGTTTTGCTCTCTAATAAGAAAACCATTCCTGCAGATATAATTATTTTAGGAATAGGAGCAATACCAAATATTTCCTTAGCAGAAAAGGCAGGATTAAAAATAAGCAAAAAAGGCATTTTAGTAGATAAATATTTAAGAACATCCAATAAAAGTATTTTTGCCTTAGGAGATTGTTCTGAAAAAATAGATTTTTTCACAAGGGAGAAAACTAATATTATGCTAGCATCCACTGCTACAACAGAAGCAAGAATAGCTAGTTGTAATTTATTTAAAAAACCCGCCAGGAAAAATATAGGAACTATTGCATCCTACTCTACAAAAATTGGAGATTTAACACTGGGTTCCACAGGGATGACTGAAAAAACAGCAATTGAAAAAGGTTTTAAAATAATTACTGGAAACGCCGAATGTGTTGATAAACATCCCAAGACCATGCAAAATGCAAATAAAATAAAAATAAAATTAATTTTTTCAAAATCAGGAGATATTCTAGGAGGGCAGATTGCAGGGGGAGAATCAGTAGGTGAGATGATAAATATCCTAAGCACAGCTATTCAAAAAAAATTTTCTTTGAGTGAACTTGAAGATTTACAAGTTGCTACCCATCCTAAACTAACAGCAGCTCCAACAAAATATCCTATAATAATCGCATCTCAAAATGCATTAACAAAATTAAAAAAATAAAAGACATGAAAAAGAATGGAAAGTGAAAAGTGGTTAAGAACTAATGGAGTGGAATTCCTAAAAAAGATTGGAATTAAACCTGAACAGACTATTTTAGATTTTGGTTGTGGTAAGGGCAATTACTCCATCCCTGCAGCAAAAATAGTCAATAAAAAAGGCCTAGTTTATGCTCTAGATAAAAATCCTGATTCTTTAAATGAACTAATGAGAAAAGCTAAAGAAGAAAATTTAGATAATATAAAAAGAATTGATGCACCAAACAGGTTAAGAATTCCTTTAGAAAAAGAAAGTATCGATGTTGTTTTACTCTATGACATTATTCACTTAGTTGGAAAAAATGATTCAAGTACATCAAAAGACAGGAAGAAATTGTATGGGGAAATTTATAAATTAATTAAGCCCAATGCATTATTATCAGTTTACCCTTCTCACCTTACTACCCATACAGACGTAACTTCAAATGAAGAAATCAAAAAAGAGATTGAAGAATCTGGATTTAATTTTGAAAAAGAAGTTTTAGAAAAACTAATTCACGACAATAATCTTGTAAATGGAAGGATTTTAAACTTTAGGAAAAGACAAAAATGAGAATAGCTATTACAAGCGGAAAAGGTGGAACAGGCAAAAGCACTGTAGCAACAGCTTTATCTCTTGAATTAGCTAAATCTAATAAAGTTTTATTAATTGATGCTGATGTAGATTGCCCTAATGATCATATAATTTTAAATATAAAAAGGGAAAAAATAAAAGATGTTTTTCAACCAATCCCAAAATTTAATTTTTCCAAATGTAAGAAATGCGGCAGATGTGCAGAAGTTTGCAGAGAACACGCAATAATTTTTGTTAAAGATAAATACCCTGTTTTAATTCCAGAGCAGTGTATTGGATGTTCAGCTTGCATGATTGCTTGTCCAAATAATGCTATAAGCAAAGATAAAAAGAAAATAGGTACAATTTATTCTGGTAGAAATTACAATATCAATTTTTTTTCTGCTGAAACTGAAATTGGTGTAGAAGAAGAATCTCCGGTTGTTAATGCTCTAAAAGCCCATATAAAAAACAAGGGGGAAAAATATGATTTTATTTTAACTGATACCTCTCCTGGAACACATTGCAATGTTATTTCAGCCTTGCAGGGATGTGAATTAGCTTTTTGTGTTACAGAACCGACTCCTTTAGGAGCTCATGATTTAAAATTAAGTTTAAAATTATTAAAAATATTAAAAATCCCTTCAAAGATTATTTTAAACAGAGCAGACATTGGAAATAAAAATCTTATTGAAGAAATAGCTAAAAAATATAAAACAAAAATCATTGCTGAAATTCCCTACAGCAAGAAAATCTTAGAATCTTACTCAAAAGGCGAGCCAATTGAAGATAAAAATATAAAAAAAATTGCAGAATTTTTAGAAAGGGCGAAGAAGGAAAAATGAAAACAATAACAATTTTATCAGGAAAAGGAGGAACTGGAAAGACAACACTATCAGCAAGTCTCGCAGTCTTATTAGCTAAAAGAAAAAAAATTGTTGTAGCTGATTGTGATGCAGATGCTCCTAATCTAGGTTTAGCTTTAGGAATTCAAGAAAAAGATTTTTCTTCATGGAAAAAAGTTCAGACAAATGAAAAAGCAGTCCTAGATAAAGAAAAGTGTGATGGTTGTAAAAAATGTTTTGAAGTATGCAACTTTGGAGCAATTAAATGGGATAAAGAAAAAAATAAGCCTGTATTTAATAGCTTTTTATGTGAAGGATGTGGAGCATGCCAGCTAATTTGTCCAAATGATGCTATAAAACTTGTTAAAATTGACAACGGGAAAATTGGCTTTGCAAAAAGCAAGTATGGTTTTGCCCTTGTAGGAGGTCAGCTTAATATAGGTACAACAGGTTCTGGTAAGGTCGTAAGTTTAATTAAAGAAAAAGCTGAAAAACTTGCAAGAAATAAGGATATTGAGATTATTCTAGTTGATTCAGCTGCAGGAGTTGGATGCCCAGTTATAGCTTCTATACAGGGTTCTGATTTTATTATCGCTGTCACAGAACCCACTCCATCTGCATTAAATGACTTAAAAAGAGCCTTAAGAACAGTTGAACACTTCAGAATCCCTTATGGAATTGTCATTAACAAATATGACTTAAATAAAGAATTTAGCAAAAAAATTGAAAGATTCATGCAAAAATATAACATTCCTTTATTAGGGAGAATATCGTATGATAAAAAATTTGTTGATGCATTAGTTAGTTTAAAGCCGGCAGTTATCTACAATAAAAAATTTACTAAGATTTTCCAAGACATTTTAAAAAACATATTTAATGAATTATAAAATATTAAAAATTTGTTTTAATTATCTTAGCAATTTTATTTTTTGAATTATCTTCGATGTTTTAGAAAATTTCTTCACAGTAGTAGTTAAGATTAACTTTAAATAATCTATCCCATTTGCTATAAATATGAAATAATAGTGTAAAAAAGGAGGATTTATAATTAAACATGTTATCAACAACCTATATTGCTGTAATTTTATTAGCATCTCTTTCAATTATTTCTACAATTATAGGTGTTGCACTTGCATTTTATTTTAAAAAAAGCATTAAAGGAATAGTTATTGGAATAGGATTTTCAGCAGGTATAATGCTTTTAATTTCTTTTTTTGAGCTTATACCCGAATCTGCTATAGCAGCAGGGATCTCTAAAACTTTAATAGCCCTATTTTTAGGAATTTTATTTATTGGGGTTTTAAATTTTATAATTCCCCATACACACTTTGTTAAAGAAAAAGGACACATTCATAGCCATTTACTTAAAACAGCTTATTTAGTTGCTTTTGGACTTATTTTACATGATTTTCCAGAAGGTTTTGCAATGGCCAATTCTTATATTCACTCTCCTTCTTTAGGATTATTAATAGCTTTAGCAATAGCGCTCCATAATATACCAGAAGAATTTGCAATGGCTATCCCTCTTTTACTAACAAAAAAGAAAAAACTTTTATTTAAAGCAGCTTTTCTTTCTGGATTAGCTGAACCAATAGGGGCTGTTTTAGGATTAATTGCAGTTGGTTTTCTTCCTAGTCTAAATCCTCTTTTTATGGCTTTTGCTGCAGGGGCTATGATATTTATTTCATTACACGAATTATTTCCTATGGCTCATAGATATAAAAGAAAATCTTTGTTTGCCTTAGGAATAATTTTAAGCGCAATTGTTTATTTAGCATTAAGCATGCTAATCCCTGAATAATTATTAAAAATCTAAAAGTTATGCATTTTTATCAAAAGAGAGAAGTAAAAAATGCTAAAAGAAATATTTTTCCAAACAATAAAAATAATTTTTGTAGTTACAATCTTAATGATTTTGGTTGAATGGCTCCAGATTAAATATAAAAGCAAGATTAAAAAATACCTTACAAAAGATAAAAAAAACCAGATTATTGGCTCTTCTTTATTAGGAGCAGTTCCTGGCTGCATTGATGCTTTTTTTGTTGTAAATCTTTATACTCATGGTTTAGTTGGATTTGGAGCTTTAGTTGCTGTAATGCTTGCAACAGCAGGAGACGAAGCTTTTGTTATGCTAGCTATGATACCAAAAACAGCTTTTTTAATTTTTGGCATTTGTTTTATTCTCGGCATTATAGGAGGCTTTCTAGCTGATAAAATAGCCAAAAAAATTAAATTAAAAAAAGGAAAGCCTTGCATTATTGAAACTCACAAAAAAGAAACAACTAGACACTTTTTTAAAGAACATATTTATAAACACATTTTAAAAAAGCACACTGCAAAACTTTTTCTATGGATATTTTTCACTTTATTAATTTTAAAAATCTTAATGCAAAGATTTGACCTTGCTAGCATCTTACCATCAAATGTCTTATTACTAATTATAATTGCAGCTTTAGTAGGTATAATCCCAGAATCTGGCCCACACTTAATTTTCCTTACATTATTTGCTCAGGGTTTAGTTCCTTTCTCAGTTTTATTAACAAGCTCAATAGTTCAAGATGGTCATGGACTGTTACCCCTACTTTCTTATTCAATTAAAGATACAATTAATGTTAAAATATTTAATGTTGCTTTTGGACTAACCATAGGGATAATTTTATTTTTAATAGGGGTTTAAATGAAACAAAAACAAGAAGAAATCAATAAATTGAAAAATGAGATCCTAAATTGCAAAAAATGTAAATTAGGAAAAACAAGAACAAATCCTGTAATTGGTGAAGGCTCCTCTGAAGCTAAAATTATGTTTATAGGAGAAGCTCCTGGATTCAACGAAGACAAGCAAGGAAAGCCTTTTGTTGGACAAGCAGGAAAAATTTTTGATGAGCTTTTAAGCTCTATTGGCTTAAAAAGAGAAGAGATTTACATTACTAACATATTGAAATGCAGGCCTCCAGAAAACAGAAATCCGACACAAGAAGAAATAAAAGCATGCTCTCTTTACTTAAATAAACAAATAGATATTATAAAACCAAAAATAATCTGCTGTTTAGGAAATTTTGCAACAGATTATATACTAAAAAAATTTAACTTAAAAGAAAAAATTCAGGGAATAAGCAAGCTTCACGGAGAAATTTTTAATGCTTCTACTTTAACAGGAGTTATAAAGATTATTCCTTTATATCACCCAGCTGTTGCAACTTACAACTCTAATATGTTAAAAATACTTAAAGAAGATGTTAAAAGGTTAAAAACAAGCAACATTAAAAATGAAACTGATAATAATATATAATAATGAAGCAAAACCGAGCTTTAAACCGGGATGGGGGTTTTCTTGCTTAATTAGAATAAAAAATAAAACTATACTTTTTGATACTGGAGCAGATTCAGAAACTCTCCTCTATAATATGAAAAAACTAAATATAAACCCTAAAAATATTGATATTGTCATCCTTTCTCATAATCACTGGGACCATACTGGTGGCTTAAAAGGATTTTTAAAAGCAAATGAAAATAAAGCTGAAATATATCAACCAACAGCTTTTTTAAAACCAACGAAAATAAGCGATGAGATTTATTCAACAGGAGCTTTATCTTCTGGAATACTAGGTATAGAAGAACAATCTCTGATAATAAAAACAGAAAAAGGGAATATTATTATAACTGGTTGTGCACATCCTGGTTTAGAAAATATTATTGATACAGCAAAACAATTAGGAAAAATATATGCTATAATCGGGGGTTTTCATGGATTTTCAAAACTAGAAAGACTTAAAGGAATAAAAATAATCGGAGCTTGCCACTGCACCCAGTATAAACAAGAAATAAAAGAAAAATATCCCCAACAATATAAAGAAATAATGGTAGGGAGCGTTATTGAAATTAATTAAAAAAGAAATTAAAACCACTTCCAAACAAACATTTAAAAATAATAATTTCCATTTTAAAAAATGGAAAAAAGAGCCATTATAACCTTAATAATATTAATTGCAATTGTTATTGGGATTATATCTCTAATATATTATGCCAAAGCAAATGGAGATTATAATGAGCAAACAATGCAATGTATTGCAGAAAAATCAAAGGTAATTGTTTCACCAACATGCAGTTGGTGTGAAAAGCAAAAACAAGATTTAGGAAAATATCTAAACTATTTTGAATTTATTGATATCTCACAAAATCCAGAGATACTAAAACAATATGATATAAAAGGTACCCCTAGCTGGATTATAGGTGAAGAACTTTATTCTGGATATTATTCAATAGAAGAATTAAAAGAAATAACAGGATGCTAAAATGGTAAGTGTAGTTGAAATTATTGGTTTAGCAGCAGTAGATGCTATAAATCCTTGCGCATTAGCAGTAATGGTAATTGTATTAATGGCTCTGCTTTTAAAATCTTCTAAAAAAAGAAAAGATGTTCTTATTGGAGGACTAAGTTTTACTCTTGCAGTTTATATTCTTTATTTCCTATATGGGATCATAATGATACAGTTTTTCTCTTATGCGATACCAGAAACAGGAAAGTATACATATTATATCTTTAAAGGATTTGGTGTTTTTGCAATAATCCTAGGCATCCTAAATTTAAAGGATTATCTTATGTATAAACCAGGAAGCTTAGGAACAGAGATGCCCATGCACTTACGCCCAAAAATGAGAATATGGGCAAAAAAAATTGCTTCTCCAAAAGGAGCTTTTGTTATTGGTTTAATCGTAACCTTATTTTTATTGCCATGCACAATTGGCCCGTATATTATAGCTTCAGGAAAGCTTTCAGTCTTGCACTTCTTACAAACAATCCCTTGGCTTTTATTTTATAATCTGATTTTTGTTTTACCAATGATAGGCATAACACTTGCAATTTATTTAGGCTTGACAACAGTAGATAGAGTAAGTGGATGGAAAGAAAAGAATATAAAATATCTTCATTTATTTGAAGGTCTAATTTTGACAATTTTGGGAATTTTAATGTTTACAGGAATCCTAATTTAATTCATTTAATAACACTTGCATCTTTCTTCTTGTAAGGCCAGGCAGAATGCCCAAATTGTATTATTAAATCAACTAACTTTTCTGTCTGGACTGGAACATCACAAGCACCAAAACAACTCCCCAACCATATAATACATTCGCAATCTGTATTTTTTTCAATATAATCTGCAATAATTATAGAATAGGGTTTCAAACCATCTGGAAACTGCAACAAAACCTTCCTTGCTTTCTGCTCTTTGATAGTTTTAACTACTTTCTCTAATTCTAAGTCATACTCTTTCTCAATATCTAAAATTGATGCAGGTTGCATTTTATTTTTTAATTATTAAAACCTCTTTAGTATGCCCCCAAGCCTTTCTTCTAGCGGCATTCCATGATCCTATAAATAAGCTTATTGGAACTTTTCTATTAGCTTTATCATAAGAATCATGAATAATAACATAATCTTTCTTTATCTCTAAAACAACAACCCAATGAGGAATTTTAGTAATCTTCTTTCCTTTAATAAACATAATTAAAACAATTGGATAAAAATTGCCATTAAGAATTTCTTTTAAATCTTCTAGTTTAATATTCTTAATAATCTTCTCTTTTAATCCTAAACTTTTTGCTTTTTTCTCTTGCATTTTTATTATAAACTTTAGAGGATTATTAGTTACAGGAAAATTCGGGTCTTTCCACATAGTCTTTTTTTCACGAATTGCTTCTACTTCATACCCTCTTTTAAGAGCAGAAGCAGCTAAACCATAAGGATGCGTGCCTCTCCAAACTAATAAAGAACACTCTCTCCATAACTCAAATTCTTTTTTTCTAGATAATCCATATTCAGGATTATAATAATTAAATATCATCAACAAACAAGAAGGTCCGCAAGATACTTCTGATGTTTGATGCCAGTAAGGAATTTTCTTATCTTTCTCCATAAATCCTTAATAATGGCAATATTTTTATATTTTGTTGTTTTAAAATAATAATGGGAAATACAAATTGGGAAGAAAAATTAAGAAAAACTCTTAACTCTGCTACTTATATCACTGAAGCTAAAGTTGTGAAAGGCTCTTTTGAATTTATATTTATTCCTAGCAGAAAAAATGAAAAACAAGCAGGATTAAACAAACACAAATTAGAAAAATTAATCAACACATTAAAAGAAAGGGTGAGTTTAAACCAACCAATAACTATCGATGTTAAATATAAAAAAATTACAAAAGGAAAAATAAAATATACAGTAAAAGCAAGTCCTTATACAGGCTCAACAGAACAAGAAAAACTAAATTTATTTAATAATTCAAGCAGAGTGCTATGCACTATAATAGAGGATTATTTGTATAGAGAAGAGCACATTAAACACCCTTAAAATGTGTAAAAAATATGGATTAAAAAACAAGGTTTTCAAAGAAGTTTCTAAGATTCAAAAAGGAAAAACAAAAAGCTACAAACAAATAGCAAATAAACTTACAACAAACCCAAGAGCGATAGCAAGAATCCTTTCTCAAAACAAACATCCAATAAAAATCCCTTGTCATCGTGTCATCTGTTCAAATAACAAAATTGGAGGCTACACATTTAAAGGAAAACTTAACCCTAAACTTAAAATCAGGCTTTTAAAAAAAGAAGGAGTAAGGATAAAAAGAAACAAGATTATTAATCTCCAGAAAGCCTGTTAAAAAGGTCAATTCCAGAATTTTCATCATCAATTAGAATTTCTAAAGAACCTGATAAAATATTTCCATTCCTTTTAATGAAACTTATTTTCCAATCTGGATTTGTAAAACTAACAGTTCCCCCGTCTTTTAATATATTATCATAGTTTTCATCTAACCCCTTCAGGACATTATTAACCTTATCTTTAGAAGTCCAAATATAATGCTTTAACCCTTTGTCAGGCTCATCTCCTGAAACAACACAATACTGAACCTCGCATTTCATTCCATTTTCATCAACAAACACCATAGCATTATTACAGGCATCCTAATACTTTTAAAGAATATTGTAATAGAAAGTATATTTTTAATTCTCAACTAAATTTTCCAAAGGAAGCTCTAATTTTTCAGCAGTTTCCTTAATAGAATCCATATCAAACCCTGCAATAGAAAGAAATTGGGCGTATATTTTAACACCAGTCATCTCAGGGTGTTGATCAACACTCCTTATAAGAGTTGCATTTCTAGCCAGTATTTCAATATGAGGCCCATAAGATGCATCTCTAAAACGCCCTAATACCTTAAAGAAATCTCTATTTTCATGGCGAAGCTCTGCTGCCCTCTCATAAACTTTCATACTTATATTGGTTTTAGGATTAGGAGCATGACAAAATTCAGCTGGAGGATGATAATCCCCTTCCTCAACAAAAAAATATGCTATTTTTGCCAAATTCAGTTTTTCTCCAATAAGCATATGTTACTAAAACATATAACTTTAAAAATAATGCTATAATATAAAATATATTATGGAGAAAGGTAAAAATGAAAATCAGACAGCCGATTATTACAGTAGCAGGTCATGTAGACCATGGCAAGACAACTATACTGGATAGCATAAGGAAAACTGCGATTGCAGAAGCAGAAGCTGGCGGAATAACACAAAAAATTTCTTTTACATTATTCCCAGCAGACAAAATAATGTGGAGATGCCCTTTAATAGAAAAACACAATATAAAACTTGAAATTCCTGGTTTTCTTTTTATTGACACCCCAGGACATGCTGCTTTTACTAATTTAAGAAAAAGAGGAGGCTCTCTTGCTGATTTGGCAATTTTAGTTATAGATATTAATGAAGGAATAAAACCACAAACAGCAGAAGTCATTGAAATACTTAAACTAAAAAAAACTCCTTTTGTTATAGCACTAAATAAAATAGATAATATTTCTGGATGGAGAAAACAAAGTGAAGACTTAAATGAAAATATAGAAATGCAGGCATCTAACATAAAACAAGATTTCCAAGAAAAACTTTACACAATACAGGGCTCTCTTCATAGCCATGGTTTTAATGCTGTTATTTTCTCAGAAGTTAAAGATTTTTCAACTAAACTTGCCTTAGTTCCTTGTTCTGGCAAAACAGGAGAAGGTATTCCAGAACTTTTAATGATTTTATGCGGTTTAAGCCAAAAATTCTTAAGAGGAAGGCTAGCTTTTGGAAAACAAGCAAAAGGTGTGATTTTAGAAATTAAAAAAGAAAAAGCAATTAATTATATAGAAGCTATTTTATATGATGGAACTCTTTCAGCTGATGATGAAATTGCTATAGCCTCTTTTGAAAAACCCATTATCAGTAAGATAAGAATTTTAGAAGAAGTCCTTCCTCTTTCAGACAAATTCAAACATAGTTTCTCATGTCATGCAGCAACAGGCATAAGAATGCAGTTAAGAGAACAAAAAGATGTCTTATCAGGAATGCCTTTCCAAACATTTAAAGAAAAAGAAGAAATTCAAGACCTAGCTAAGGAAGTAAAAGAAGGAATTAAATTAGATAAAGAAGGTATTATAGTTAAAGCAGACTCTTTAGGAAGTCTAGAAGCCCTATTACTTTTACTTAAACAAGAAAACATAAAAATCAGAAAAGCAGGAATTGGTAATATAACTAAATCAGATGTTATATCTGCACAAACAAACCTGGACAACCCGTTAAATGCAATAATTCTTGGCTTCAATGTTCAAGAAGATGAAGAAGCCAAACAAATATTTTCTAATATAAAAATCCTAAAAGATGATGTTATTTACAAACTTATAGAGAACTTGCAAGATTTCAGACAAGAAAAAGAAAAAGAAATCAAAAGAGAAAAATTATTGAAGCTAGCAACAATTTGCAAACTTAAAATCCTTTCCCAGCATGTTTTTCACAATGCTAATCCTGCTATTTTTGGTGTAGCAGTTGAAGGAGGAACTTTAAAGCAAAATATCTCACTAATAGATAAAAACAGAGAAGAAGTTGGAAAAATAAAAGCTGTCCAATCAGAAGGCAAATCAGTAGAAAAGGCAAAAAAAGGTGAAGAAGTAGCTATTTCTATACCAGGAATAACATTTGACAGGCAGCTTAAGGGCACTGAACTTCTTTTCTCAAACATAAGTGAAGCCCAATACAGGGCATTTAAAGATAATAAAGACCTTTTAAGTCAGGAAGAAATCTCTGTCTTGCAAGAAATCGCCCAGATAAAACGAAAAGAAAAGCCTACCTGGGGTGTTTAGAGTTTATGATAAAGATTTCCTCTAATTCTAAACTCTTTTAATTTATGATGCTCTTTACAAATTTTTTCCAAGTCTTCTTTTCTAACCTCAGGATTAAATTTATTCAATACAATCATTTGAGACTGTGCCATAGCATAAACCGGCCCTCCTGAAAGTCTCATTTCATAAGGCCTAATAACTAAATCTATATCTGGAAAAATTAAGTTTTTTCTAAATGAATTATAGTCTTTAGGATTTTGTGAAAGAGCTTGATTAATATCTCTTTCTAGAGAATACCCTAATAAAGTTATAACCTCGCCATTTTTCCCATTTTTATTTGATTCTTCCAGATTTGAAGTAATTTTTTCTATTTCTTTAGGCAATTTTCTAGAGTGATCAACTGCTCTAAAAACAATTCCATTTTCCTCAAAAAATTTTTCTTTAATTAAATCTTTAAAAGTCTTTCTAAGTGCTTCATAAATCGCATTTAAACTTGAATCAGTTCTTTCATAAGTATAATCAGACATTGCATGAAAAATAAGCCTGTTCGATCTTCCTTCAGCCACAAAAAATTGAGAAAATAATTTTAAAGTTTTTCCACCCAAATAATAAGCTTTATCTAAGGAAATCCCATTTTTCCGAGCAAATCTCCTATTTCCATCAGGCATATATAAAACCGTATCTATTTTCATTTTGCTTTTAATTTAAATTTCAAAGATTTTGAAGAAATTGGAATATCTCAGAAAAATAACTAGTGGCAATACCTGCTCCATAAAATAAATAAGGAATTACATGTTTTTTTCCTGCGCATCCTGAAAATAAATCCATGGCTACAGGAACTATAGATATTTCGTGATGATTTGTATACTTTCCTAATTCTCCTAATCCATAACCCATAGCAAAACTGATTGAAGGAACTATTATTTTCTTTCCAACCCCAATAGAGCCATACTTAAGAGTATCAATTATCCTTTCAAGTTTCATTTTTTCTTTCATTTTCATCATTACATAATAGCAACTATTTTCCTTTTAAATTTAAGTTGTTATCAAAAATAACAACATTTATAAATCTAAAAAACAAATAGAATTATGGACGTTTATGAAAGATTACAAGAAGCTGGTTTAACAGGAAATGAAGCAAAAGTATATTTAGAATTGCTTAGGAAGGGAGAGTTGTCTGCCAATCAGATAGCTAAGAATATTGGTATGGATAGAACTCTAACTTATACTGTCTCAAATCATCTAATTGAAAAAGGGCAAGTTAATTATATTCGCAAGAAAAATAAAAAAATATTTTCTTGTTCAAATCCAGAAAATCTTTTAAACCCGATAAAAGCAAAAGAAATATTTATCTCAGATTTAATAAAAGAATTAAAAAAAATAAAAATAACAAAACCAACAGAAACAGAAATTAATATTTATGAAGGCAAAGAAGGAATAAGAATCCTTATGAGGGAGATTATAAAAACAAAACATTTCCTTGCATTTGGTGGAACAGGAAGAGCTTACGATTTATTATATGAGATGCCCGCAATTACAAAAAAATTAGAAAAAACAAAAAATTTTGCAAAGGTAATTGTAGGAAAGGAGTACAGAGGTCATGAATTTACAAGATATAAAAATATAGAAACTAAATCCTTAGACATAAAAAGCGAAGCAACAACATCAATTTTTGGAGATTATGTTTCTATTCATTTAATTAAAGGGAAACCATTAGTCATGATAATTAAAAATAAAGATATAGCAGAATCTTACAGGAATTATTTTTATTATATGTGGAAGAAAGCTTTTTAAAAGACAAAACCTTTAAAAACCCTTTTCTCACCTAATATTTATGCCATTTAAAATTAACATCTCAGAAAAAGGAAAAACCTTAAAGAAAGAAACAGAAAATGAATCCTTAATAGGTAAAAAGATAGGTGAAACCATACAAGGCAATGAAATATCCGCAGAACTTTCTGGTTATGAACTGGAAATCACTGGCACTTCTGATATAGCAGGTTTTCCAGGAAAAAAAGATATTGAAGGAAGTGGACTAAAAAAAGTGCTTTTAAAAAAAGGATTTGCAATGCATGATAAAAGAAAAGGCATAAGAAAGAAAAAAACACTCAGAGGAAACACAATATCTAAAGATACAGTCCAAATTAATGTAATAGTTAAAAAACAAGGAAATAATAAATTTGAAGACTTGCTTCCAAAAAAAGAAGAAAAAACAGAAAAACCTGAAGAAAAAAAAGAAGAGCCAAAAGCACAAGAGACAATAGAAGGAAAAAAAGAAGAAAAATCAACAGAACCCAAACCAACATTAGATAATGAGAAAACAGAGATTAAAGAGAATATAAATACTAATAAAACAGAAACTCAATCACAATAATTCTTAAAAACTATCTCTTCTTGTAAAAATAATGTCTAACGGACGCCCTACAGAAAATGAATTAGAGATTTCTTTATCAAACTTGCAATTAAACATTAATACAGCAATGTTAGACTATTGCAAGAATCATGGAGGATTGCCAACAGCAGCATTTGTTGATTATAAACTATTTAAGAGATTATCTAATAGTGCAAATCAAATAATAATAAAAAAGCCAGGAGCTGAAAAAACAGAAAAAGAAACTTTTCAAAAATTTATATTCAGAGATTACACAGAAACAAATGTTTATACATATGGAGAGATATATAATGAATATAAAGAAAAAGTTTCAAAATTACTTAGAGAAGCAAAAAACATAGAAATGCCTTTAACTTTATGCAGACATAACTGGTTTTTCAGAGGATTTAAAAAAGTAACTTGCTATAATATTAGAGCTCCTACAAAAGAGCTTATACAGACCCTATAACCAACATATTTAAAAAAGCCTGCTTTTTCTAATAATAATGACTGAAGAAGATAGAAGGAAGATGAAGCCTAAAGAAACCAAAGGTGTCTTAGGTGTTGACATTCAGAATATTGAAATGTTAAATATTGGAGTAGTTGGGCATATAGACCATGGAAAAACAACACTTTTGCACAGATTAACAGGTAAGTTCACTGACACGCACTCAGAAGAACTAAAAAGAGGGATAACAATAAAATTAGGATATGCTGATGTAATTCTAGAAAAAAATGGCAAAAAAAGATATATCAGCTTTGTGGATGCCCCTGGACACGAGATGTTAATGGCAACAATGTTATCAGGAGCAGCAATTATAGATGCAGCTATACTAGTAATTGCAGCAAACGAAGGAGTCAAACCCCAAACCAAAGAACACCTAATGGCACTACAAACTAAAAACATTAAAAAAATAATAATAATCCAAAATAAAATTGATTTGATAA
Organism: Candidatus Woesearchaeota archaeon; assembly: GCA_964594115.1. Lineage (GTDB taxonomy): Archaea > Nanobdellota > Nanobdellia > Pacearchaeales > GW2011-AR1 > MFWN01. Next base: position 23,621 of record CAZQLD010000010.1, read on the forward strand.
CAAAAGAACAAGCTGAACAAAATTATAAAGAAATTAAAGAGTTTGTCAGAGGAACAATAGCAGAAGATGCTCCAATAATTCCTGTTTCTGCCCAGCAAAATGTTAATATAAATAAAGTAAAAGATATTTTAATGGATTTAGAAATACCAGAAAGAAATTTAAATGAAAATTCTGTTTTCTTAATAGCAAGAAGTTTTGATATAAACAAACCAGGAACTTCTGTTTCAGAGCTTCACGGAGGGGTTCTTGGAGGAATTTTAAAACAAGGCAAACTTAAAATAGGTGATAAAATTGAAATTAAGCCAGGAATAAGCAAGAAAAAAGCTAATCAGATAGTCTACAACACAATTAAAACAAAAATAACATCTATCTACAGGGGAAAATACAAAATAAATGAAGCAACGCCTGGAGGAAGCCTTGCTTTTGAAACAGAGCTTGATACAACTTTAACAAAAGCAGACTCTTTATCTGGATGCATAGCTTCTCTAGAAAAAACCCTTCCAGAAATATCAGACAAAATTCAGATTAAATTCTCTTTGTTTGATACAGTTTTTGGAACAGAAAAACATCAAAAAGTAGAACCTCTAAAATTAAATGAGGGTGTTTTATTAAACATAAATACAAGTATAACAGTAGGCCAGGTAACAAAACTAAAAGATAATCAGGCTGACCTTTTCCTCAAAATTCCAATAGTTCCAATCAAAGGGGAAAATATCGGAATAGCCAGAAACATAGAAGGCCACTGGAGACTTATTGGTTATGGTGAAATAATTTAATCTCTATAACATCTCAAATAACCTGTCAAATAACATATTAAGATTGCAAATTAAATTATCGAGCAGGGGTTTTGTGAAGATTATCTGATTCTCTTTTTTTAGCATACTCTTTTGGCAACCCAAACCAGGCTCTTAATCTATCCAAATATCTTCCATAAGGGCCTCCTGTAAAACCTGCTATAGGTATCATTGGAAGAGAAGCAAGAGCCATTTTTTGCACATCTTCTAATTCTATTGTCCCTTTTTCCAACAAAGTTGCTATTGACATATTAGCCCAATGAAGAGGCATTTGCAATCCTATAAACAAAAAAGTATCTGCAATATATTTTTTTACAGGAGTTGCATCATCAATATTAAATTTCTTGAAAGTTTCAACTCTAATTTTCTCGTAAACTTTTTCTGTTGCAGTATTAGTAAAAAGTGCTATTCCTCTTGTAAATAAGTGTCTTTTCCAAGTAAACTTAGCAATAAGTTTCTCATATGGAAAAGCAAGATAATAAGAAAATGAATTAAGAACCAAAGCTCCAACACCAAAGTCATATATTTTACTACCCTTAATACTTCTAAATTGCTCACTGCCAACTACATTTTCCAAGCCATTTGCAATAAAGGGGCTATTATAAACCTCTTTCCATCTATTGTATCTTTCTGTTCCCAATGCTTTCTCCAAGCTTCGCTCTATAAATGGCATTTTCTTATAAAAATAAACATATTTAAAAGCATATATAGATTCCAACAATTATTTTATAGCAGACATTAGTTACCACTTTATAGTAAAGTATTTAAACGGAAAAATCTCTTGAGTTTAGGAAAATGACAAGGAAAAAACCCCAAATAGAGAGAAAATATATAAAATTTATAGACGCAAGAAATACTTTGAGCCAGATAGCTGAAGTTGCAGCAAGAGGCTATTTTGCAAAATTAAAAAGAGAAAACAAGATGCCTGATGATTTAATTATTTTAACTAGTTCAAGTGGCACTCTTGTAAATGATATGAATAGTAAGGAAAATTGGCGATTATTCAATATTATGCAGGATTATCTTCAAACTCTTTGCAAAAAAGAAGAAATTGATATTGATGAACAAGTAACCTTTAAAAGATGGGAAAAACCAGAAAACCTTAGAAGCCTTCTTCACGCTTTAAAAATAAATGAAAATAATCATATTATAAGAATACTAAAAGATGCCCTCCTTTTTGATCCGGAATATATTAATGAAAGTAGAATTTTCGAACGTAAACAAACAACAACAGAACAAAAAGCAAATTTAATCTTAACTTTTTCCACAAGAGATTTTGATAGAGTTTACGGAATGTATGTTGATAAAAAAAGAAGACCAAAAATGGACTTGTTATCATACTATGCATCAGTAACAGGAGAATACACAGACCCTTTTGTATTATCAATAAGTGAAGGGCTTAATCCCGGAGCTTGCCAACAAATTGGGAAAAATATAGTCCAAATAACAAGAAAAGCTATGAAAAATTATTTTGAATCATTAAGGGAGCAAAGAAGTTAAAATGAAAGAAAAACCAGATTATGTAGATACTCATTTTGTAGATATTTTAAATACCGGAAGTATTATAGCTGGAGCCGCAGCTAGAAAATACCTAAACGAACAAGGGGGAGTAGAATTAATGAAAAAATTACATACTAATTCAAGCGGGGTTTTTATAAAACCCCCAAAAATAAGGTATAAGCAGACTAGTGGGTTTATTAAATTAATAGAACCTTATTTAAATCTCGCTGCTAAAAATAAGCTTATTGAATCTGCATATGCTAAAAAACTAATAAAAGGGCAAGATGTTGAAGGAATTATGAGGTTCTTTAGAAATTTAAGACAAAAAACAATAAAAGATGTAGGAGAATTGCTACAAGATAAGAGTCTTGACATGTATTTAAACTTTGGAAACAAAGGAGAACAAACACAGGCAATGTATGCAAAACCAAGTGGATTAGTCATGGTTGGCAATAGAGAAATAAAGAGAAAAGGATATATTTTAACAATGTCTGAATTAGCACATGAGAGAGCTAAACGCATTAATTCAGGTATTGCTGCAGAAAAAAGAGCAAGAATAATAAAACTAAAACCGTTCTTAGGTTTGTCAAAAGAAATTCCAGATCTTGCTTTTGCAGAAAGAAAAATGTATGAATCAATTGTGGAAAATATAATAAATGCTGCTCCCCCAGCACTAGAAATAATTATCTCGGAAACTAACTAATTCTCTTCCACTTTACCATCTTCTTTGATTTCTGCTTTTTGTAACTTTGCTAAATCTGTTACTTTATCTCCTGCCTGTAGCTTGATTATCCTAACACCCTGGGTTGCTCTTCCCATAATCCTAATATCCTTTATATTTGTTCTTATTACTATTCCTTTTGCTGTTGTAACAACAATAGAATCCTTACTCTTAACAGATGCTGATGTCACAACCTTGCCAGTCTTTTCTGTAACTTTTAAGTTTATAACCCCTTTTCCAGCTCTTCCTGTTAATCTGTAATCTTCTACCTCGCTTCTCTTTCCATATCCTTTTTCTGTAATTGTTAAAATGCTTGGTTTTTCCTTAGCTGGAAGAATCTCTAAACTTATAACCTTGTCTCCTTTTTCCAGTTTAATTCCTGTAACACCATAACTTGCTCTTCCCATTTCCCTTACTTCATCAGAATTAAATCTTATAGCCTGTCCTCCAGCAGTAATCAGCATAACTTCCTGCCCCTTTACAATAAGTTTAACATCAATTAATAAATCTGAATTATCCAAGGGAAGATTTATAGCTTTAACCCCTGTACTTCTTGGCTTGCTGAAATGCTCTAAAGCTATTTTCTTAACCTGTCCTTTTTTTGTAACCATAAACAAATCATCTTCAAACTTTCTCACAGCTATAACACTTGTAACAAAATCTTCTTTTAATTTAAGAAGATTAACAATGGCCTGGCCTTTTCCGTATCTTGTTGTTTCAGGAACCTGATAAGCTTTAAGCCAATAAACCCTTCCTTTATTTGTAAAAAGCAGCAAATGATCATGAGTTGAACAATAGATTAACTGCTTGACAAAATCTCCTGTAGCCAATTCTGTTCCAATAACTCCCCTGCCCCCTCTTTTCTGCTCATGATAAACTCTTGGCAGCATTCTTTTGATATACCCTTTTTCTGTAATTGAAACAATAACATCTTTCTTAGCTATAAGATCCTTCTCCTTAATTTCCTTAATTGACTGGATTACCTGGCTTCTTCTAGGATCTCCATAATTTTTCTTTATTTCACTTAATTCTTTTTTAATTATCTTATAGATTTCCCCTTCCTCTCCCAAAATAATTTTCAGATTCTTAATTTTCTCAAGCAAATCTTTTTCCTCTTTCTTTAGTTTTTCATGCTCAAGAGCAGTTAATTGTTTAAGTGTAACATCTAAAATAGCTTCTGCCTGTTTTTTAGTTAATTTAAACTTAGACTGCAGTTTTAAAGAAGCCTCTAAAGTTGCTTTGCTTTTTTTAATTGTCTCTATAACAGCTTCTAGATTCTTTAAAGCAATTAACAGCCCTTTAACAATATGTTCTCTTGCTTCTGCTTTTTTTAAGTCATACTCAGTCCTCTTTCTTATTATTCTCCTTCTATAATTAATATAACACTCAATCATCTGCTTTAAGTTCAAAGTTTTAGGAATTCCTGCAACCAAAGCAACTAACACTGCGTCAAACCTGCTTTGCAATTTCGTCGACTTGTACAACCTATTAATTGTGAATTTTGAATTAGAACCTTTTCTTATTTCAATAACTATCCTTATCCTTCCCTTGCTACTTTCATCCCTAATATCTTTAACATCTAGGAGTTTCTTATTTCTTACAAGTTCTGCAATCTGTCTGACCAAATCTGCTTTATTAACTTGATAAGGAATTTCAGTAATAACAATGAGGTCTCTTGTTTTAGTTGATTCCTGACTTATCTTTCCTCTGATAACAAAACTTGCCCTTCCAGTATTATATAAATCAAATAAATTTTCAGCAACAATCTGTCCGCCTGTTGGAAAATCAGGTCCTGAAATAATTTTCATTAATTCTTCTATTGTAATTTTTGGCTTGTCAATAACTTTTATTATAGCATCACAGACTTCCACAAGATTATGAGGAGGAATATTTGTTGTCATTCCAACTGCAATTCCACTACTTCCATTAATTAATAAATTAGGAAGTTTTCCAGGCAATACAACTGGCTCTTTAACTGAATTATCAAAATTAGGGATAAATTTTACTGTCTCTTTATCAATATCCTGAAGCAATTCAACAGCTATTTTAGCTAACTTTGCTTCAGTATAACGAGAAGCAGCAGCAGAATCTCCATCTAAACTGCCAAAATTTCCTTGCCCTTTAATCAAAGGATAACGAAGACTGAAATTCTGAGCCATTCTTACCAAGGCATCATAAATAGCCATATCACCGTGAGGGTGGAATTTACCCATTGTATCTCCAACAATTCTTGCACTCTTTTTAGTCATTCCCTTTTCTAAACCCATTAGTTTCATTGCATAAAGAATCCTTCTATGCACAGGTTTAAGTCCATCCTCAACACTCGGCAATGCTCTAGAAACAATAACACTCATTGCATAATCAATATATGCTCTTTTCATCTCTTCACTTATTTCGCTTCCTAAAACCCTGTCCTCATCCATGTCCTTAAGATTAATTGCTGTTTTCTCAAGTTTCTCAGACTCTCCATTGCCTAAACTAGCTACTTCTTCAGGCTTCAACTTCCCTTTATCTTCTTCAGCTTCTTCATTATTTTCTTCTGGCATTTTTAAATTAGTTCCCTAATATCTTTTATTATTTTATTTAAAACTTCTTCACTAGTTTTTTTCTTTGGAGAAGGATTTGGTCCAGAAGGAAGAGAACCTTCTTCCCATAATTCATCTACAAAATCTTCTCCATGCATAACTCTTTTTTCTTTATATCTTGGAAATATATGAAAATGAAAGTGATTTCTATCACTATTTTGTAAAACTAAGTAACTGATTAAATCAGGAGAATATAAAGATTTCAAAGCTTTGATAAATTTATCCATAATCTCTTTTAATTCAGTCCATTCTTCATCTGTTAAAGTTGTAGTATCTCCAGGACCATGCCTATTCAGAATAATATAAACTCTCCCTAGATAAGATTGATTTGGATTAAGATAAACCGTCCAGTAATTAAATTTTTTTATTTGAACTTTTTCCAATTCTCCTTTGCAAAATCTACATCCCATTTTAAATATCATCTCCAGTAACTTTTTTATAAAATTTTAGAGCTTTAGGAACAAGTTTACTATTATAAAAAGAAGGATTACGTACATTGGGCCAACACATAGATAGCTCTTCTAAGATAACACAATTTCCAGAAGTGCAAGGACTAGGAGATTTTTTATAACTAGTAAGCAATCCATTAGGCATTATTAACGTACAAATATTCTTTTTTTCATCAGCTCTCCAGCTCCAAGCAGGACATACTCTTGTCTTTTTTTCTCCCAAACTGTTTGCTAGCTCCTTTATTGCATAAACTAATTTTTGTAGCATCTTAAATATCCACCTCTGCAATATTTGCGTTTGTTTCAATGAATTTTCTTCTTGGACCAACAACATCTCCCATTAGCATTGCAAATGTCTCATCAGCAAGAACAGCATCTTCAATTGTGACTTTTTTCAGTATTCTTGTCTTAGGATTCATAGTTGTATCCCATAACTGATTAGGGTTCATTTCCCCCAATCCTTTAAATCTTTGAACATCTGCCTTGCCTCCAAGCTTAGCAAGTAATTTTTTTAATTCATCATCAGAATAAACATAATAATCTTTCCCTTTTCTAACCCTATAAAGCGGGCTCACAGCAATATAAATATTTCCATTTTCAATTAATTCATGAGCATATCTAAAAAAGAATGTCAAAAGCAGGGTTGTAATGTGCTGTCCATCAACATCTGCATCTGTCATAATTATAACCTTATGGTATCTCAACTTTGCAATATTAAAATTTTCTTTAACTCCTGTTCCTAAGGCAGTTATAAGGCTTATTATCTCCTCTGAACTTAGTGTTTTAGTAGGGGCTGCTTTTTCAACATTTATAATCTTGCCTTTAAGAGGTAAAATAGCCTGAAACTCTTTATTTCTTGCCATTTTCGAACTGCCAGCTGCAGAATCCCCCTCTACTATATATAATTCAGTTTTCTCAAATTTCTTACTAGAGCAATCAGCTAACTTACCAGGCAATCCTGAAAAACCTAATACATTCTTCCTTCTGACTAACTCCCTTGCTTTTTTAGCAGCATCTCTTGCCTTTAAAGCAGAACCCGCCTTAGTTGCTATTCTATTTCCAACAGTTGGATTTTGCTCTAAAAACTCAGATAAAGCAGTAGAAACCATTGAATCAACATAACCCTTTACCTCAGAATTACCAAGTTTTGTCTTTGTCTGCCCTTCAAACTGGGGGTTTCTTAGTTTCAAGTTAATAATAGCAGTAAGTCCTTCCCTAACATCATCTCCTGATAAACTTCCGCTTTTCAAGATATTTTTTCTTTTAGCATAATCATTAATTGCCCTGGTCAAGGCAGTTTTAAACCCAGAAATATGTGTCCCCCCCTCTGTTGTATTAATAGTATTTACAAAACCAAAAATGTTCTCATTATATCCTTCTGTATACTGTATTGCAACTTCAACAATACAGGAATCTACTTCTTTTTTAAAATAAATTGGTTTATGCAGTACTGTCTTAGTTTTATTTATATGTTTTACAAATTCTACCAACCCACCAGTATAATGAAAAAATTCCTTTTTAAATCCTTTTTCATCTTTTAAAATAATTTTGGCATTTGGATTTAAAAAAGCAAGCTCCTTAATTCTTTTCCTTAAAACATTAAAATCAAAATTAACTGTTAAAAAAATGCTGTCATCTGGCCAAAAAGTTATTTCAGTTCCTGTATCTTCTTTTTCACACTTACCAATAACTTTCACAGCCTGTTTTGGTTTTCCAAATGAATATTCTTGAGAATGTATCTTCCCATCCCTCTTAACCTTTGCTACTAATCTTTTAGATAAAGCATTTACAACACTCAATCCCACGCCATGCAATCCTCCAGAAATCTGATAAACTGTTTTTTCAAACTTTCCTCCTGCATGTAATTTAGTCATGACAATTTCCATAGCAGATTTATTGAATCTAGGATGTTTATCCACAGGAATTCCCCTTCCATTATCTTTTACAGTAACACTCCCATCCTTATTTAGTGTTATCTCTATTAAACTACAAAATCCTGCTAAACACTCATCAATAGAGTTATCTACAACTTCATAAACTAAATGATGAAGCCCAGGCTTGCCAGTATCTCCAATATACATTGCAGGTCTTCTTCTTATAGCTTCTAAACCTTCAAGTACCTTAATCTGTGCTGCTTTATACTCTTTAAATTTCCTCTCAGGCATTTTAAAACTCAAACCCTTTTAATTTCCCGTATAAATCATCATTATTTTCAAACTCTATAATATTATGAGAGGTATCTTTAACCCTTGTATTTCCAATATCTTTTTTAATTGCTGTGACAATCTTTTTGTTCTTAGCCACAGCATAACCTATTTCCATTAGCATCCCCTCACTTTTTTCATCTGAACTTAGTAATGCTAACAAAACATCTGCTTCATCTATAAGTTTAAATGTATGGGAGAGTATCTCATTTTCTTCTGCAGGCTTACTATCATCTAAAACAGGGCAATAAACTTCATATCCTCTATTTCCTAAAATTTCTGTGATATTTTTTAGAATCCCCATTAGCTTTTCTGCATCTTCCCCTGTAAACTTATAAGCTAATTGTATTTTCATTTTTTACAGTTTTAACTACCCTCTTATAGATTTTTAAAAGGCTCAGATAGAATTTTATCTGCCTACAAACTCTAAAAGTTTTTTTCATTTAAAAAGCTTTCTACTCAAATTTGCCTATTTCAAGCCCTAAAAAGGCTAAATTTAAATTAGAATATCTATTTCCTGTCCAAAAATTTTATTATAACTTGCGTGTTTGTTCAACATAATAATCTCTTACTCTCTTTCCAACACCCCAAGATAAGAGATGAGCAAAAATTTTTAAACCATCTTCTAATAGTTCAACCTGGTCTAAACCAGCTGCAAGACCTTTTGTTACTGTCTCAAAGGCTTCAGGACCAAGAATAGAAGCTGTTGCAACAAATAAACTAGTATAAAGTGCCCTTCTATTGTCTCCTCTTAATCCAATATTAATGCCTGCAGATAAATATGAAAAATCATCAATAGCATTAACAGGATTTCCTCCAAAAAATTTAACTAATGGAACACCAAAAACTGCAACTGGAACACATCCAGCAGCTATATATGCTAAATCACTGGCAACTCCTGCAAGAGTTGAACCAAAAGGACCAAATTTTCTTGGAAAATTCTCTATATTAATTGTACTTGTTTCATCAACATCTATCCTCCCCAAATGAGCTTTCCCTCTAACCTCACTGCCCCGAGTAAGATAAAGGTCAATTGACCTTCCTGCTGGAGTATAAATCTCAGCTTTTGCATCAACAACAGACAAAATTCCATCTCGCTTCCAAATATTAGAACCAGCTCCTCCCCTATCCTCAATACTAGTCAAATTTACTGTAGATAAAAAATTATCAAAACTAAGAGGATTAAAACTAGAATAAAAAAAAGCTTTAGAGTTACACAAAGAAATTCCCTTGATTCCAGTATATTTTCCAGTTTTTTTTGATTTCATTTTAAATCTGCCCAGCAAAATCAATATCTGAAGTACCAGTTAACAATGATCCATCTGGAAGAACCTCCTGAAGTCTATTAGTACGATACTTATTCTGATGAGTTAAAAATCTTGAAAATCCACAAAGTAAGGCTCCAAAGTTTTCATTCTTAGCTAGTTCAGTATCATAAACATCAATTCTCCTATCATAATTGCCTACAAGTTTAGAAGGAACTCTTGAAGCTATATCTGTAATTTTAGCAACAACCCTCCAGTCAGAATCATAAACATAACCAATTCTTCGAGGAGCATACTCCTTGCCTCTCAATCCTGGAATCAAATCAGTAATAAATTTTCCAGAACCTGCCCACCATTCATCATAAGTATAACTTTTATTTCCAAAATACATTAAATAATTTTTTCCAAAACCTAATCTAAATATTTGATTCCATCCTTTTTTATCTTGTCTTATAATGTTTGAATGCATTCCCTCTGCATCACTACTGGTTTGCTCAAAGCCTGCTTCAACAAAACCAAAATCATCCTTAACCTTTCCAGATTCATATGTTTTATATGTTAAAATCATTAATATCCTGCCTTTTTTAGCATAATCACTCCCAAAACCTCCTTTCTTATCTTTTGAAGTTTGGTCACTTAACATTATGCTCTCCCTTAGACTTGCCCTTACAGAAGCAGGTTTTCCATCATATACACTAGTCTGAAAATATCCCCCAACACTCCATAATTTCTCTCTATTAAGTCTCCTTACTATATTATCTAAATTAGTATCAAAAACATCTGCTCCTTTAACTTCTGATAACTCTCTTACAATTCTTCCTACATCAAATCTTTCTAACTTACTACTCTCAAATACTCCTTGTTTAGATGCATCATATATTCTAGATTTTTTTGCTAAATCCAAAACTTCAGAAGGAGCAATGATTATTTCTTTTCCTTCTCTATCTCTTAAAGCAAAATCCTTCAAATAAGTAAGAACCTCTCTTACACCTGCTAAACTCACATCTCTCTTTGCTCCTTTTGGCTCAAGGTCTCTTCTATAAGCCATCCACATTTTTCTTTTTTTACCTGTTACATAATCTTTAGAAGCAATTATTGCACAAGGAACAGTTTCAGAATGCATTCCCCTCAATGAAGTAGGCTCAAACCCAAACAATCTTTTAACACCTAATCTCTTAGGATGAAGAGCTCTTGTAGGAGCCATAAGCCCATTAATTGTGTACCTCTTCATTATAGGGCCGTGTTTTCTGTGTGCCAAAGAAGAAAATAATTTTGAAGAAACTAAAATAGCAGCAAGTCCTAAAGCTCCTTTTGCCCAAGAACCTTCTGCATAAGCAGGAACAAGCTCATGATATTTAGTAGCTAAAAAATCATATATTTGAGGAACTGCAAAATCTGAAGCAAGAAGTGTAGCTCCAGATGCTGTTGCCACACCAACTTTAGCAAGGCTTTTTCCAACAAATTTCCCTGCTTTTCTTGATAAAGAATGCCTGTCTTTTCCTGTTTCTCGAGATTCTGAATCTTTTATCAAAGCTTTAAAATCTCGTTTTTTCCTTAATTTTTTTAAACCAGCAGCAGCTGCAACAGCTAAGGCTGTTCCTAGTGAAAATTCTAAAAAATTTCCTGTAGAAGAACTTATTGCATCATTAATTGCCTGCTCCAAAGAAACTGCCTTTTCATAAACTCCTGGAATTTTAGCTAATTGTTTAGATACTACAGCTCCCCCTAAAACAAAAGGGACATAAAATGCTGCATTTTTTATTGCAGGAATAACTGTTGTTCTCATCTTATAAACTTTAAAATAGTAACATCCTTTATAAATTTTTATATGCTATTATGGTACCTTTGAATATGCTAATTTTTGAAGCAAGGCTCTGTATTCTGCCATTTCGAAAATTGTTAATTGATGGTGTAATCTTAAATCTCTTAATTTTTCAGAATAAACCTCTTTTTCAGAAACTACCTCATTGATTTTATCTGCTATATTTTCATAAGGCGTATAAGAACCTTCTCTTATAAATCTGCTCCTTAATTCTTCTTTATTAATATGAAATGCTATTTTAACTGCTCTTAATGCTTCTGCATTTCTCTCTTTAAATAAATCTTGCCTCTTTTCATTTAAATAATGCAAAAATCCTTGATAAATACTGTTTATTTGCTCTATCTGATTCTTGCATTTTATTAAATCAGCTTCACAACACTTAGCTTTTTTTAAATCAGAGAGAACATCATATTCTAATCCATCCCTAAAGCAATATTCTGGATCATACTTCATTCTCAATTTTGTAGCATACTCAAAATTCGGTAAGAACATTCTGTCCAAAGTTATGTCTGCATCTTCAAAACTCTCCCCAAATATGCCTTTAATAATTTCTTTTCTTCTTTCCAATATCGCTCTTCTAGAACCATCATATTTTTCTAACCATTCTGCATCTTCTGAACCTGGCCACAAAAATAATTGTGAATTGAATTTATTTGTAGCATAGTCTCTATTAAAGTCTACAATAGCAGTTCCAACTTTTATTGCAATCGCTTTTGTTACAAAATTAAAACAAAGGCTTTGCCAAAATCTAATAGGAAGTTGTTTAATGCCTTTTGATGCACCAAATCCAAGTTCTTTTTTAATATCAGTTAAAACTACATCTCCTGAATATTGTTGTGATAGCTTTGTGTCTGTTGAATCAAAATAAGCCCCATCTCTCCAGTCTTCAAACGCACTTAAGTCAAATCCTATTTTCTCTGCTTGTTCTGTTTGAGGAAGAGAATGGCACAATCCATACATAGTAGACATAATAAATGCTCTCTTCGTTTTCTCGATTTTATCTGTTACAGGCTGGGCATTTAAAACACAATTAACCACCTTTCCTAAATCTTTCCTGTCTTTAATTCCAATAAATCTCAAAGTCTCTTCAGGAAGCTCTATAAGTTTTTCTCTAACACACACTATATGCTCAGTTATTAATTCAGACTCATTAGCTCTCTCTTTTTCTGAATACTGAATCTCTGCTTCATATCTAAATATTCTGTCCCAAAGTTGCTCAAGAAACTCTCTTGATTGAAATTTCTTATAGTCCTCCATTAAATTCAGATCATTAGCTTCTGCTACTGTAATCTTTCCCTTAGAAAGAATATTTGGGATATTTCTTATTATAAAACCTGTTCCTGTCAATCCCACACCCACTACTATAGGAATTCCTATAGCTGCAACTGCTCCTCTTACTGCTTGTCCAATAGATAGATCTTCTGCTTTAAATAAATTTGATATATAATTTCCTGTAGTAAATATCGCAGTATAGCCTGCAATCCTAATGCCTTTTCTATACAAAAAATTACCAGCAATATAGGCCAAATCATACCAATTAAATAATCTTCTAAAATCCCTTATTATTTTTTTCTTTCTCTGTCTTTCTCGCTTCATTGTAAGTCACTTCTTCTTCCCTACAATTTTATTTTTTATCTGTCTTCTCTTTTGTCTCTTCTGCTTTTTTTTCTGTTTTTTCCTCTTTTTCCTTTTCTACTTCCTCTGCCTTCTTTGCCTCTTTTTCTATTTCCTTCTTCTCTTCTGCTACTTCTTGCTTTTCTTCAGCTTCCTCTTTAATTTCTTTAATTAATTCTGCTCTGGTATGCTTCATTTTCTTAACCCATTTAATCTTTCTACTTTTTCTTCCAAGCTGAAAATTTTTCCTGCACTTGCTTGAACAAAAATGCAAGACAGAACCATCATTTAAAACCAAAGTTAAACCTCTTGGAAATTCATATGCTGATTGGCAGAATGAACATTTTGGCATTTTATCTTCTCCTCGCGATTAATTTATAAGTTTCAGGTAGATTCGTATCTAACGCATTAATAACAGGTATTTTTTCACAATTATAATTAGCATTGTTTCTTTTTGGACCTTCTTCTATTAATATTCTCATTACTTCATTTGCTTCCCAAAAAGTTAAATTATTTATTTCTACAGTCCCTTTAGAACAATAGCCTGGATTCGTTGTGAACAAGTCTACATTATCCACTATTCTGCGACATTTTTTATAATCAAGTTCCACTTCCATTTTAACTAAAAGCTCCTTTTGTTACTCTGCTTTTAATTCTTCTTGCCTCTATAGCAGTCTCTCTTAACATTAAAATATCCCTTAATCTTACAGGTCCTTTAACATTTCTTCTCATAACCTTACCTCTGTCATTTCCCTGAAGAATTCTGCATTTAACCTGGGTAATCTCTCCTCTGAATCCTGTTCTGCCTACTAAGTCTTCGACTACAGCAGGAACTGCTTCTCTAAGTATTTTTTCTGCTCCTTTTGTAGCAGAAGTCTTAGGTTTTCTGATTTGCTGCTTTTTTTGTGCCATTTTATTATCCAATTTAGATTTATTTCTTTTTTACTTCTATTTTAGCATCTCCAACATCAATTATAGCGATACTTGCGCAACCAACACTTAATCCAGCAGCAACCCCTAATTTTTGTTTACTGTCCACTTCTTCACAGGAAATGTTCTTTTCCTTACAAAGTATGGGAAGATGCTGCACAATTTCTTTTGGTTCTACATCTGTAGCAATAGCAACCATTTTAGCTGTTCCTCTTTCTACAGCTTTTGTAACTTCGTTTGTTCCTTTTTCAATTTTTCCAGTCTTTCTTGCTTTTTCTATTAATTCATATACAGAAGCCATTTTCTTAGCCTCCTATTATTTTAATTAAAGATTTCCAATCTTTACAGTCATTGGCTATTAAAAATAGAAAAATTGGGTTTATAAAGTTTATTACTGACCCTCAGTATATACTCCAGATAAGCAAGAGATGCCGCACAAAATACAGATTTTGAAAATTCAAAACTTGATGGCTCACTTGAGCACTCAACAACATTTGGAAAAAGTTTTATTAGATTATACAGTGCTCCTCTATAACCTTCATAATACTCACGAGACTTTGGTTTTTCCCCATCTACTGATTCTCTCACCGCCCTAGCTAGATAAGGTTCATCACGCTGTATTTTTACCCATTCTCGTGCTAAATTTCCATCGAGACCAATCCCCACCATTTTACTTTAAGAACTCTTTTTTCCTTTAGGCAACCATAATATAGAATATAGGTTTATAAAACTTTTTAGTATAATTAAAATCCAAATAATTTTTTGAAAAACTCTAAGAAACTTTTCAAGGGGCTTAGGGTTGATAGATCTTGCTCTTCGTACCCTACCAAACCTCCAATATAGGCTTTAAAATTAAATACAGGGCTTCCTCCAATTCCTGAAATAATTCCGGTTGCACTTGAGCCAGTTATCTCTGCACCGATTCTGTTAAGACCAACAAGCTGTCCTGCATAAAGATTGTCCCTAATTCTATTCTGATAATAATAAACATTTGCACTTGAAGAAGAGTCTTTAATATCTCCATAATTATTTCCAGCTAATCCCCCAAGCTGGCTGCCTCGTGAATACGGAACCTGAGAGCCTGTTACACTTCCAGATGTCTGGGAATTCTCAACAAGCCCGTAATTGCTTCCAACTAGTCCTCCTGCCCAGTCTCCACCATTAATATCCACATTAACTAGAATGACATTTCTAATTTCAGCTAGATTATTTGTTCTTCCAAACAATCCTACTGATTGTAAATCAGGCCCTACTGCAAAACCCCCATAACTACCAACACCCATCCTATTAATATATAAATTGCTTATTGTATGTCCTTGGCCATCAAAAACTCCTTTAAAGGATTCTCCATCCCATCCTATTGGCTCAAATCCTTCATTAGGAACACACTTGCCAATATTTGAGCCAGACACTGAATCATGATTGTATAAAGATTCCCATCTGCAACCAACAACATTACAGTTAGATTCACTTAAGCTGTAACAATCTCCATTATAGATATTCCAGTTTCTAGTATCAGAGCAATCAATATCCTGGGTTAAGTAATATACAGCAAACATGTCATCCCTCATATTTTGTAGTTCTCCACAGCTTGAGATATAATATGTATTTGAAGGACGGGGAACATTGCAGGCAGAAGTGCATAAATCCGATTGAATCTGAACCCGCTGAGTCCCACCAAGAATACTCTCCCAAATAATCTCACACTCATTATCTTTCCATATTGGAACCATATTTTCGTCAATTAAAACATCAATATCATTCTTGCATATAGTATTATTAATAATCTCTGGAACACCGCCAGTAGCAGGATTATAATAATTTAGGGCCATTCCCCTGCCTCCATTATAGACTATAATATTATTTGAAGCATTATTTTCACTTTCCCTAAAGAAAATTCCTGTAAAAGAATCATAAATTAAATTATTCTCTACAATATTCCATTTGCCAAATAATTCAATTGCTCCAAAACCATGTTGGCCAATCATAGTATTGCCTTTTATGTAATTTCCATCACAATCTACTCTTATTCCACCCATATCACCTCCTGTTATTAAATTATTAGTTATTTCATTATTACTTGAAAAAACACTGACTACAATCGAAGAAGTTCCTGAGATATCTTTAATAATATTGCCTATTATTTTATTATTAGGAGAATGTATTCCTATTCCTAGTGGACCTTTCCATTGTCCTTCAAAAACATTATTTCTTGCTTCATGCCCTCCAGAACCACTTAATGTTAAACTTGCTTTATTATTTTTTCCAACATAATTATCTTCAAAGATATTATTAGAGCCTCCAAGATTAAGTGTATTTCTGTTACTATCTATAAAATTTCCTTTTATAATTATATTGTCTCCAGCAATATCTAATGCTCTAAACTGATTTACTAGAATATTATTATCAATAAGTGAATTATGTGCATTTTGCAATTCTATCCCTGTCCCACCTTCAGGTACTGAAGGATTATAACCCATCTCTATATAACAATTCTTTATTATAGTTTGTTCTTGGTCAGAATAAACTCCTGTAAAAGAATCATCGCTTACAATAGAATACCCATTACAGTCTAAAGTAACATGTTGTGCAGTTATGTCAAAACAATTATTCATTAAGGCATTGTTTGTTATATTGTTACTCAAAATATAGTTTGTATTTTCTTGATTCAGTTCTTGGCAAGAACTAACATACTCTACATTTATTGTAATGCAATCATTATCGTTCTCATCAACATCTCCGTCACAATCATTATCTCTTCCATCTGAACAACTTGTTTCAGCTGCTTCATAAGGTCCTGCTTCTCCTGAATCATCTCCACAACAATTCAAATCTCCACTATTTCCAGTCCAAATAAATGTTTGCTCACAACAAACTTGAGATAAATCAGCATCTATTGGATTATTATCACAGCTATCTGTTGTTTCATTACAAGAATCAACTGTACATACATCAGAATCATTACAATCTCTAAAAATCCCAGAGCAACTTCCTAATAAACAAGTATCATTTATTGTGCACCATAAACTATCATCGCAAGAAGCCGTATTATTTATGTTTTGACAACCTAATATAGAATCACAACTATCATTAGTACATATATTATCGTCATCGCAATCAAGAGCAGTTCCAGACTGGCAAACTCCTCCTGAACAAGTTTCTTCCCCATTACAAATGTTATTGTCATCACAATCATTATCATCAACACATCCAACGCATCTCCCACTACTACAAACCTTTCCTTCTGAACTGCAATCATACTCAACTATATCTCCGCGATTGCTTGAGTTGCAAATTCTTTCATATAAAATAGTTCCATTACAAGAATCAAGACCTATAGCTAAACCTCCCCCACTACTACCTGAAGGTGCTGATGAACCAGGACAACTAGAACCATAAGTAATACTAATAGATTGAGTTACATTGGAAAAAGTATAATAGTCCAACCCATCATGGTCAATACATTGCCCATAAGTCACATTTTTACAATTAGAGAGATCAAAACCCTGGCAATCAGGACAACAAGCTAAAGTTCCCTCATTATATCCAAAATCAATACAACTCATTCCACTTAAATTAATTCCATCACAAACCTCTCCAGCTTCTGTTATATTGTTTCCACAAAATCCTGTTTCCTGCATACAAGCCCCGTTAGAACAATTATGTGCACAAACAATTGTTTCATTTTTAATTATAGAATTACTTCCATTAAAATAACAATAATATTCAGTTAAATTCCCATTAGAACAAAAATCAAATAAAAAAGTAGAATTATCAAGAGTTATATTTCCTCTTTTATACTCATTCTTGCCTCCATCGCTATCACTACAATTCCCGATTATTTCAACACAACTTCCATCTATACAAACTTTCCCATTAGGACAGGCATTACAATCTAAAA
>CAZQLD010000011.1:0-37754 GCA_964594115.1 Candidatus Woesearchaeota archaeon
TTGGCAGTTCAACTGCTTATTATATTTATGTTGAAATAGGTACTTAAAAATGAAAAATAGAAAAGCCCAACTTACAATATTTATAATAATAGCTCTAATTATAATAGTTGCTATTATCTTGATTTTTGTTATTTGGAGAAAGCCGACAATAGAAATTTCCCCTGAAACAGATCCTAAAACTTATATTGAAATATGCACAAAAGATGCTACAAAACAAGCTATTGAAATTTTATCAGCACAAGGAGGAGATATAGAGCCAGAAGGGATTGTAATGTATCAAGGAAAAGAGATAGTTTATCTCTGTTATAATACTAACTATTACAATCCTTGCATAAACCAAAGGCCAATGTTAATTGAACATATTAAACAAGAAATAACAGATTATATTGAGCCAAAAGTTCAAGAGTGTTTCACGTCTTTAAAAAGTGAACTTGAAAAAAGAAACTATGTTGTTGATATGGGCAGTATGGAAAATAAGGATATAACAACAGAATTACAAACAAGAAAAGTCATTGTAACAGTTAATAGGAATTTTCAGATAACTAAGAATGAAGAAACAAGAAAATTTGATGAATTTAAAGCTCAAATAATCGATCCTATATATGATTTAGCTGAGATTGGCACTGAAATAGCAAGTCAGGAAGCTAAATACTGTTATTTTAATGTAAATGGATTTAATTCAAATTATCCTAAGTTTGAAGTTAGAAAAGATATGATTGATGACTCTAAAATTTATATTGTAAAAGAAAGAGCGTCAAATAAAGAGTTTAAATTTGCCACAAGAGGGTGTGTAATGCCTGCTGGATTATAAAATGAGATTTGATTTTAAAAAAGTTGGAAAAGAAAAAACATCAGAAGCAGGCATACAGATTTTAATATTAATCATAAGCACTTTTGCGTTTGCTTATTTATTTTACTCTGCATTTCAACCAGTATCTGCACAAACAGATATTGTCCAGTGTTGCGAAAAAACTAAAGAGGGGAATGTATGCCAAGAATTTTTAATAGAAGATATTGAAGATAATTGTGAAGGAATAATTTTTCCAGGGCAGTGCAAAGACCTTTCAGACTGTAAATTAGGATGCTGTTATGATGCTGAAAGAGGAATATGCACTGCTAATTCTCCTAAAAAAACTTGCAACTTAGATGGAGGTAAATGGGTTGATGATGCTGCATGCAATAATCCCGAATGCAAACTAGGATGTTGTGTTTTAGGAACTAATACCTTATGGACAACAGAAAAAAATTGCCAGATAGAATCAGGATTTTTTGGTCTGCAGGCAGATTTCAGGCAAGAGATTAGTTCAGAGCTTGAGTGTATATTTTTTGCTGAAAGAGATGATGAAGGAGCTTGTGTTTTAGGTAAAGAAGCAAAAACCTGTAAATTCACAACAAGAGATGGTTGTAAAAACTCAGGAGGAAACTTTTATGAGAATATATTTTGTTCTGACTCAGGACTTGACACAGAATGTCTGCCTCATGACCACCCTGGATGTTTAGAAGGAAAAGATAGTGTTTATTGGTTTGATTCTTGTGGCAATAGAGAAGAAATAAAAGAAGAGTGCAGTGTTTTTGATGGAACTATCTGTGGTTTAAAAGGAGAAGATTATGGATGTAAGAGTATAAACTGCAATATAGAAGGGAAAATAAGGAAGAATGGTGAAAGCTGGTGTGTTTATGACGGAACCATTGGAAATGGCAAAGATCCTGCAGGAAGCAGGCACATGAAACACACATGTTTTATGGGGGAAGAGATTCTTGAGCCATGTGCTGATTTTAGAAATGAGATTTGTGTGCAGTCAGATATCGAACTTGATAATGGTGAAGTATTTTCAGAAGCTGCTTGCAGAATTAACAGATGGAGAGAGTGTATTGAAATTAACTTAGAAGAAAATCCTGAAAAGAAAAAAGAGAGATGTGAAGAAATTGTTGATTGCGAGTACAAACAAGTGAGTGTTGATAGTTATTTTAGTTTTCCTGTTTGCACTCCACACTACCCTCCTGGATTTGATTTGAAAAATCGTCCAGATGATGCAAAGATTGTTTGTGGACAGGCAACTCAAAAATGTACTGCTGTTAAAGTTAAGAAGTTAACTGGTTGGGAATGGGTTGCTAATGAAGATTGTACTAAAATGGAATTTACAGAAAAAATGAATGAATATTGTATAAGTTTAGGAGATTGCGGAGGTTATGTGAATTATGTTGGGGAGTATGACCAAGGGTTTAGCGTTAAAGGAGCTCCGAATTCTTTATCTTCAACTATAATAAATAAATACAAGAGTTATGCAAGGCCTAATCCAAACCAAGAACCTGCTGAACCTGGAAATTTTTCAGGAATTATCTCAACTACTGCTACCGGAGATGATGGGTTTGAAAGCGGAAGAACCACTACTGGAACAATAATTGGAAGCATAATCGGAGGGGTTGGAGGTTATGGTGTTTTTGCCGGATTAGGAGATTTTCTGTTTGAAAGACTATATATTGGAACAGGCCCTTACTCTTGGGCTCAGGCAGATCAATTTACATTTCTTGAACAAAATCCAACAGGAGGCGCAGCTTTTGGCAATGCAGTTGCATCAGGAATTGGAGCTGCAGCTGGAACTTATGTTGCTATGAAATTACTTGGAGGAGATATGCCGGCAGATGCTGCACTTGTTATTTCTATAGTCTCATCTATTGGAGGAACTATTGCTGGAATGTCTGCTGCTGCAGGCATAGAAGGAGGGGCCTTTGGCTCTTTTTCTGGATTTGGAACAGCATTTGCAACAGCATTTGTCTGGGCAGTTATTATAGCTGCAGTAATAATAGGGGTTATGAAATTATTTGGAATAGGAAAAACAAAAAAATATATTATTGAGTATCATTGTTTGCCATGGCAGGCTCCTGTTGGAGGAAAAGATTGTAATAAGTGTAATGGAGATATTTTCAAACCTTGTTCTGACTATAGATGCAGTAGTTTAGGACAAACATGTGAGCTTATTAATAAAGGAACAGGACAAGAATTATGTATTAATAATCCTCCTACAGATATAAGTTCTCCAAGAATAAGTCCGCTTTATGGAGAAATCACAGAAGGTTATGAATACTCTAATGTTAAAGATACTGGTTTTGAGCTTATTGAATTTGGAGGAAAGTGCATTCCTGAATTTACTACAGTTAGTTTCGGCATAGAAACTGATAAGCCTGCACAGTGCAAAATAGGAGACTCTTCTTTACAAACCTATGATGATATGCCAGAATTTTTTGGAGGGGATAATTTATATTTGATAAACCATACAACTATATTAAATATACCAAATCCTAAAGCATTTGGAAATCAGTATAATCTTACTGATAAGGAAATAGAAGATTTAGGGGAAATCAATTATTATGTTAAGTGCAAAAGTGTGAATGGTAATGTAAATGAAGCAGCTTACACAATAAGAAGCTGTGTTAAACCAGGGCCTGACTTAACTGCTCCAAGGATTACAAATACAATTCCAAGAAATGGAGCTTATGTGGGTTATAATCAGACTGAACAAGATTTAACTGTCTGGACAAATGAGCCTGCTAGTTGCAGTTGGAGTAACCAAAATAGAGATTATGAATTAATGGAAAATAATTTTAAATGCCAGACAGATTTTGAAGATTATGGACTATATGGCTGGCCTTGTAATACTACCCTAACTAATTTAGAAAATATATTTTATATTAAATGCCAGGATGTTTCTGAAAATAAAAACACAATGACTGAAAGCTATGTTTATAAATTAATCAAATCAGAATCTGAATTAACTATAACTGAAATTAAACCAGACAGTGGAAAAGAGATAGTTTCTGGAATTGAGCCTGTAACTCTTCACTTAGAAGTTTTAACTTCTGGAGGTGCAGAAAATGGAAAAGCAGAGTGTTCTTATAAATTCAGAGAAGAAGATGTGTATATAAAATTCCTTGATACTTTCTCTGTTTCGCATAAACAAGTATTTAACCGCATTATAAGGGGGAATTATAAGATTTATATTAAATGCCAGGATGCTGCTGGAAATATTGCAGAAACCAGTACAGAATTTAGTGTGAAAGTAGATACTTCAGCTCCAAAAATAACAAGAGTTTATTATGATGGAAATTTGAAGATTATTACAAATGAACCTGCAGTCTGTGCTTATTCATTTACCGATACTAAATGCCAGTTTGATATTGAAAATATTACTATAGCAGAACAAATATCAGGACAAGGAAAAGAGCACAGTACAGACTGGCAAACAGACTCAACCTATTATATTAAGTGCAAGGATATATATGAAAATCAACCTGGAAGGTGCAGCATTATTGTTAAACCATATGACATAATCTAAAAATTTATAAGTTAGCTTTTCTTCTTAAAAAGAAGAAAACTTGGTAAAAGAAGAACTAAATTAGAAAAAAATTGAAAATGAGAAAAAGAGAGAAAAAGAGGATGAATAAGAAGGGGCAGTTGACAGTATTTATAATAATAGCAATTGTGATTGTGGTTGTTTTATTAATTTTGTTTTTTCCTAGCCTTAAGGTCCTAGTATCAGGTCCTGAAGCATCAGATTATATTCAAGAATGCACAGAAGATGCGACAAAAGAGGTGCTTGAAAAAATAAGTTTACAAGGAGGAAGTTTAGAACCTGAAAATTATATTCTATATCAGGGTAATAAGATAGAATATGCTTGCTATACTCCTGAATATTATAAAAAATGCACAATGCAAAAACCTTTTTTAAAGCAAGACATTGAATCAGAAATAACAAATTATATAGAACCAAGAGTTAAACAGTGTCTTGCAGATTTAAAATCACAGCTTGAAAAAAGAGGCTCTTCAGTATCTTTACAGGGTACAGAAATTGAAACATCAATAGTCCCAAATTCAATTTTAATCACAATAAAGGCTCCTATAACTGTAACAAAAGAGTCTTCGGCAAGTTTTGAGAATTTTAGAGTAAATATTCCCAGCCAGTTGTATGAATTAACTATGCTTTCTTCAAGTATTGCAAATCATGAAGCAAGATATGGGGATTCTGACAGTTTAACTTATATGATATACTACCCAGATATTAAAGTAGAAAAAAAAGAGCTTGACGAAGGAAGAGTTTATATTTTGACACATAAACCAACAAATGAGAAATTTATGTTTGCATCAAGAAGCATTGCCTGGCCACCAGGATATGTGGGAGTTTAAAATGAAAAACAATATAATAAAAACAAAAGCATATTTGCAGATTACAATACTAATAGTATCTTTATTTATATTTTTGTTCTTGCTGTCAGACTTTGCTTTGGTCTCTGCTCAACAAGCTGATTATTGCTGTGAAAAAACAGATTATGGAGCCTGGTGTATGAATGCTCCAGAAGAAAATTGTGATGATAATTACAGAAAAACACCAACAAGTTGTGACGCAACCTCTTTTTGCAGACAGGGGTGTTGTTATGAAAGTCAAGAAGGATTATGTATGGAAAATACCCCTCAAAGAGTTTGTGATGAAAAAAAAGGTACTTGGTCTGATAATGCTGAATGTGATATAGCTCAGTGTAAATTAGGGTGTTGTGTTTTAGACAATCAAGCAGCTTTTGTTACATTAACCAGATGTAAAAGATTAAGTGGCTTTTATGGATTAGAAACAAACTTCAGACTTGACGTAGGAAATGAGGTTGCATGTATTGCTGTAGCTCAGGCTCAGGACAGAGGAGCTTGTGTTTTTGAAGAAGAGTTCACAAAAACTTGCAAGTTTACAACAAGAGAGGCTTGCAAAAATATAGGCTCAACAGGTAATATGACTGAATCTGAATTTTACAAAGATTATTTATGTTCTGCTGAAGAGCTTGGAACAGTCTGTGGCAGAAGTTCTGAAACAACCTGTATTGAAGGAAAAGATGAGGTTTATTTTAAAGATACTTGCGGCAATCCAGCTAATATTTATGATGCTTCAAGACAAAATGACCCATTATATTGGAAAAAAGTTTTAGGAAAAGATGAGAGTTGTGGATTTGGGGGTAATAATGCTAACAGTAAAAGTTGCGGAAATTGTGACTATTATCTTGGCTCTTTGTGCAAAGAATCAGACAGATTGCAACAGCCAACATATGGAGATTATATTTGCCAGGATTTGAATTGTTATGGCACTTCAGATGGAAAAGACCATAGACATGGTGAAAGCTGGTGCAGTTATGATGGGAATACAGGAGAAGGAAGAGATGCTGTAGGAAGCAGGCATGTAAGGCATATTTGTGTTGCTGGAGAAGAATTATTAGAGCCTTGTGCAGATTTTAGACAAAAAGTTTGTCTGGAAAGCGAGACAGAAACTTCTGCAGGAACATTTACAGAAGCAGCATGCATAGTTAATAGATGGAAAGACTGTAAGGAACAAGATGAACAAGAGGATTGTGAAAATACAGATAAAAGAGATTGTTTCTGGATAGAAGGTGCAAGTTTTATAGGAACAACTGAAGGAAATACAGGTGAATCAGGAGGAGTTGCAGGTGTAGTTCAGGGCGGAAATGCCTGTGTTCCAAATGTTCCTCCAGGATTAAAGTTCTGGGAAGAAGGTGAAAGTGAGGGAATTTGCAGTGTAGCAAGTGCACAGTGCATAGTTACATATGAAAAAGGATTATTTGGAAGCAAAAATTGCATTGAAAATTGTGAATGCTTGGAAGATGGATGGGCACAAAAAATGAACCAGGTTTGCACATCTATTGGAGATTGCGGAGGTTATGTGAATTATGTTGGAAAATTTGCAGGAGATGGTTATGAATGGAAAATAGGGGGAAACAAAAAAACACTAGGTAAAGGAATAATTGATTCAATTAAAAATCAAGCAGGAGTATGATTTATATTAACTTAATAATGGTAACAAAACACAAGGTTTATAAATATATAAAACTTAATAAAATAAGAAAATGAGCTTAAAAGAAAGAATATTAAGAACAGGAGTTGCAATTGGAATTGGATTAGGTAGTTTGTTTTATGGCGGATGTGAAAGTATGAAAGAATCTGACTTCACGGCTTTAGGTATAGCTGGCCATGCTATGGGTGCAAAAACTCCTCAACAAGCTCAAGCTGGATATTATTTATCAGAATTTGCAAGAGAATCTGGAAGAAGACAGCATGAGAAAGGTGTTGCAAGAGAGGGGAGAAGCGAGACGAGAATCTATATAATATATCAAAATGGGCAACCTGTGAATGTTATAGATAATGATAATCATTCTCCGGAAAACAAAGAACCCCATATAATATATCAAGATGGACAACCTGTGAATGTTATTCCATAAAGTTATATTCATTTAAAAATATAAGAATGTCAAACAAAAAAAGAGGAAAAGAGAGGATGAAAACGTATTTCATAATTGTGAATTTAGTTATTGCTATGTTTGCTTTTAGTTGGATAGTGAGTGCGCGACTACCTGAACAACAACCTATTTCAGGAAGTTTTGAAGTTACTACGGAATCTGGAATTTTAACAAAATATATTGCTTCAAAAGAAATCACGATTATTGATGATGTAACTAAAGAAACCATAACAACAATTTCAAAAGGAAAAATCTTCGCTCTTAGTAAGGATGGTAGTATCTTAATAAAAGAAAGTGGAAAAGATATAATAATAAACGCGGATAAAGTCCAAGGGTATATTAATGACAAAACTTTAAAAATATATCAAGAACCAGCCTCATCACCCCTTGCAAGATTGTTGGGTGCTACTAAAGGAACCTTTTGGGATGCTGCCCTTACAGGTGTCCAATATGCAGCAATATGGTATGGAATTGGGCAGATGGTTGGAAGCTTTGCTGGAATGGAAAAGAAACAGACACAAGCTGTTTCTGCAGCACTTGCTGCAGGTGCTTTTACTTATGAGCTTTTGGCAAAGACAAAAGCATGGGATATTGGGAGAGGAATTTTTGTTGAACCTGGAAAAGGTGTCTGGGGAACCAGAATCGGAGCATTAGGAACAGGAATTATTGTTACTGCAATTGTTTTTGCAATTATGTATAAAGAAGAGTCAACAGAAATAGTTGAGTTTAACTGTCAGCCATGGCAGGCACCTGTTGGAGGAGGAGATTGTGAAAAATGCAATGATGGGGAGTGCAGTGAGTATAGATGTAAGAGTTTAGGACAGAGTTGTCAGTTATTAAATGCAGGCAGTGAAGAAGAAAAATGTGACTGGGTTAATCCTAGAGATACTAAAAGCCCGGGAATCTCTCCTTGGGAGGAGGTTTTAACAGAGGGTTATAAATACGAAGATGTAAGAGTAAGGCCTCCAGGAGATGGAGAAGAGCCAGGAAGAATGAGGATAGTAAAAGAAGGAAAAGCAGATGGATGCGTTGATGCTTTTACTCCTCTTGAATTTGGGATTATCACTACTGGACCAGACGGAGAATCTGAGCCAGCACAATGTAAAATTGATTATAATCATACTCTTAAATTTGATGATATGGCTTTTTATTTTGGAGATTCAAACATGTATAGATACAATCACTCACAAACATTAGTCCTTCCAAGTCCTTCAGCTATCCAAGAAGCTGCTCCTGAACTTCAGCATGATGGGACATACACCTTATATGCAAGATGCAGAGATGCAAATGGAAATGAAAATGTTGATGAGTTTGCAATAAGATTCTGTGTTGATAAAGGGCCAGATACAACTCCTCCAAAAATTGAAGGAACAAGTATAGGAAATGGTATGCCTGTGAAATATAATCAAACAGCTGTTGAGTTAGATGTTTATGTTAATGAACCTTCTGACTGTAAATGGAGCAGAGAAGACAGAAGTTATAATAATATGGAAAATTCAATGACTTGCAGCAATAATATCTGGGAAATGAATAATAATCTGGTTTATACATGTAAGACAACCCTCACTGGCATAAAAGACAGGGTAGAGAATAAGTTTTACTTTAGGTGCAAGGATCAGCCTAAGGCAAATGAAAGTGAGAGAAATGTTAATCAAGAAAGTTATCTTTTTGTTCTTGTCGGAACAGAACCTTTAAATATTATAGGTGTAAAGCCAAATGGAACTATTTATGGTTCAACACCTGTTGTTTCTGTTAATATTGAAGTAGAGACAGCAAATGGCTATAAGAACGGAGAAGCTGTTTGTTCTTATGGTGAGACTGGTGAGGAAAAGGATTGGATTGAGTTTTATGAGACGGGTGCAGAAATGCATAGACAGAGACTAGATTTAACAGAAGGAGATTATAAGTATTACATTAAGTGTGTTGACCTCGGAGGCAATAGAGATAATAATTTCACAGAATTTAGTGTTAAAGTGGATAATGAAGCTCCGGTTATTGCAAGAGTATACAGAGAAAATGAATTATTGAAAATAATAACAACAGAGGATTCTGAATGCAGGTACAGCAGTCAGTCTTGTAATTTTAAGTTTGAAGATGGAATAGATATGCCTTATGCAAATCAAACAGAGCATGTAGCAGAATGGAAAACAGACTCAACCTATTATATCAGATGTTCTGATGAATATGGAAATATGGCTCTGCCTAACAGCTGCTCTCTTATTGTAAGACCTTATGATGTTGTAGAACAAAAGGTTGAGGATTGAAATGGGTTTAATGATAAAAATAATGATAATACTCATATTAATTCTTATATGTTTAACTGCATTCTTTTATCCGAAAAAAATAGTATCTTATTCTCCACAAGCTGAAATAACATGTGAGTGTTTTGGTTTTATGGGAGAAGATAGGTGTGAGATTCTCTCAGAGATTCCAGAGATAGTGCATTGTGAAAAATATTGTTATGGCATCTCATATTCCTGCGAGTTTAAAGTTGAGGAGTGAAAACATTTAATAATCCTCGTTCTTTTGTTTCTTTATGAAAAACAAAAGAGGAAACTCGCGCTTTGACTTTGTGATTAAGAACCCTATTTTGTTAAAGTCAAAACGCTCGCAACAATTGTTTGGAATGCCGTTTTCAACTATTTTTTCGCTTTTTCTTATAGCTGTTTTTATTGTTGTGGCATTTTTTGCAATTAATTATTTTTTAGACATAAGCAGGTGTTCAAAAATTGGGATGTTTATAGAGGATTTTCAATCTGCTATAGAAGATGCATGGCAAAGCCAGTCTTCTTCTAAGACATTTTCAAGCAACTTGCCTTCTGGAATTGAGTATGTTTGTTTTGCTAATCTTGCAAAAGAGGCAAGTGGGACAAGCAAAGAAACAGAAATCTATCGAGAATTAAGGAAAAATGCAGACTATACAGCTAATCTGTTCTTTTATCCTCAGAGAAATGCCTGTATTAAAGCCAGCAATATTGAGCATGTTAATATAACAGCAAGCAACCCTTATTGTTTTCCTGTTGAAAACGGAAAAATAGAAATCAAAATAGAAAAAGATTATTTTGATGCTCTTGTTAAAGTTGAGAGAGTATAGAAACATTTAAAAATGGACAATTGTTTGTTATTTTGGACAATTGTACATAAAAATGGACAATATAAAAAACAAAATTTTGGGTTTTTTTATAGAAGAACCTGGAAGAGAATTTCATGTCAGACAGCTTTCTAAGCTACTTAAAAAATCCCCAACAACTATTTCAAAGTATTTAAAGGAATTTGAAAAAAAAGGTTTTTTAAGATCAGAGAGCAAATTAAATCATCTTTTATTTAAAGCTTGTACAGAAAATAAAAAATTTAAGAAACTAAAATTAAATTATAACTTTGATATTTTAGAAAATTCCGGACTTATTGACCATATAATAAAGAAATTTAATCATCCAGAAGCAATTGTTTTATTTGGAAGTTTTGCAAAAGCAGAAAATATCCTAAAAAGTGATATAGATTTATTGATTATAAGTCCGTCTAAGAAAGAACTTAAACTCGAGAAATTTGAGAAAAAACTTAGACATAAAATTCAGTTATTTGTTCATTCAAAAGAAGAGATTAAAAAAATGAAAGATAAAAATAAAGAATTACTTAATAGTTGGATTAATGGGATTGTTCTTTATGGATTTTTTGAGGTGTTTAAATGAAGTTTGAAGATTTTATTGAAAAAAGATTAGTAAGAAAGGCTTCTAAAGATATCAATTTGGCTAAATCTCTGCTTCAAAATATAAAAAGAGATCTTGAATTTTTAGATGGTTTAGAAATAAATGAAAATTCTTCTAGGAAATTAATGACTAATTATTATGATGTTTTAAGAAGTGTTTTAGAAGCAATTTCTACAATTAATAACTATAAGATTTATTCTCATGAAGCTTTTACTTATTTTTTGAAAGAAAAAGGAGAAGATGTTTTTGCAATTAAATTTGATAGATTTAGAAAAATAAGAAATTCTATAAATTATTACGGGGTGGATATTTCAATAGGAGAAACAAAGGAAAATATTAAAGAGATAAAAAATATGATTAAAAGACTAATTAAAAAATATTTAGGAGATTTGGGATGAAAATGAAAGATAAAAAAGCTTTTGAAATGAATTTTGCCTGGATTTTCTCTATTATTGCTGGAAGTGCAATTTTATTCCTTGCAATTTATGCTGCTTCTCAGATTATTGAAACACAAGGAGGGGAAATAGATACAAAAACATCTGCTAAACTCTCTATTCTTTTAGACCCTTTAGAAACAAGTCTAGAAGAAGGCAAAAGCAGTGTAATTAGTTTTAGTTCTGAAACAAGAATTTATAATGATAAGTGCTACACTTATGGAAATTTTGGAGAGCAGAGTATTGGAGTAGTCAGTAAGGAAGGATTAAGGGGGAAATGGAGTGCTCCTTCATATGCTAAGCCCCAGTATAACAAGTATATTTTTTCTGAGGAGATTGAGCAGAATGAAGAGTTTTATGTATTTAGCCAGCCATTTAAAATGCCGTTTAAGGTTTCAGATTTGATATTTATTTTAGGGCAGGATTATTGTTTTATACAGGCTCCTGAAAAGATTAAAGATGATTTAGAAGGATTAGGAATAAAAAATGCCCAATTTACAGATAAAAAAGAAAATTGTTCTGAAAACAGCCAGAAAGTATGCTTTTCAAGTTCTGCTGGATGTGATATAGCTGTTTATAGTGATAACTATGAGTTTGATTCTGGATATGTTAACAAAAAAGGAAAAACACTGTACTATGCAGGGCCTTTGATTTATGGCACTATTTTTTCTTCTCCAGAAGTTTATGAGTGCAATGTTAAGAGATTAATGTTAAGATTGGTTAATTTGTGTCTGATGTATAAAGATAAAATTGAAATGCTCGAAAGAAAAGAGTGCAGCTCTGTACTTGATTCTCACTTGACTGAGATGATTAATCTTGCTTCATCAAATTCCTCACAACTTGTTGTTATACAGGAAAAAGCAGAAGAAATTGAAATGATAAATAATGCTGCAGTTTGCAAAATCTTTTAGAATGAAAATTAGAAAAATAACAAGAAAAAGCCAGCTAAAAACACAGGAAATGGCGTTTATGTTAATGGCTGTTGTGATATTTTTTATTATAGCGGGGCTGTTTTTTATAGTTATAAAATACAGAGAGCTGTACAGGACAGCTGGCTTGTTTGAAAAAGAAAAAGCTCTTTCAACTGTAGCTAAATTAGCTGAAACAGCTGAATTTTCTTGCAACAAACCTCTTTGTGTAGATACAGATAAACTAATAGTCATGCAAAACAGACCTGCTTACAATGGTTTTTGGCCGATTGCCAGCTTATCTGTTGTGAAAATATTTCCAAAACAAGAAGAAGTAGAATGTACAAAAGAAAATTATCCTAATTGCAGTTTTTTCAAGGTTTATGATAAACAAATAGAAAACAAAGAAGAAGTTTCTACATTTGTTAGTTTATGTAGAAAAGAAAAACAAGGAGATTATTGGTATGAAAAATGTGAATTAGGGAAGCTGATAGCAGGATTTGAAATTAAACAATTACAATAAAATGAAAAAAATAAAAAAAGCACAGCATGAAATAGTGGGATTTGTCCTGATAGTTGTAATAGTTGTTGTTATCGGGCTTTTTTTGCTTGTTTTTTACCTAAGGCAGCCTGCTGTAGAGCATGAAAGCCTTAATGTTCAGAATTTCTTGCAGTCAAGTATGGCTTATACAACAGATTGTATGAGGAGTATAGAACCTTTAGACTTGCAGGATTTAATAAAAACTTGTAAAGAAAATAAGAGATGCTTAAATGAGGAATTAGCTTGTAAGGTATTAAATGACACTCTTTCTGAACTTGCTCATGAAAGCTGGCTAGTAAGTGAGGATAGGCCAGAAAATGCATATTTTCTTAATATTTATTATCAGTATATGAGTAAAGATGAAGAAGAAAGTGAAAAGGAAGAGATTTTAAGTTTAAAAGAAGGAAACTGCACTGGAAGCAGGACAGGAGCAGAATATCTTTTACACTATTCTCCTGGAACTATTATCATAGATATGAAACTTTGTTACACTTAATCTGTTGGAGCTTCATAAAAAACTTCTAATGAACCCTTAGGACAATAAACAATATATAGAATATCTTCTGGAGCAATTTTTTGTTCTGATGAGCTTTGTCCTATTCTTGTTGTCTCAATGGCACATTTATCACAAGGTCCTGAAGATGCATGATCTGCTCTTTCTGTTTCTAATTCTGATTCTCCTAATGCAGCTTCTAACGCCCATAGTCTAGTAAAACAAGCTCTTGAAAACATACAATTACTATACCCTTTGCTAGTTTTATATTTTTCTATTTTTTACACTTAATCTGCTATTTTTTCTTTATATTCTGGATTTAATTCAGCTGCTTTTTCAAAAAACTGGCGCATCTTACTTATTTTACCTTTTTTTCTGTAAACTAAGCCAAGATTAAAATAAGCATCAGCAGATTCTGGATTCAGTTGAATGGCTTTTTCAAACTTTTTTATTGCTTTATTATAAAGGCCTTTTTCAGAGTAAATAATTCCTAAATTATCATGAGCAGAAGAATTTTCAGGATTTAAAAGAACTGCTTTTTTTAAGATTTTTTCAGCATCATCAAGTCTTTTTTTTAAAATATACAAGGATCCTAGCTGAAATAAATACTCAAATCTTTCATTAATATTAACAGCTTTTTCAAGATAAAATATTGCATCATCATAATCATTTAAATGAATAAGCTCTTTTGCAATTTCAAAACAAATATAATCCTCTGGTTTTTCTTTAAAATCTTTTTTATTAATCCTTTCTTTTAAAAGTTCTATATAGGTCTTTTTTTTATCTAAATATCTTTTTTTGTCTAGTTCTCCAAAATGGTGAATAACAATATCTGTGCCAAATATCTTATCATTTAGTTTTTTTATTGAATTATTCAGAGTTTCGTGTATTTTTCCTTCAAAATAATAGCCTTTGTTTTTAAAAAATCTTAAAACTTTGCTTATAGTAAAACCAGTAGCTAGTTTACTTTCTGCGTATTCATCATTTCTAGAAAGAATTAACCCAGAGACTCCTTTATCATTAACATAATTCCTTAAATTAAAAATAAAGGCATTTGCCCTATTACTTTTAATTGAATCTCTGATTTTTTCATGGTCTTTTCCTGCTATTACCTCATCTGCATCCAGAATTAAAATCCATTCTTTTGTAGCTTTTAAAATAGAAAAGTTCCTTGCATCACTAAAATCATTATTCCACTTAAAATCAAATATCTTATCTGTAAACTTTTCTGCTATTTCTTTAGTTCTGTCTGTTGACCCTGTATCAACAATAATTATTTCATCTACTAACTCTTTTACTGAATTCAGACAGTTTTTTAGGCATTTTTCCTCATTTCTAACAATCATACATAAACTAATCCCTTGTTCCATACCTGTTTTAGTGTTATAACTATATAAATGCTTTTTGAATCACAAATTTACTGTTATAATCACTTTGTCTACAGATAGTATGGGTTTTAGCATTTCTCTTTTACCTGTTCTTAAGGCATCAAGTTCTAAAAACCCAAATCGTTCTAAAAGCTTTACATCATTTCTTACTGATTTGAAGTCTCTGCTCAGAATCTTAGACAGATGGTAGATGGATGTTGGTTTTTTTGTCTTTATTGTGTGCAAGAGTCTTGCTCTTTCATTGCTCAATAGCTGTCTTAAAGCCGAAATCCCTGAAAACTCATACTCTTTTTTTTCGCCTCTTAACCTTCTAAAAATTCCTGTGAAAGTTCCAGATTCAATACCTAAAGTGATATTCCTTGTTTTTGGTTCTTTTGCCATGTTAAATTCCTATGGGAGTGCTATATGATTAATCGACGTTAAAACATATAGGGTATTCTTTTTTATACATATGGAAAGAATGTTTTATATTTATATGTTTCTTTTAGTCATATATTACATTTAATACCCAATATTTTAAAAATGTTTCGTTTTTGGTTTTTTAATGAAATGTCTTAGAAGTTGTTTTATTTAGAAGTGATATCAAAAGCTTTATAAATAAAATCTAAATTTACACGTGAATTTTTATACAAAGAAAAGAGAATAGAACGAAAGCTTTATAAATACTTAAGAATGAGTTATATTATTGCCTGAAAAAGGTGAAATGCTGGCCAGTGACAGTATTCTGAATAGGGATTACATTAAGAACTGTCAAATAAAATAGTATATTTCCCTATTAATACTATTTTGTGAGACAAAGCCAAATAAATGTTTAATATAATTGAAAGGAGGTTAAAAGATGAAATTTAATTTTAAAAAGATTACATCAGTGCTAGCTAGTGCAGTAATGCTTGGAAGTTCGATAGGTATTGCAGCTGCAGCAAGTTATCCTAATCCGTTTATTCAGGGTGGGATAGCAAACGTTCGAGTTGTTGTGGGTGCAGATGCAGCATCATCTGACTTACTTGCAGCAGTAGATATTGGTCAAAACTTACAGGCAGAACTTGCAAAACAAACCGCTACTACATCAACTAGTGGAGCAACTGCAACAGGAGGAGATAGTGTAAATCTGGCAACAGGCTCTAGGGCCTTATACTATGCAGATGGTATTAATGCTGGAAGAAGCTCCTTGTCAACAACAGAGCTAGGAACTGTTTTAGCTGATGGAACATTTACAGACTTATCAGGAACTGAATATGACTACACCCAAACAATAATTGTTGGAGATACACTTAGTGTGTTTGGAACAAGTGGAGGAGACATAGATGATCCTGTTTTGCATTTAAATGTTGGCTCAACTTCAACAGACCCTTTGTACAACTATACACTAGGCTTCACTAAGAACCTTAATGTATCAGATGCTATAAATGTGCAAGGAGAGAAACTCACAATACTTGGGGTA
Organism: Candidatus Woesearchaeota archaeon; assembly: GCA_964594115.1. Taxonomy (GTDB): domain Archaea; phylum Nanobdellota; class Nanobdellia; order Pacearchaeales; family GW2011-AR1; genus MFWN01. The sequence goes on from CAZQLD010000011.1 coordinate 16,200, forward strand.
GAGTATGTTGTGGGAGCAAGTTCTACTAACAGCACTCTTTACTTGTATGGTTCAGGAGAGACAATCACTGTTGCAGCAGGTGAATCTACAACTGTTGCAGTAGGAGATACTGAACATACTGTAGAGTTAGTAACAACTACTGCAACAAATGCAGCAAAAATAAGTGTTGATGGCATAACTAAGTCAGTTACACAAAGTAACAGATACCAATTCGCAGGAGATGTGGTTGTGTATGTGAAAGATGTAACACACCCTGCTTTTGCAGGAGACTTAAGAAATGTTGAGCTTATTATTGGTGCAAAAGCATTGAAACTTACAAATGGACAGACTGTAAAACAAGGTGCTGATGAAACAAGCATAAAAGGAACAAAAACAACAATAAGTGCTGCTGGTATAGGAGTAATTTCTGGATTCACAGTAGAGGTCGCAATGGAGAAATCCAAAGTAGACCATCTAGCTGCAGGAGATAAATTTACAGACCCTGTATTTGGGGGCTTAAGTGTACAATTTGCTGGTGCAGTTCCAGCATTAGACTCTGATGCTAGAGGGAGTGTTATTATTGATACAGATAACAACCAGTATGCTCGTGTAACTTTCACAAGTTCAAGAGCAGCTAGTGCAGGAGAGCAACAAATAACTTATGTTTATGACAATAACACTGCAAGCAATGCTATACAACCATTGTTAGCACATCAGACAATAACAACTAATAACAAAGGGCATATTCATGTCAAAGAAGGAGAAAATGCTGTAGAAGGTGACTGGATTGTTGTTAACCAAGGAGATGCAGGAGCTATCCTTGAAATTACTGATATGAGTGTAGATACTGGAACAGTTGGAACAATTACTTTTGAAGATGCCATAACAGGAGATTCTACAAAAGTAACACTACAAAACGTAAGCAGTGTTTATACAAAAACAGGTAATTTCTTTGGAGGAAATGGTTATACTATTAATATGGCAGAGAACGAAGCAACTGCTAATATAACTTGGGATTCTGGGGCTACTATAACTTTATTCCCAAGAATAAAGTTAAAAGACGGCGGATGGATTGCTTTCTTAACAGAAACAACCATTGCTAATGGAACATCTGTTATCTTTCCAAATGGCTTAACAACCTTATCAACAGTTGGAACAGCATTATCTAATGAGACAACAACCACTACATACAATGGAATTACATGGACTGGTAGAAATAATACAGTAAACCCAATAGTGGATTCGATTGTAAGTCCTACTTGTAATTTTAATGTTACAAACGGACCAGCTGTATTGTTCATGGAGCCAAAGAAATGGGATGACTCAGGTTATGGTAATTTTATATGTGTTCCATTAACAACAACTGGAAGCACTGAAATTGCTATTGGTGATCCTGTATTCAATGGAACAAACAGCGGATTTGTGACTCGTACTTCAGACACATATCAAAAAGAGGCTGTAGACAAATACGGCACTTTAACAATAAAGGAAGATAGAACAAATGAGAATGGAGTAGCTACAATAAACTACCCAACATCTCAAATGAAGCTTGATGTGTTGTTCACAACTGAAGGAGCAACTGTGACTTCTGGTTCAGCTGGCGCAGGAAGTGTAACTGAATTAGGAAGTGTTACTGTTGAAGATAGTTCACTAAGTGCAACTGACAAGGAGAAGAACTTGATAGTTGTTGGAGGTAGCTGTATTAACAGTGTAGCTGCTGAAATAGTTGGTGGAAACCTATGTGGAGCTGCATTTACAGACGCAACTGGTATTGGTGCAGACCAATTCCTTATTAAGGTAGTTGATTCACCATACACTACTGGAAAAGTAGCTATGCTTATCGCAGGCTATGAAAAAGCAGACACAACAAAAGCTGCTAAGTATGTAACTGCAGAAATGCCTGCTACAGAGGTCGGTACTGAACTTAAAAAAGTAACAACAACCTATGCTGATGTAGAATAAAGCTAAAAATTTTTTTTCTTTTTTGTTTTTTTCTTTTTTGTTTCTTTATCTTGCTCTTTTGTTAATGCTATATATATTTTCTTTTATAAAAATACTTAAATACTTATAAGGAAATCAAAAGATTAAGGGAAAATGAAAGTAAAACTAATACGGCTTGGCTCTTTAATAACTCTTTATAATGGGATTTATGCTATTTTATTTGGATTTTTTATGATATTTTTCAGCAAGTTCTTAATTGCAAAATATTTTGAGTCATTTCCAGAAGTTTGGGAGATATTAGTTAAGAAATGGATTAGTGATATTTCCCAGTATTTTCTGATTTTAATATATACTGGATTTTTGCTTGTTTCTTTTGGCATATTTGTCATATACCTTTCTGTTTTTGTGATTAAAAAGAAAGACAAGCTTGCTTGGGCAGTCTTATTTTTTGGAGGAATACTTGGATGGGCAAGCATGTTTATAGTTAATATTCTTGCTAAGAATCTAATAATGATTGTTTTAAGTTTTATTGGTTGGGCGAGTTTTATTATCGGGATGATAATCCCTATAAAATACTACATACACAAAGAATATGCAAAATTGTAAGAGAGGAATAATTTTTAAACTAATTTTTTCTTATAAAAACGATGAAAAAGATTTTGACTAAAGAAGAAAAAAAGAGAAAGCAAACCCGGCTTAAGATAATTCTTGGAGGGCTTCTTGTTGCGATAATGATTTTAAGCAGTGTTGGTTTTGCTTTTTTTTCTAGTTCTGAAAAACCAAAAACGAAAATTGAAGAGGGCGGGATAGAGTTTATTTTAAATGAGAATGGCTTATGGGAGTTTGAACTGCAGGGCTTTAAATTCTTAACACAGTACACCTTAAAAGAAACAGAAAATATCTCTGCTTTTGCATTTAGGACAATGGGCGATTATTCAGGAAAGACTTTATTCTTTTTAGGACAGAGCCCAGCCAGGCGAGAGATAGAAGTAAATTTGGTAAGTTTTGTTCCTAGAATGCAGGATGGATGTCTTGAAGATTATAAAGAAAGATGCAATAATAATACCCCTATTAAAAACTGTTCCCAAGATAATGTTATAATCCTAGAAGAAACTGAAGAGATAAAAATACACCAAGAGGACAATTGCGTTTTCATAGAAGCACCTTATGAAGAGCAAGCAAGAGCAGCAGATGCTCTTCTTTTTAAGATTTTGGGCATTAGGAATTTTTAAGATGGAAAAAAAGATAAAAATAGAAAAAGAAGTTAAGAAAGAAGGAAGTTCGAATTTGGACAGTTATAATAAACAATTTAAGGCTATACTGGGGATTATGGTGGTTTTAATTGCTATTGCGCTCTTATCATACTGGATTATCCAAGCAAATAAGAATTTTGAATACAATGGCTTAAAGTTTTATAAAGAAAAAGAAGGAACAAATTTATTTTACAAATCTCTTCTTGGATTTGTTACAGCTTGGGGAGAAGAAGTCCCGTTTATTTTAAGACTAAAAAACGATCCAAGAGAACTGGCAAAAATACCTATAGATGGAGATATAAGACTAAATAAAGAAGCAATTATCTCTCTTTCTCCTGAGATAGCTGATTGCCCTCATATGTATTCCACACTAGTAGATTTTGGTATTATTCTAAAGGCTTTTGGAGTTACAGCAAGCGGAGCAACAACAGATGCAGATTATGCAAGAGAAAATAATGCCACTCTTGCTGACTGCAGAAGTTCACTGAATAAAACAGTCATTGTTATGCAAGAAGGAAATAAAACTCAAATAAGCCAGGAAAAAATAATATTTAAGAACTGTTATGTTATAGAAATTGCTAATTGTGAGGTCAGAGAAGGTTTTGAAAGATTTATCCTTAATTTTATTGAAAATTCAATGGCAAGTTATGATGGAAAATAAGATTCTATTATTCTTAAAGGGTTTTTTAATGGGAATTTGTGATTTAATCCCAGGCATTTCTGGAGGCACAATTGCATTTATAACTGGAATTTATTCCAGATTAATCGCGTCTGTGAAAAACATCTCTCCAAAATTAGTTTATGATTTTTTTAAATACCTGGCTAACAGAAAAAAAGAAAATCTTAAGATATTAAAAAAAGATATTAAAAAAGTCGATTTATTTTTCCTTGTCATCCTTTTATTAGGTATCGGAACTGCTCTTTTAGCTGGCTCAAGAGTCATTAAATTCCTTTTAGATAATTATTTTTTGTATACTCTGTCTTTTTTTGTCGGACTTGTACTATCATCTTCTAAAATAATTTTTGATAATATTAAAAATCATAAAATCAAAAACATTATGTTTGGAATTGTTGGCTTTATATTTGGAGTTCTATTTTTAATCTTAGTTCCTTTGACTGTGACTCCAAGTTTGTACTATGTTTTTATTGGAGGGTTTTTTGCTGTTAGTGCTATGTTCTTACCAGGAATCTCAGGAGCGTTTATATTGTTAATTCTCGGCCTTTATGAGTTTATGATTAATGTAATGCACAATATGATAGAAAGTGTAGAGTATCTTTTAATATTTATTGCAGGAGCCCTATTAGGAGCATTCACAATCTCGAGAGTCATAACTTTTCTTTTTAAAAAAGATAAATGCAAGACACTTTACTTTCTTTTAGGACTGGTGATAGGCTCTTTAAGTATTCCGTTAAGGAAAATCTCTCAAATTCCTTCCCTAGGCGCATTAAATGTCTCTATAATGCTATTTTTTGCTGCGTTGGGTATTTTATTAGTAATTATTATTAATTCTTTTGTTTCTTCAAAGAGATAATATCAGAATATACTGGAACCTTCTTGATTTTAAATAACCAGACTGTTAAAAACCAGATTCCAGCAACAAGTATTATGTTTAAGATATACCAAAATAATTTATGGGTTATGTCAAAAAAAGCAGACTTTTCTATAAGAAGTATTGAAAGTAGAAAAATCCTTAATATATTAACAACAAGAAGAGAAAGAAAGGAGAACAACAAAGAATATACTCTTTGTTTAGCCTTCATGCTCGTTGTTAGATTAAGAACCAAAAGAAGATAATAAGCAGAGCCTGCAATACATGCACTTATAACCTCTATTTCAAATCCAGCAACAAGAAAGGTATTTCCAATAATTGACATTTCATAAAAAATATTAAGTAAGAAATAGACTGGTAAGATTGTCAGAGATGAGAAGATTATGTTAAACGGCAGAAAGCCTAAGATAATTAATATCAGATATCTTAAAAATATATAAACCATCTGTTTTTTCCTCTTTTTTTTCATTTGCTTAAGACACCAAGGTTTCTTGAAGTCTCAGAAATTGAAAATTTCTGACGACTGTCAAAATCTTATGATTTTGAAGCTTCAACTTCCTTTAATTTAGTTATAAAATAGAAACAAAGAGTCATTTAAATATTTTATTCAAAAACAGGTTTAAAAAAATTAAAAAAATTAAAAAAATAAAATAATTATTTATTTTGTTGATACTATTCTTCTTGCCACTAAGATTATTGCAATTATCAAGATAACATTGATAACAACTATTACCCAAATAAACCAATTCTCTCTTAAATTACCTGATACTGCTGCTCCTGTTATTCCGGCTTGCTTTCCACCTTCTACTACAACAGAAACTTCTTGCTCTGTTTTCTCATCATCATAGTCTGCTGTTATTGTAAAGAACTGTTCATCTATTGCATCTTCATCTATATTGAGATATATGTAGAAGTCTTTTGAGTCTCCTTCAGCTAAGGTTATTGTTCTTGGCTCTATTCTCTTGAAATCTGCCCAAGAATTGTAATCTGAAACAGACAACACATAGGTTGTTTCTTCTCCGCCAGTATTTTCTAGTGTTCCCTTAATTACAAGTTCTTCCCCTGCTACAACATCTGAATCAAGTTCTGCTGTTATTGAAGCATCTGAAGTCTTCTTAACTATGCAATTTCCTTTAACTTCAACATCATAGCTTATTGTCTTAAATCTTCCGTATTCGTCATCATCTTCGTCATAATCAAGGTCAATTCTGAACTTAAGTGTGTACATTCCTTCGTCAATATCTTCTGGAACAGATAATGGAAAATTAACTTTTTCTGCTTTATCATCCCAGTCTAACTTAGATATCTCTCTTGAAAGAACAGTTCCAAAAACAGAATCGAGCAAAGTCACTTTTATCTTATCTTCTCTGCTTCTTCCAATATTAGCGATCCATAAATCAATATCTGTTATTGCACCGCAGCTTAAAAGATCAGGTATGTTTGACTTTGTTATATCTACATCGTTTCTTTCTCTCTTGATTTCTACTGGTATACCTTCTGTTTCTCCTAATGCTGCTGATTTTCCGTTATCTGTTGCAACACTGCACATTGAATTTTCTCCTTCATCGTCATCATATGCTTTAACAAAAAGAAGATAATTTGAGCCTCTTTCTAAATCATAAGGTACATCAAATGTAAAATCTATCCATTCATAGTCATTGTCATTAACATCAACTGTGTCATCATCTCCAATATCTAAGAATTCTTCTGCATTAGTGTCATAAAGGTCCCATTCTACTCTTACCTCATGGTCATCATCGTCATCATTGTTCTTTATCTTCATGCTTAAAGTTATCTCATCTTGAGGATACCATGCCCAGTCATCATCTGAAGAAGATCCGCTTTCATCAACATCTCTTATCTCTATTACAGAAGCATCTGAAGGACCTTCTTCACAATAACTTCTATGAACTTGGAAAGTTATTGGATATGTTGAATTTTCTCCATTCATAGCGGATATATCTACAATAGTAGAGTATATCCCTGGCTCTAGTTTGTCTATGTCAGCGGCATTTACTGATGCTGTAATTGTTTGAGTTTGTGGGTCAACTGAACCATTACCAAGGTTAAAAGATGATTTGCTTAAAGCAACACTAACATCATTAGTTCCATCAGTTATTGTAACTGAAGGAATAGTGAAATCAGCTGCTTCGTCTGTGTTTGTTACATTAAAATCTATAGAATTTGCTGTTTGTGTGAATATCAAGGTTGCTGGACTAACTGTAAAACTTACAGCTGCACTTACGATTATTGCTGTCAGAATAGTGGTCAATAAGATCAAACTTAAAAATTTAGTTTTCATTTTAGTTTTGTTACGATTTTATAGTTGTAATGATTTAAAAAGATTTGTATATCAGAAAATATATTATAAAGAACAATAAACCAAAGATTTATAAGCTTATCTCCCGTCTATAAAATAATAAACAAAAGGAGGTAAAAATGCCTAGAAAAAGTAGGAAAAAATCCATTATAAGTTATGTGGGTTCAAAGAACAAAGGGAACCTTGTTGGAGCATGGGCTTTTTTGATTGGAGTGATTTTAGCAGTGATAATAGGGTTAATAGGAACAGAAGTATCTACTGTTATTTTAGGGTTACTAGTTATCTTAGGATTAATAGTGGGTATCTTGAATGTGGGTGATAAGGATGTGAATACTTTCTTAATTGCAGCAGCTGTTTTAGTTATTGTTAGTTGGATGGGTTCAGACGCTTTAGGAGTGATATCAGTGCTAGGAAAAATCTTAAATGCCTTATTAGTAATGTTTATACCAGCAACTGTTATTGTGGCTTTGAAAGCTGTTTTTGCAATAGCAAAATCTTAAATTTTTATTTTTTTAATTCTTCTATATTCAGAATTCTAGTTTTTAAACTGTCTAAAAGCAAGGCAGGGCATGCTGTATTGACCCAGCTTTCTATGTCATAATTTTCAAGCTCATTAATATTAATATTGTCTGCTAAAAACAGTGTTGCATCTTTGCCTTGTTTTTTAAGTTTTCTCTTTAATTTTAAGGCAGATTCAAGCTTTTCCTGTCCGGGTTTATATGAGACTAATATTCCAATTTTTGATGAGAATAAAAATCTAGATAAAGCTGTTTTTCTCCTAGCTTTAAACTTTTCTACTTCTTTTTCTTGCAGTTTCCTGATTTTGTCTTCTAGTATATACACCATGTTTCCTTGCAAGGCTAACTGCAGGGCGTGAAATCTTCCGCTTCCTATTAATAATATAGGATGCTTGCTCTTTAATTGAGAACATCCAAGAACCTGGCTAAATCCAACAACCCTCTTGCCTAGCTTTTTTCTAACTTTTTCAGCAAGTTTTTTATATTGTATAGAGTAAGCTAAAAAAACCTGTTTAGGAAGAGCATCAAAGTTTATATTCTCTGCATCATTCAGTTTTCTCTTTGCTTCAATAAACATAACCCTCATGATAAAGACAACCAAGGTTTTCTTTATTAAACTTTCCTTTTAAACGCCAAGGTTTTTCTTATAAACTTTTCCTTTTAGAAACTAAGAAATAAAATGAGATTTAAAAGTCTTTATCTGCTCTTCTTTCTACATCCTTAATATTGGCTGCTGATTTGAAAATCTCTGCAAATTGAGGGGTGACTAGTATAATGTTTTCACCAAATCCTGCTATGCTGCCTTCTAAGGCATCTGCTGTTTTCTTTATTTTTGCTATTGCTCTTTTCAACTCTATGATATCTTTAGCTTTTAATTGTTTGATATCTATCACTGCAATAGTATAACCCTCTCTTAAAGAATTTAATATAGTGTTTACATCTTCAAATTTCTTAAGAATAAATGGTCTAACAATAATTTTTGATTTTTTAACTTCTTGCCCTAAATCAATTTCTATATACTCTGGGTCTTCTCCAGGAGTACCTAAAAACTTAGAAAAACCTTCTTTTACTTTTTTGAAGACCATTTTAAAATTAAAAACAAGAAGTTTATAAATATTTCTATTCTCTCTTATAACTTTTGCATATGATAGGAATATTTATGTGCTTAAGAATCTTGGGAATGTATAATATTCGATATCCTATACATTGTGCTAATTTCATAAGCCCAAGGATATTGTTTACTCTTATTTACTCCATTTGAGATGACTTCTGAATTTTTTTGGGTTAATTTTTCTGGTTTATTCGCTTTTGTTGTGAAGTTTAAGCCAACAACAACTGCTGCACTTGTTTTTAAGAATTGCCCTCTATCTATTTCTTACTTCCCAACCATCTTATTTTATTTTCTTCATTACTTCTTGCTTTATTTTCTCTGATTCTTCTTTAAGTTGAGATTCTTGTCTCTCAATAGCCTTAACTCTTAAACTTAGAATATCTTTTTTTTGACTTAGATCCTTTTCTATTTCAGCTTTAGATGCTTTTAACATTACCTGCCCGATTAACTTATAAACATCATCTTTTGTTTTTTTTATTTCACCTAATGCATTTTCTGTTTCACTAAGTTCAAACTGAAAAGCTTGTTTTTGGAGGAGCAAGTTCTGAAGATTTTGCTCAAAAATCTGTAATTGTTGTATCTTCTCCTGTGTCTCTTGGCTTATTTTTTGCATTTTAATTGCCTTCACACTGCTTTTATTTTAGATATGTGTTTTCTTGGTTTGTAGAAGATTTTGCTTCCGCAAACATGACAGACAAATCTCTTTTCTAGCACCTTATGAGATACTTGCTTACCACACTTAAAACATTTATAGATTGCCATATTATTTCATTTACTTTTGCATTTTTAAATTTATTTATCCTATACAATATGCTCCAGAGGCAAATTTCTTGCCGCAGAATTTGCATTTCCATATTCCCTTACTCAGTCTTTTAGCTGTTTTCTTACAGAAAGGGCATTCTTGCTTTTTTCTCTGCTTGGCTTCTACTTTTGCATACTTCTGTCTAACTGATTTTCCGTATCTTGCTCCAAATCCTCTTGCAGTTATTTTTTTTGCCATTTTTGAAATGGGGTTACCAGGATTTGAACCTGGGTCTGAAGCTCCCAAAGCTCCGATGCTACCAGACTACACCATAACCCCTCAATTAATCTAAACTTTAAAAGATTTATAAATCTAATTATTTTGCTTTTTCTTTTCCTTTTTCTGCTGTTTTCTCTTCTTTTCCTGCTTCTGTTGTTTCTGCAGTTGCTTCTGTTGCTTTTTCTGCTTTTTTTGCCTCTTCTGCTGCTTTTTCTTCTTCTTCCTTCTTTAATATCTTATCTTGTTCTGTTTTAATATCAGAAAAATAAGCGTCTAATTCTTTTTTTTTCTCAGGAGGGGTTTCTGTTCTCATCTCTTTTATTTCTTTATCATACTTACCAGCGTCTATTTCTTCTTCTACTTGCTTAGCTTCCTTGCTATCAATTAAGATTCCAGAAGAAACGCAGGTTCCTACTATTGACTTAACTGCTGATTTAAAACTATTGGAGAGCATATTAGGGTGTTTTGTCTTAGCTACAGATATTATCTGCTCTATGCTTGCATTAGCTGCTTTTATTTTTTTTGCCTCACCACTTGATTTTTCTATTCCTAATTCTTTTTTTAATAATTCAGATGTTGGAGGGGATAAAACATTCACAGAGAAAGTTTTGTCTTTATTTATATCCAGTTCTACTGGAACCTTTATGCCTTTAAAATTCTTGGTAGCTTGGTTAACTTCCTGAACCACCTTGCCTATATTTATGCCTAAAGGTCCTAGTTTCTGACCCACAGCTGGGCCTGGCTTCATATCCCCACCATCTACTAATAATTTTATTATCATTGCTTAAGACACCTAGCTCTTGAAGCTTCAACTTCCCTCAAGAGACTTTTTTTGTGTCCCTTTAGTTTAATTTCCATCTTATTATTTATCATAAAAATCCATTTAAAAATCTATGTTTTCTGTTTCTTCTGCTTCTGCCATGTCAATCGCTATTTCTTCATCTTCAGAAGATTCTTCAGATTCTTTTTCCCTTCTTATGACCCTTAAATTATCTAGTTTTACAGTTACTGGAATAGGAACCTGTGCTCCGAGTAAACTCACAACAGCTTCTTCTTTTTGCTTATCTATTCTCAAAACTTTGGCTTTTTCTTTCTTAAAGGGTTCTGAGATTAGCTCAACAATATCATTTTTCTCTATATTTATTTCTTCGACTGTTGGTTCTAACATGTTTTTTATTTCATCATACTTAACAGTCTTTCCGATAATCCCTTTAACATAAGGAAGATTAAAGGCAGCTTCTTCTGCGGTTTCTCTTTCATCTGCCTCTAAAAAAACATATCCTCTTAAACCATGAGGCCTAGCTAGGCTGTAAACATTAAGCTGTTTTGCCTCTGCTTTATCATTTATTAGATCTAAAGCTCTATCTTCTTTATTTGTTGTAACTTTAATTACGTAAATCATTGCTTAAGACACCTACGGTTTCTTAAAGCTTCAACTTCCCTTAAGATACTTTTTTGGTGTTCCTTTGGTTTAATTTCCATTTTAATTGTTGTTTTTCGTTAACCTTTTTCTAAAAGGTTAAGCCCAACTACTTCATAACTTTTTAAGAAGCAGTTATTAATATTTAAATTTAGGGGTTTATAAATTTTACTGAAATATGGGATATTGAATTATTAAGTTAGAGTGGCTTTTTATTATTCAATTAAAGTAAAATGAATCTTTCCTTTTTCCCATATTTCTATTGCTCTTTTTGTGAATGGAATCCCTTTCTCTTTGATATGTTCTAAATCCATCCATTCAGCAATTGCTTCTTCTGTTTCCTTAGGAATCCCTTTTCCAATAGAATGTAATAATAAAACAACTCTATGATTCTTACTTGAAAGTTGCATTAATTCACAAAATCCAAAAGCAGTGATTTCTTTATTGATTTCGATTCCTGTTTCTTCTTTAATCTCTCTTTTTATTGTATCAAAACTAAATTCTCCAGGATTTACACCCCCTCCAGGGATACAAATCCCTCCAGAATAAGGGCCTTTTTTAAGTTTAATCCCTAAAATTTTTCCTTCTTTATTTAAAATAATTGCGTTAGCATTTAACCTCAATTTCATTTAATTAAATAGAAAAACTTTCTTTTAAATATTATTATCCTCTATCACACCACTTATATACTTTACTTTATACATAAAGCCTAAAATAAAAAATTCATAATTAAAGAAATAGCAAAACCCATTAAGCCTACTACTCCAAGACCAATCGCAGCAACTTTAGCAGTTATTTTATACTCATGGCTGTCTGGCTTTTTCAAAATACGCCAGACTCTTCTGCATTGTCCTAAAAATGATTTAACATTAAACATAAAAATAAAACATAAAGAGGGTTTTTAAAGCTTATTCTAAGAATTCTATTCCTAACTCTTCAGAGATATTTCTTGTTTCTTTGTCAGTTACTGTTTCTCCTGGGCCAAGTATTTGGCTGCTCTTTACTCCAGTAACAATTAACATAACTCTCAATGATTTTTCCATATCTTCACTTATTTGAGCTCCCCAAATAAGTTTAGCATCGTCGCTTAATTTCTGGCCAACTACTTCAACAATAGCTTTGGTTTCATCTAAACTTAAATCCGGCCCCCCTATAATGTTCACTAAAGCTCCAGAGGCATTAGAAACATCTACATCTAATAAAGGATTGTTTAGAGCTTTTTCAACAGCTTCTGGTGCTCTATGCTGGCTATCAGATTCGCCCATTCCAATTAAAGAAACTCCACCATTAGACATAACAGCTCTTATATCTGCAAAATCTAAATTAACTAAGCCTGCTTTGGTTACTAACTCTGTTGTGCCTTTAACAGCATTGGTTAATATTTCATCTGCAACCTTAAATGCTGTATGAAGCGGAAGTTCTGGAGCAAGTTCAAGTAATTTATCATTAGGAATTACAATAAGAGTATCAACCATAGCTTCCATTTTTTCAAGCCCGTAAATTGCATTCTCAATCCTCTTTTTTCCTTCTATTGTAAAAGGAAGTGTGACAACTCCAATTGTTAGAGAACCTTGTTTTTTTGATATTTCTGCTACTACAGGAGCTGCGCCTGTTCCTGTTCCACCACCTAACCCGCAAGTAATAAAGACCATATCTGCTCCAACAAGTCTCTTTTTTATTTCCTGTTCTGTCTCACGAGCAGCTTCTTCTCCTACCCTTGGATTGCTTCCTGCTCCTAGGCCATGGGTTAATTCCTTTCCAATAAGAATTTTATGATCAGCATTACAGTAAAGAAGATCTTGGGCATCAGTATTAAGTGCTATGAGGTCTCCTCCTTTAATTCCTATTTCCCTCATCCTGCTTAATGTATTTCCTCCACCCCCTCCAATACCAAATACTCTTACTTTGGCTGTTTGCTTTTTTAACAACTCTTCTAGTTCTCTGTCAATTTCAGCAACTTCTGGTGCTAATCCAACATTCGATGTTGGCACAAAACTAGAGCCAGAATCAGAACTAGAATCTATATTAGAAAACATTTCAGGCTCTTCTCTTTTTAGCACATCGTCCATTTCTTATAGAAAAAATTCAAGTTTATAAGCTTTATTGCAGTTTTTTGACTATTTTTCAGTATTATGTTTTTTAGAAGGTGTTTTTTTATTTTTCTTTTTTTCTTCAGCTTTATCTTTAATCTCAGGCTCTTTTCCTAAAATCTCTTTAAATTTTTCATTGAAAATCTTTACAAAAGGCTCTGCTTCTTTATCAAAAACAATTTTCTTATCCTTAATCTCAAAATTAAACCTTTTTTTAAAGAAAAAATCCTGCAAGGCATTTACTTTCTCTGATTCTTCGGTTATTTTTCTTTTAATTGTAAATTTATATTCTACTTCCTTGCCTGCCAGAGGATTGTTAAAATCAGTAATGACTCTTCCTCCTGAAACAGTTATTATTTTAGCTATCATTCCATCTAAATTCAGCATTAATCCAGATACTGGCTGGATATTCTTTTCTTTGAAAACTTTTAAAGGAATTATCTTGATTAAATCTTTGTTCCTTGCTCCAAAAGCCTGTTCTGGAGAAATTTTTATTTTATATTCTTTATTAATTTCCTTATCTTCTAGCCCTTTGTCAAATCCTTTAACAACCATGTTTTGTCCTATAGAAATTATAAGGGGCTTTGGTTCTATTTTCAAATTGATTTTTTCTGCTTCTTCCTTAATATTTGTATCAAATATCTCCCCATTTGCCAATCCGACAAATTCTATTTTAACAAAATCGTCCTTCTTTGTCTTGTTTGTTTTTGCTTTTGTCATCAAAAAGAAAGAAGAAGGGAGTTTAAAAATACTTCTAAGAAATCTTATATCTTAAACTCTTTAAGGTAGCCATTAATATTTTCCAGTTCTTTCTGAATTGCTTCTCCTTCTGTTTTCTTTCCTTCCTTAATTTCTTGAAGCAAATCTTCATAACAAGACTGAACAAACATCAATAAGCCGTTTATTGCACTCTGACTAAATCCACTTGGGGGCATTTTACTTTTTCCCTAAATTTATTTTATTCAAATATTGCGCTAGTTGCTTCATATCATCTGATTTTCCTGCTAATTCACTATAAAATTTATTATCCATAGAATGAAAATATTTGCTAATGTTTTGAATGACTTTTTTATAATTTTTTTTAATGTCTCCATTTCTTATAAGTAAATAAACCCCCATTGCATATTTTAATATTCCCTCTGTTAAAACTCTCTTAGCACTATCTTCTATTTTAGGGATTTCCAATAACAGCCGAGTCATATCTGATATTTCTCGTTTAAGAGCTTGGTCTAATGTTTCATTGTTTTTACTTGAGCGTTCAATAAGACCATATTCTACTAATCCTTCATTAAAGGCTGTTAAGCCTTCTAACATCTTTTCATTAAAACCACATAATGGCATTTTCTATTTCCCTTATTCTAATTACTATTTAATTACTAATATAATGAATTTGCTTTATATAAATTCTTTTACACTATTTTTTTACTAAAACGAAATATTTATATATGATTAGTTCATTTGTGTAAAAATGGATAAAAAAAATATAAAGATATTAAAAGAGCTCCTTAAGAATTCTAGAACTCCTTTAACAAAGCTTAGCAAGAATGTCGGGCTTTCTAGAGAAAATATTTATTATAGGATTCAGAATCTTATTAAAAAAAAGTTTATCAGGGATTTTATTGTGGACATAGATTATAAGAAATTAAAATTCTCCCACTATGTTGTTTTTCTACAATATGATAAAATAACTCTTGAAAAAGAAAAGCAGATTATAGAATATCTTAAAGAGAGTAAGAATGCAAGTTGGATAGGCCCCTTAACAGGAAAAATGAGTTTGTGTTTTGATATTTATTTGAGAAATACAAATGAACTAAATCAGTTCTTGATAAATTTTTTGACAAAATTTAAAGATAATATAGGAGAATATTTAGTATTAAATGTTTCTGAATCTGAATATTTTTTTAATAAAATAATTAATCAGCCATTATTTATTCAAAAACAAAATAGAGAAACAGAAACTATTAAACTTGATAAAACAGATTTAGCTATATTAAAAAGATTGAATAATAATCCAAGAAGTTCTTATATTAAAATATCTGAAGGTCTAAAGCTCACACCAAATGCAATGAAGCAGAGAATAAAGAACCTTGAAAAAAAGAACGTTATTGTAGGCTATTCTATATCTTTAAACTATAAGGCTTTTGGATTTGAATGGCAAGGCTTACAAATAAGATTGACTAATCCAGATAAAGAAATTGAGAAAAAGATTAAAAATTATTTTAGAGAAAATAAGAAAGTTGTTTTTTTCTATCAATATACAAAATCTGGCATATATGATTTTGATATGGGGATTTTAATTAAAAATTCTGGTGAATTAAGGGGGTTTATTAATGAATTAAGAAGTAAATTTTATGAGGATATAGAAATTATAGATACTTTTCTAGTTCTCGAAGAAATCTCTAGCCACAAATTGCCGAGGGCAGTGTTTGAGTTAGAATAAATGTTTTTAAAAACATTTATAAATCTATTTCTGGTTGAGGTATTATGGTTTTTAAAATTATAAATGCTACAGAAGCTAAACCTGGAACAAACATATTAATTGAAGGGGCTCCTTGCACTGTTAAAAGCCAGGACATAAGTAAGACAGGAAAACACGGACATGCAAAATGCAGAATTGAGGCGGTTGGAGTCTTGGATGGCAAGAAGAGAGTTATTGTTCTTCCAGGTCATGAAAGAGTAGAAGTTCCGCTTATAGAGAAAAAAAAGGCGCAAGTATTGAATATTTCAGCAGAGAAAGCAAGTGTTATGGACTTAGAGAGTTTTGAAACTTTTGATGTTATGAAGGACCCAGAATTAGAGGTTGGCGAAGGAGACCAGGTAGAATACTGGAAAATAAATGAAGAGAAGATAATTAAAAGGACATTATAAAAAATGGCAAAAATAGCTGCAGCACAAGCAAGACTTTTCAAAAATACTTTTGTATGCAAAAAGTGTAAGATTAAGGTTAGAGCAGAAGCCAGAAAGATTATAACTGGGAAAGTTAGATGTAGAAAATGCGGGGGAAGAGCATTCAGGACAATAAGGAAAAAATAAAGTTTAAAAAAAGATGGAATTTATATATTATGACTTAATATTTCTGTTTTTATTCGGCATATTTGTAGCAGTCTTTCTCTATAAAACCCGAGACAAATTAAAGAGGGAGATGAAGATAGCTTTTTTATATAGGACTAAATTAGGAATAGGTTTTATTAATTATGTTGGAGAAAATTATAGGAAAACTCTTGGTGTTTTAAAATACATTTCAATTTCTGTGGGATATGTTTTGATGGGAACTGTTCTTTTTTTAATGTCAAGAATGGTCTATACTTATGTTAAATATCCTCAGATAACAAGATTAATTAAAGCACCGCCTCTTGCACCTGTAATTCCTTATTTTCCTAAATTATTCGGTATGGAAACCTTTTTTCCACCGTTTTATTTTACATATTTTATTGTATCTATTGCAGTAGTTGCCACAGTTCATGAATTTGCACATGGTATTTTTGCGAAATATCATAAAATTAAAATTAAAAGTACTGGTGTTGCTTTTTTTGGACCTTTATTAGGGGCTTTTGTAGAACCTGATGAAAAACAAATGGATAAAAAATCTAAATCAGCCCAATTATCAATCTTAAGTGCCGGGGTTTTTGCAAATATAATTTTTGCTGGAATATTTTTATTGCTATGGGCAGGAATTTTTTACTCTTCTTTTGTTCCATCAGGGGCCGTATTTGATTTGTATTCTTCATCTGTTGTCAACATAAGCTCCATAAGCATGATTAATGGGATTATTGTTAATAATGCTACAAATCAAAGCATAATTGAACTAATTGCTAATTCAGAAAATGTTTTTAATGAGAATCTAACAAAAATTATTGCAGATGACAGAAGTTATTTAGTTGAAATTGAAAATTTAAAAGAACAATTAGAAGGACGTGATGATTCTGTTGAACTATATGATGATTTGCCTGCAATTAATGCCGGATTAGAAGGAGATATTATTAAGGTTGATGGAACCCCAATCACAACTTATAAAGATCTTTCAGAGGTTATGCCAAATTATAGTCCAAAAGATGAAATAAATATTAAAACAATGTATGAAGGAGAAGTTCTGGAGTATGATATAACTTTAGGCGAAGACCCTAGACAAGAAGGCAGAGCGGTCTTAGGTGTGGGAAATAGTGTTTCAAGTTTATTGAGAATAGAAAACAGGTTTGCTTTTTTCAAAGAGCCTTTTACAAGATATGAAATAAAATGGGAAATCGCGCTATTTTTATATTACTTAGTTTTCTGGCTTTTTTTGATTAACTTATTGGTAGCTTTTTTTAATATGCTGCCTTTTGCTGTGATGGATGGCGGGAAATTTTTCTTCTTAACAATCTGGGGGCTTACTGGAAATGAAAAGATTGGCAAGGCCGCTTATAAATGGGTAGGTATTTTGATTTTGCTGTCCTTTGCTTTATTGATGATTACCTGGTTTTTTAGGATACTCTAAACTTAATTAGTTTTATAAATCTTTTTTTATTATATTTGTTATGAAATCTAAAGTATTTGATAAATTAGAAAAACAACATTATTCTATTGTTGGAGAGCACTCTGCTGTTCAGGTTTGCAGATGGACAAAGCATTCTTTGTTAAATATGGGAGAATGCTATAAAGAGAAATTTTATGGCATTAAGAGTCATGAATGCTGTCAGATGACTCCTTGGTTATCTTGCCAAAACCAGTGTCTGCATTGCTGGAGGCCAATAGAATTGAGCATTAAACTCGGAAATAAGACAGATAATCCAAAAAAAGTAATAGAAAACTGCATAAAAGCTCAGAGAAAACTTCTTTCAGGTTGCGGGGGTAATGAAAAAACAGACAAACAAAAATATAAACAAGCTCAGAATCCCTCTCAGTTTGCAATAAGTTTGATTGGGGAGCCTACTTTATACCCAAAACTTGCAGAGCTAATCAAAGAGCTAAGAAGACAAAAGAAGACAAGTTTCTTAGTTAGCAATGGCTTGCTTCCAGAAGCAATAAAAAAATTAGAAAAAAAGAACTCTCTTCCTACTCAATTATATGTTTCGCTTTTATATCCAGATGAAAAATTATTCAGAGAGATTACAAAAAATAAAGCAAAAGATTCTTGGAAAAAATTCAATCAAACTCTCTCTTTAATTAAAAATCTAAAAACAAGAACAGTAATAAGAATGACTTTAGTCAGAGATTTAAACATGGATGATGAGCATATAAAAAATTATGCGGAACTTATTAAAAAAGCATCTCCTGATTTTGTTGAAGTCAAAGGATTTATGTCAGTGGGGTTTGCAAGAGAGAGATTAGGATATAGCAGAATGCCAAGACATGAAGAAATTGCAGAATTTTCTAACAAACTTTTAAAATTGCTTCAAAAATACAAATTTCTAGACGACAAAATGGAAAGTAGAGTTGTTTTATTGGGTAAAGATAAAAAGAAAATGAAAATAAAAGAAGTAGAGGTTTAGCTTCACATAAAAATTATCCCGTCTTTTGTCAATGCAGTGAATCTTATTCCTACTGGTATTGAGAGAAGGGCTGAGATAAGTGCCATGTGCTCTTTTCCTGTTCCACTTGCAATGCTTAAGGCAACTTCGGTTCCTTTAATTTTTCCTTTTAATTTTTTAAGAGTCTCATTTTTTAAATCAATCAAACTTCCAGGATTAACTTCAATAAAATCATGTTTTTCCTCAACAGTAAATTTTTTTGCGAAATTATCCCCTATGAGGATTATCCTGTCCCACTCTCCTTGTTTAACAAGTCCAGAAACCTGTCCCCAGGTTCCTTTTCCTGATGATAATAAAGCTATTAATTCCATTTTAAAAATAAAAAGAATAGATTTATAAGTTTTTATATGTTGAGAGATATATAAAAAGAAAGATGGTAAAAGACAGTCCTTTAAGTGAAATAACCTTAAGAAAATACGAAAAACCTTATCAATTAGAGGACAGAGAACTTGTGAAAAAAATCTGCCTGTCTCTTGGTTTGCTACAGCCAGGAGATTCTAGAGATGTTATTGTTGATATCTTGTTAATTCTAGTAGAGGCTAGTAAAAAGGGAAAGGCGATTTCAAGTGAAGAGATTAAAATTAAGGCAGAGGAACTGAGGAAGAAGCATAATCTTGAAATGAAGGGTATAGCTGAGAGCAACATAAGAAGACAGTTAAAAAGATTAAGAGACTTGATGCTTATAGAAAAGAAAAATAACCTTTACAATCTTTCTGAATTTGAGAGTCTTGAAACAATTTTTGAAAATAAGATAGAAAAATTCCTCATTCCGCAAACAATTGAGAGGATAAGAGAATATCTTGCAGAATTAGAAGATATGTTTAAATAGAAGTTAACTAGGCAGTTTCTCGCCCAGAGTGGCTTTCCAAAAGAAAGATTTATAAATCAGGTTTTTCTTGGAGATTTAACCAAACTACATCGTCGAGTCTGTTTTTCTGGACACAGACGCATAGGTAGAAGGTCAGAGAAGATGGATAGAAAATCTATTTTAAAAGCATTAGAAAAATTAAGAAAAGAAAAGAAACGCAAATTTTCGCAGACAGCAGACCTAATCATAAATCTAAGGAATTTTAATGTTAAAAAACAAAGTATTAATCTTGTTGTTGATCTTCCTCATAAAGTTAAAGAAAAAAAAGTATGTGCTTTTTTAACAAAAAAATCTGATCTTGTGAACACAATAACCCAATCTGAGTTTAAAAAATACGGAGGAAAGGCATTAAAGAATTTAGTAAAAAAATATGATTTTTTTATTGCAGTAGCTAGTTTAATGCCGGCTGTTGCAACAAGTTTTGGGAAAGTTCTAGGACCGGTAGGCAAGATGCCAAGCCCGCAATTGGGTGTATTAGGAACAGAAGATAACAAAGCAATAGAAGAACTATTAGGCAAGATAAACAAAGCATTAAAAATTAAAAGTAAAGAGCCAAGTTTGAAAATAGCTATAGGAAATGAAGATATGAAAGACGAGGAAATAGCAGAAAATGCTTCAAAAGTGTATAAAGCTGTTTTTGATGTTTTACCAAGAAAAAAAGAAAATCTCAAATCTGTTCTAATTAAATTTACTATGACAAAACCTAGAAAATTAGAGATGTAAAATGGCAGAAGGAAAAAAGGAAAGAAAAATATCTGAGAAAAAAATAAAAACAGTTAAGAGATTAGTCAGTTTTATTAATGATAATGATACTATTGTTATTGCTTCTATAAAAAATCTTCCTGCTAAACAATTCCAGGATATAAGGAAAAAATTAAGGGGAAAGGCAGAGGTTATAGTTGTTAAAAAAAGAATTATGCTTAAAGCAATAGAAGAATCTAAAAGTAAAAATCTTGATGTTTTAAAAGAGCATGTGCAGGAAGATTCTGCGATTCTCTTTTCTAAAGAAGATGCTTTTATGCTTGCTGGTTTTTTAGCTGAAAACAAAAATCCTATTAAAGCAAAAGCAGGACAGATGGCAATAGAGGACATTGAAGTAGAAGAAGGTCCTACTGATTTATTACCAGGCCCTGCTATTAGTGAATTTGGAAATTTAGGTATAAAAATAGCAGTAGAAGAAGGTAAAATAGCTGTGAAAGAGAAAAGAGTTATTGTAAAGAAAGACGAAAAAATAAGTGAAGCAGCAGCTTCTCTGATGGCTAAGCTTGACATAAAACCTTTTAAAATAGGTTTAGAGCCTCTTGCAATTTATGATGGAAAGACAGGCAAGATTTATCTTGATGTCAAGATAGATAAAGAAAAAGCAACTGAAGATATTAAGATTGCAGCATTCAAGAGTCTTGAATTTGCGCAAAAGATTGTTTATTATTGCAAAGAAACAATTGGCTTTTTATTTGGAAAAGCAAATGCCAATAGAGCAGCTTTAGAAAAGCTGCAACCAGAAGAACCTAAAGAAGAAAAGAGTGAGGGGGAAAAAGAGAAAAAACAAGAAGAAAATAAATCCCAGGAGGAAAAATAAAAATGGAATATATATACGCGAGTTTGTTTTTACATAAGCTTGGAAAAGAAATTAATGAAGAGAATTTAAAGAAGATTATAGAAGCAGCAGGTGGAACAGCAGATGAAGCAAAGATAAAGACCCTGATAGCTAGTTTGAAAGATGTGGATATAGAAAAAGAATTAGAAACTGCAGTTGTAGCAACACCAGTCGCAACTGGACCTGTAGAGGGTACAGAAAAGAAAGAAGAGAAAAAGGAAGAAAAGAAAGAAGAAGCTGCAGAAGGACTTTCATCATTATTCGGCTAATCAACCAGTCAATTTTTTTAGTTTATAGACTGGTTGATTAACATAATTGGATTTCTAATAAAAAAGCTTTAAAAGCCATAAACTATTAATGTTTATAAGCCGCCGTGGCAC
>CAZQLD010000012.1:0-35187 GCA_964594115.1 Candidatus Woesearchaeota archaeon
TTTAAAAGATTGGATTATTTAGCTGCTCAAAAACATACTAAACTTTTAGGAATAAGTAAAGAAATTACAAGAAGGATAAAAAGAGACTATAACAGAGAGTCAGATGCTTTTTATCCTTATGTTGATCCTGAAAAATATAAAACTGAAAAATATGGTGATTTTATTCTTTCTGTAACAAGACTTGTTAGTCCAAAAAGACCTTTGATGATTGCAGAAGCTATGGAATTTGTAAAAAATAAGAATATAAAAATGGTATTTGCTGGAGAGGGTCCCCTTAAAGAAGAAATAGAAAAGCTAGCAAAAAAGAACAAGAATATTATACTAAAGGGATTTGTTTCTGAAGAAGAATTAAAAGAGCTTTATGCTAATTGTCTTGCTGCAATTTATATACCTATTAATGAAGACTATGGATATGTTCCAGTAGAAGCAGGAGTTTCTGGAAAAGCTACAATTGGTGTAAATGAAGGAGGATTAAAAGAAACAATTGTTGATGGAAAAACCGGGTTTTTAATAGATAATGTTACTCCAGAAAAAGTAGCTGAAAAAATTGATATTTTATCAAACAATAAAAAACTTGCGATAAAAATGGGAAAAGCTGCTAAAAAATACTGTGTTAAATTCCATCCTAAAAATACATTTGATGTTTTAGATAAAGCTATTGAAGAGGCAATAAAAATAAAAAAGTTTGATAAATGATTATTTTAGATTATAATAATATTTAAAAGTAAATTTTTCCCTTGTAGGCATATGATTCAAAAAAAGGCACTTATTACTGGAATTACTGGCCAAGATGGAAGCTATCTTGCTGAATTCCTTTTAGAAAAAGGTTATGAAGTGTGGGGGCTTGTCAGAAGAACTAGCTTGGATCCTTTATTAAGATTAAATGGAATAAAAAGCAGGTTAAAGTTAAGATATGGCAATTTACTTGACTCTTACTCTATTTATAAAATTTTAGAAGAGTCTAGACCAGATGAGATTTATAATTTAGCTGCACAATCAGATGTTGCGATTTCATTTGAGTGTCCTCATGAAACAAGAGAAGTAAATTATCATGGAGTTGGGAGACTAATACATACTATCCAGGACTTAAGATTAAATTCAAAAGTTTATCAGGCTTCTACAAGCGAGATGTTTGGAAATTATCCTGGAGAAATTGTTAATGAACAAACCCCTTTTAATCCTCAAAGCCCTTATGCAGAAGCTAAAGTAAAGGCACATTTAGATTACATCACTAATTATAGGGAAAGGTATGGAATGTTCCTTTGTTCAGGATTTTTATTCAATCACGAGTCTCCTAAAAGAGGGAAACATTTTGTAACAAGAAAAATAACTCACTCTATGGTTAAAATCAAATTAGGATTGCAAGATAGTTTTTCATTAGGAAATTTGAATGCAAGAAGGGACTGGGGATTTGCTGGAGATTATGTTAAAGCTATGTGGATGATATTGCAACAAAAAACTCCTAGAGATTATGTAATAGCTACTGGAGAAAGCCACACTGTCAGGGATTTTGTGACTAAAACAGCTGAAGCTCTTGGAATGCAAATTAACTGGGAAGGAGAAGGATTAAAGGAGGTTGGCTTGGTTGATGGCAAGCCAATTGTACTTGTGAATGAGAAATTTTTTAGACCAAAAGATGTTCATAAGTTATGTGGTGATTCATCAAAAGCAAGAGCAGAATTGGGCTGGCAGCCCAGTGTAAAACTTGGAGAGCTAGTAAAAATAATGGTTGCAGCAGATTTGAAAAAATTAGAGGCGAATTCTAAAACCTAATTTTAAAATGAATAAACTTAATTTAGGCTGTGGAAAAGATTATAGACAAGGATGGTTAAATGTTGATTTCAGAGATGATGTTAAATTAGATGCAAAGCATAATTTAAACAAAATCCCTTATCCTTTTAAAAAAAATCAGTTTGATATTGTGCTAATGAGGATGATTTTAGAACATCTTGACAATCCAATTAAGGTTTTAAAAGAGATTATTAGGATTTCCAAAAATAAGGCAATTATAGAGGTAGTTGTGCCTCATGCAAACTCTTATGCTGCAATTACAGACATACAACATAAAACACACTTTACAGAAAATTCTTTTAACAAGAATTTGTTAGAGGAATACGGGCTAAATAACCTAATATTAAAGAAAGTAGAACTCCAGTTTAAAAATACCTGGAAAAAATGCATTCCTTTTAAAAAATACCTTAAGATTTTTTTTATTGGGGTTTATGATAATATTAAATTTATTTTTGAGGTAAAGAAGTAAATAAAAAAGATTTAAAATGTTCTCAAGAAAAACTAGAGAGATTATAAAAAAATTTACACCAAATAAAATTCTAAAGATTAAGGGGAGAATAAACCAAATATCTTACAGAATTGAAGATTTGGAGAGAAACCAGAAAAATCTTTTTATTGAAAAATACTCTCAGTTAGCAAACAAGCCAAAGTCAGAAATTAATTCTAAAGAGTTTAAAATTAGTTCGCAAAATGGAGAAGACGGAATACTTCTTTATATTTTTTCAAAAATAGGAATAAAAAATAAGACTTTTGTGGAGTTTGGAGTTGGGGATGGAAGAGAGTGCAATACTGCAAATCTCATAAGGAACTTTGAATGGAATGGTTTGATGATAGAAGGAGATAAAAAATTTTATCATGAAGCAAAGAAATTCTATAAACCCTTCCCTGAAGTAAGGGTTGTAAATAAGTTTGTAACAAGAGATAATATAAATTATATTTTAAAGAAAAATGGAATTAAAGGAGAAATTGATTTACTATCAGTTGATATTGATGGTATTGATTATCATGTATGGAAGGCAATTGATGAAATATCTCCAAGGGTTGTTGTGATTGAGTATAATGCTCATTTAGGAACAGAAAAATCCCTGGCAGTCAGTTATGATGAAAATTTTGAAAGATTTTCAAAACACCCAAGCGGGCTGTATTATGGAGCTTCTTTAAAAGCTCTGACAAAACTTGCAAACTTAAGAGGCTATATTTTAGTTGGATGCGATTCTGCAGGAATAAATGCTTTTTTTGTTAAAAAACAGCTTGCTAAAGGAAAGCTGAAAGCCCTTACTGCTGAACAGGCATATTATCCTAAGATTATGGAAAAATCAAAAAATTTAGAAAAACAGTTTAATGTTATTATGCATTTAAAATTTGAAGAGGTTTAGATTTTTGAGTTATTTATCTAAAACTTTTAAATCTTAATTTTAATGTTTTTATTAGCTCATAATCTTGTTTTTGAAATCCCTTGAAAAAAATCATGCAGAGAATATAAACTGCTGCCCCTCCAAGAACCTCAAAAAATCCTATTATTAGTGTCATGTCTTTAACAGATAAATTAATTAAAACAAGAACAAGTGCCATGATTCCTGCTGAAATAATGGATTTGATTAAAATTTCTAAATCATAAGAAATATTTAGTTCTTTTTTTGAAAATCTTGACAATCTAAAGAAAACACTTGCCCTGCTTATTACTGTGGCAATTGCGGCTCCAACAACTGCCCATATCATAGAAATTTCTCTTAAGCTAAGAATTAAGATAAGACTAAGAACAATATTAAAGATTGTTGCTAAGATTTCTGTTTGAAATACAAATTTTGTTTTTTCTTTTGCAAAAAGTAATGCTTTTAAGGTGTAAATAATAGGAGTTCCTAGAATCATGATTGATAATACAATCAGAACAGGGGTTGCTTCTAGATATTCATAGCTATATATTAATCTTAAAAAATATCTTCCTAAGATAAACAAGCCAAAAATTAATGGCAGACTAATCATAACTGTGTATCTAAAAACTTTGGTAAAGGCTCTTGAAAGTCTATTTTTTTTCATTTGAGTAAAAACCGGAAGCAGGATATTAGAAATTGCGATTGGAGAGTATAATGCAGCGATAATTGCAAAAGCTGCTGAATAATATCCCACATATGCTGCTGAGATTAATAAGGCTCCGATTAAAAATATATCAACCTCTCCAGATATTCTTGAAGCAGCATCTGAAACAATAGAGTGTTTTATGAATTTATTAACCCTTTTTTTATTTATCTTTGAATCTGATTTTTTAAAGAAAAAACCAGCTGTTTTTCTGAGATAGAGCGAGGAAAAAATCATAACTATGGAAGAAGATAAAATTAATATAAAAATAATTAAAATTACTAATAAAACAGAACTTGTTTTCAGTCCAAATAAGATTAGTAAAACAACTAATGAAATTCTGGAAATTTGAAAAATCACTTCTTTTATAGAGATAATAGACACTTTTTTTAAAGCATAAAATAAGGTTTCATAAAGATGCTCAAAAGACAGCACAATTAGATAAAGGATTGAAATCAAAAGGGGATAAAATAAATCTGGTTTTTTAAATACATAAAAAGACAGATGATAAGAAAGAATAAATAAAATAATTGCTGATGGAAGAGTGAAATATAATAGTTTGACTTTAAAGAGATAATTATAATATTTTGCAGCAAGTTTTTTATTTTTTTTACCAAGAGCATCAGAAGCGTATCTTAAGAGTGTTTGGTTTATAGCAACATCTGTAAAAGATAAAATTACTAAAATAATAGAAGTTGCTATAGTATATATTCCGAATTTTTCAGGCAATAAGAGTCTTGCAATTATTATAACAAATACTAATCCTCCAAACCTTCTGATAAATACCATTAAAAAATTCCAAAAAGAATTTTTTAAAACTTGTTTTGTTATATTTTTTTCCATAAGCCATATAATAAAATACTGTTTTTAAAAGTACTTATGCCCTCTAAAAGAGATATTTAAAAATCATATTCGAGTATATAAATCTTTAAAAAAATAAATTATATGCCACTATATGAGAGGTTTTTTAAGTATAGTTATTCCGGTTTATAATGAAGAAGGAAATGTAGAGAAATTATATTTTGAAGTAGAAAAAATAATAAAACAGCTGATTAAAGACAAAAAGCTTAGAAATTTTGAGGTTGTTTTTGTTAATGATGGTTCAAGAGACAATACTTATGGAGTTTTGGAATCTTTAAAAAGAAAAAAAGGAGAGAAAAGAGAGCGTTTAAATGATTTGGAATTATTTGGAGAGCTTCATAGATATATTACTGCTTATCTTTATATTAAAGGGTATAGGGTTGTAGAAATAAGAGTTAATCATCGCCCAGAGTTAGTGGAAAAACCAAATATAAAAAATTTAACAGAGGGATAAATGGAAAATGAAATTTTCAAATTCGACGATAAAAAACCAATAATAACAGTTGCCTTGTTATTAATTCTCTTAACGTTTCTAACATCTTACTATGGCTCAACAGACACAGGAGATTATTCCAACACTGCAAAATTTTTTGCAGGAGATTATTCTGCAAAGATCAGGAGCTCTCACTCTTATCTGTTTGGGTTTATTCATTCCTTTTTACTTTTTGCAGATAGTTTTATTATCTTTAAGATAACAAGTATTATCTTTTTATTGCTAATTATTTATTCGGTATACATAATAAATAATAGAGATAAAAAAACTCTGTGGCTTATGCTTCTCTCTCCGATTGTCTGGTATATGGCTCCATGGATAGCTCCAATCCAGTTAGCAGGATTATTTTTATTATGGGCTTTTTATTTTATTAATAAATATGACAGGACAAAGAAAATAACCTATCTACTTTATTCAGGAATTTTTGTAGGATTAGGATGGGCTGTATGGGATACTGTACTCTTCTTTGGAGTTTTTTTAATGGGTTGCTTTCTTTACAATCGCAAGGTTTCCCATTTATTATACTTTATCCTAGCTGTTTTTATAGGATTAAGTCCAAGACTCCTCCTAGATCAGTTTTTATTTAATTTTCCTTTTTTTACTATACTTAAAAGCACTTTTGGGACTTTTGCTAACATTTTCGGAGGTATCTATGGCTATGGTCCACTTGAAAGAGCTAGTGCATACTCTCTTGGTTTATTAACAATTATTCCTGTTCTTTTAGCAGTTCCTCTCTATTATTGGGGGCTTTATAAAAAAAGATTTTTTAAGAACAATAAGAAAGCAATGATATTTCTTAGTTTGTCTTTATTGCTTATTTTTATAAATCCTCAAATAAGATATCTTATGGTTCTTGTACCAATAATGATTCTCCTTATTGGAAAAAATATTAACAAAAAACAATTCAAAAGACAGATTATTTTTTCAATAATTATAATTCTCTTGTTTATTTTTCCTTATATTTTGCAGATAAGTTACTCTATAGACAACCAAAACATTGCGGAGTTTAGCTACTTATTTAGAAACTCCTTTAAATTCAAGCTTGGAGAAGAATTTAACTCTAAAATAATTAGAAATGATTTAGAAAAGATAATAGAAAAATATCCTAATGAAACTTTTGTTGTGGGTAATGAACCAGATACTTACCAAGCTATTGCACGTTTATACTGGGGAGGAGAAGTAGAGGAATTTGTAAGTATTCAGGATTATGAGCTTGCTATTAAAAATGAGAGTATTTTGTATGAAAAAACATTTATGCCTATTCCGAATATTAAAGAAAGAAGGCAAATCTGGATTTCAGGAGGTTTGAGTAAAAATGAGAATGATGATACTGATTATGAAAACATTAGCTTAGGTATAGGGATAGGAGAACCTATAGAACTTGAAGGATTTAAAAGAATTAAAAGATATGATATTCTTTATTTATCAAGAAAATCCCATTTTACATAATAAAGTTTTTTTTGTTCTTATTTTTAAAATAAGTATACACTGAAGATAATTTCATGTAAAAATGTTCTTTTTTATTGTAAAGATCTATAAAATCTAAAAAAATATGGAAGGCTATTCCTGAAATTACAAAAGAGAGATTATAAAAAAAAGAAAGGAAAAATAATAGAATCCAGAATTCAATTCCATGAAATATAGAGATATCCTCCTTGTATTTTTCTCTCTTTTTTGCTGGAAGTTTGTAAAATTTATTGTATTTTTTACAGCCTTTTTTATAAGCATTTTTCAAACTAAAATCTTTTTTAGTAAAGACATAATAAAGATAATGGTCAACATCAATTAAAACAGAAGCAATAAAAACTATAATAGAGTTAAATAAGCTTACTCCAAAAAAGTACAAACCTAGGGATAAAACTGCTCCAAATAAAATATGCCATTTAGGTAACATGTTAACTCTTTTTCAGTTGTTCTTAATATTAAATCATATATTTAAAATATCCTTTTTATTGTAGAAATATATTTAAATGTTCTGAATTTTAAAAAGAAAAAGGATAAGCATATGAAAGAGACTATGGGAGTTGTTGGAAGAGGATATGTTGGACAAAAAATCTATGATTTTTTCAAATCGCATGGTTATGAAATATACTCTTTTGATGAAGATGAAAAGAAAAGTGATTTTGGAAAATTGGAGGATTTAAATGGATATAATCTTGATTTTGTTTTTATTTGTGTTCCTACGCCCATGGCTAAAGATGGAAGTTGTGATACCTCAATTGTAGAGGAAGTTGTAAAAAGAATAAAGGCAAAAACCTTTGTTGTAGAAAGCACTATCGCACCAGGAACAACAAAAAGATTAGAGCAAGAAACAGGAAAAGATATTTTATTCACCCCAGAGTATTTTGGAGAAACCAATCAAGATGGCCAACCACTAATTATAATACATAAATTAAAATGAAAAATCAATATTACCACGATAAAATAGATGAAAGAAATATAGATTGGCAGGAAAATAAAAATCCATTAGTTAGACTTTTTTATAAATTAAAATACAAAATAGCTATAAAATACGCTAATTTGAGGTGGGATGATTTGATTTTAGATTTTGGATGTGGAACAAATTGGTTAAAAAAGAAAATGCTCCCGGGATATGATGTTATTGGTTACGATATAGACCCCAAATTAACAGAAATAAAAGATTATACTAAATTAAAACCAGATAAGATTTTTGTAATAGATGTCCTTGAGCATGTAGAGAAAGAAGAAATAAGGAAAATAATAAAGAATTTTAAGAAAATGAATCCCAATTTTATATTAATCGCAATAATTCCTACAGAAACTTGGCTTTGGAGAAAAGCAAGAAAGATTTTAGGATTATCAGAAACAGTAGAAGACCATATAACAAAACTCAGTGAGATATTACAAATTTTAAATGAAGAACTTACTCAAATAAAAAAAATAAACTTTTTAACTATGAGTTATATTACTAAATTTGAATCTACAGTATGTTCAAAATGGAAATAAGGGAAATATCAGCATTTTTTCCTGCTTATAAGGAAGAAAAAAATATAGAAGAAACTATTGTAAAAGCAGAAAAAATTCTTGAAAAGATAGCAGATAAATATGAAATATTAGTCATCGATGACGGAAGTAGAGATAAAACTGGAGAAATTGTCCAAAAATTATCAAAGAGAAATAATAAAATAAAATTAATAACACATGAAAAAAATAAAGGGTATGGGGCAGCAGTAATTTCTGGGCTTTATAATGCAAAATATGATTGGATTATTTTCACAGATTCAGATGGACAGTTTGATTTTTCAGAGATTGATAATTTCATTTCTGCACAAAGAGAAACAAATGCAGATTTAGTAGTGGGATGGTATATGAAAAGAAAAGTTTCTTTTATAAGGAAATTTAATAGTTTTATGTGGCAGTTACTGGTTAGATTAGTTTTTGGGCTTAAAGTTAAGGATATTGATTGTGGATTCAAACTAATAAGAAGAAAAGTCATGGAAGAGATTCCTCAATTAGAGGTCCAGAGGGGGGCATTTATCAGCACAGAATTTTTAGTAAAAGCTAAAGAGAAGGGTTTCAAAATAATCGAGATTCCCGTACATCATTATGCAAGGAAAGAAGGAAAAGCTACCGGAGCAGATTTAAATGTAATAATTAGCAGTTTTAAGGATTTATTTAAATTAAGAAATAAATTATAATGATGCTGGAAAATATTGCCTTGAAAAATATTATTAGAGATATTATTTTGATTTTCTAAAATTTTCTAAAAAACACGGAGATAAATCATTTACCCTGGGAATAACCAGGGGGAAGCTTTGTGAATATTCTTTGATGACCATTGAGGAATTTGATGCAGGTGCAGATAGGTGGCTTAAAGTAGCAGAAGATGAATTTCCTTATTTAAATGATGTTAAATTAGAATGAGACCTTAATATAGAAAATTCTTAAAGGCTTTGTTAGATTATAATAAAAAGCTAAGAAGCGAAGAAGGAAGTTAAGCAAAAACTTTTGAGTCTTCTAAAACTTTCTTAACATAAGGATGAAAATTTTCTTCAATTTTATCTGCCCATTTGTAATGTGAACTTGTTTCATCTAATTTTATCTCCTGGTTTTCATCAGCAAGCTTGACAAGAAAAGCTGTTACTGGTGTATGAACTCCTGTTTTCAAATCAGGAAAAGGACCTTTCTTAGTCATGTATTCGTAAGTTCCTATCATTCTCTCAACTTCAATTTTTAAGCCAGCTTCTTCAAATGCTTTTCTAACAGCTGCTTGTTTGAATGTTTCATTTTTATAGAGCCTTCCTCCAGGAAATCCAAACTGCCCTTTATCAGGCTCGTTCTTTCTCTTAAGCAGAAGAATTTTTCCCTTATGATAGATTACAGCGTCTACACAAAAAACAGGCATTTTTTCCAATATCTCTTTATATTCCTTATCTGGTATTTTGTTTTGCATGTTATTCCTCAATTTTTCTGATAATATCTGCGAAAGCAGGTCTGGTAACAAGCACTGCAGATGTTATTCCTATGATTGTTGTTACTGCAAAGCCTTTTAAGAGGCCTGCACCTGCCCAGTATAAAGGGAGCAAAGAGACAAGAGAAGTGAAATAAGCAGAAACAACAATAAATAAAGCTCTTTTCAATCTTTCTTTGATACTAAGCTGTCTTGTTCTTGACTCATCTAAAATAACTATCTGTTGGTCCACTCCTGTCCCAATAACTGCTAAAATTCCTGCTATAGAAGGCAAGTCAAGATTCCAACCTATCAAAGAGGCGATACCTAAAATGATTAAGACCTCTGAAAAACTTGTGAATAACAAAGCTAAAGAAGATTTAATTTTTCTGTATCTTATCAAAACAATCAGGGCTACTGCAAGAATAGCAGAAAGGCCTGCAAGAAAAATAAAATAAAGAAATCTTTCTCCTAATAGTGGAGAGATTGTATCTAACTTGACAATCTTTAATTTATATGGCAGACTGCCTGTTATTAAAACTGTCTGTAATTTCTGCATTTCTGCTTGTGCATTATCTAAAGCCTGTTCTCTTCCAGTTCCTGAACCAGAACCCTGGATTTGAATTTGGGTTGTAACCCGTCCTCTTAAATCCTCGCTTATAAATAAAGAATCAACAAGCTTATCATCTAGGTAAAGATCGAGCTTTTCATCAAGATATCTTCCTTGTTCGGTTATATTGACACCAAGTTCTGAAGTTATGGTTGCGTGCCTCTCAGCAGCTTCTTCACTTAAATAAATAACAAATCTAAACCTGCATGCTTCTCCTCCTTGGACAGGAAAACAAGATTCTATTCCAGAACAGGAGGCATCATTCCTACAAACAGAAGCTATGTCTTTCTTTCCTCCTACAAACACAGTTTCATTTCCTATTTTAGCCTCAAATTTTCCTTGTTTAGCTATTAGTTCTTCTAATTCAGAAGGAGTTGCTCCTGCTATTTCAACTAGCATATAATTATTTCCTGCTAAATCAGAAACCGGCCTTATTACTATGTCTGTAAGCCCGTAAATATTTAGTCTTTCAGTTGTTACAGCTATTAAGTCATTTATATCAGAAGCTGAAACTTTTTCTTCAGGCTGCACTAAAGCTCTAGAACCCCCTTCTAAGTCAAGTCCAAATCTAATCCTTGTTGAGGGAATTTTTCCTATAGTTACTTCCGGAGTCTTGTTTGTAAATAAAATATGCGCTTGTTCTTTTGTTTGAATTGTTAATTTTACTTTCTCATTAGTTGGAAATTCTTCTAAAGCTAAAGAATAATCTTCTATAGACTCTATTTTTTCACCATCAACTGCTTTTACTATCTGGCCTGCCCTTAGACCTGCTTCAAAAGCTGTTGAATTTGGTTCAACTGATTTTATTATTACTCCTGTTTCAAAACTCGGCTTTATTGCTAATAAAGATAATGCCAAGGCAACTATAAGCAGCCATACTCTCCAGGATATTTTTGCCATTTTACCTTCTTCCCTCCTTTTTCTCAACATGCCATTTCAATATCCCTGCATTTGTTACCCATGTATTTAATATATCAAAAATTAGTCCGATAGTCAGTACTGAAAAGATTTGTTGCAAGACATCAGAAAAGCTTGAGGTGATTATTAAAGCAACCACCACAGCAGCAAGAGATGTTAGAGTCATTGTTATTCCTGTTTTAAAAGCAGAAAAAAGTCTGGAATTTAATGTTCCTTCTCTTCTTTTAAGCAGACGAGAGGTTAACATTATGTCTGTATCCACGCTATAACCAATTAACATTAAAAAAGCAACTATTCCTGCTGAAGAAATTTTCCATCCTAGAAAATCAACTAGAGCCAGAGTCATTGTAATGTCTGCAAATGCTGACAAAACCACTGCAAGGCTTGGAACAAAAGTCCTGAAGATTATAAAAACAACAACTGCCATCAAAATAAAAGCTATTATTATGGCTATTCTTAGCTGAGAGTAAAAGGCTGAACTTAAACTACTTCCTGTAAATTCTACACTAGAGTTCTCATCTGTTAGATTATAACCTAAAAAATTTTCTAAAACCCCCTTAGCTTCACTTATTTCTTCAGTAGTCTGGACAACAAAAGCAACTTGTTCTCCTGTTCTTAAATCATAGATCTCTCTTACAGAAACATCGTTTAAATTTTGCAATGCGTTTTTTAGTCCAATAATATCCACAGTTCCAGAAACAGTTATTGTGGTTCCTCCTGTTAAAGAGACATCTTTTCTTAAAATATCATTATGTTGAGAATAAAAATAAAATATATAAGATAGGGACAAGATAATGAGGATTGTAGGTATAACTAAAAGCATCTTATAATATTTATCATGAAATCCTGCAAAACTTTTCTTGCCTGCTTGCTCTGTTTGTTCTTCCATTTTAACCACAATGCGCGGACCGGGATTCGAACCCGGATAGCGAGCTTGGAAGGCTCGAATCATAGCCATTAGATCATCCACGCAGATATAAACTACCAGCACATAAATTTTCTATCAGATTAGCTTTAATAAATCTTACTATACTAAAAATGCCCCTGACAGGATTCGAACCTGCGACCCCAAGGTTAGGAACCTTGTACTCTATCCAACTGAGCTACAGGGGCATATATAGATTTAAAACTTTGATGTTTTAAAAAATCTATGTTGTCAGAACTTTAGGATATTTTGGGCTATTTTGTTTTTCATTTCCTCTTAAAAAAAGATATCCAAGATTTTTTCTTTTTTACAAATCTTGGTTTAAGAAATATAATTTTAATACCATAAGCTTGGGCTGATTTTGCCTGAACCAAATCTGCTGTTATTAAAACAGCTTTATTTTTAAATGCAATCCCCCTAATTAAGGCATCTATTTCTCCAGATTTAGCATATTTAATATGCTTTATATCTGGCCTAGGGCCAGTAAAACTAATTGAAAGTTTATATTTCTTTTTTAGTTTATGAAGATTTGCTACTTCTTCTAAACCAATAAATCCAGCTTCATTACCTTTGTTTGCTAAATTTTCCATTTCTGCTATAACTGCATTAGGGATTATAATTCTCCCTTTTACTCCTTTTTCAATTAATTTAGGCATGAATTTATTTATAATGACCGAGGTATCCACTACATAATTTTTTTCTTTTTTCTCAATTTTTCTATTAAGATTTCTCCTTGCCCTGTCCTTTATCTTCTGAGTTGGTGTTTGTTTTTTTGTTCTCTTTCTTAACATTTTCTTTTTGTTTATCATTTTTCGGGTTGTTTTCTTTAGTTTATAAACATATGGATGCAGGGGACAGGATTCGAACCTGTGAACCCACTAAGGGACGGGATCTTGAGTCCCGTGCGTTTGACCACTTCGCTACCCCTGCATAATAAAGGAAGAATAAATTAGTTTAAAAATATATTCAAAAAGACAGAACAAGTCAGCGAACAGTAGACACCGAGGTGTCGTGCTGAGGACACTGATTCCTCCTGTCTTTTAGAAAATAAATCATAAGGCTATAAAAGATTTTCGGTAAAAAGAAATCATAGAGAAGAAGACAGCTTTATGGTTTCCCCTCGCAAGAGAGTATTCCATAAACATAGTCAGCTTGACTTCCAGGTTCGAAATGGAGACTGGGTATTTCCTAACTATTATGGCCGTCTTCAAAAGTATGGGAATTTATACATTTTTAAAGGTTACTGTCTTCTCTTTTTTATGATGTGGCAAGATCTTGTTGTTGGAATTGTAAGTTTTGTATTTGCTTATGCCATGCTGCCTCAGATAATTTATGGTTTTAAAAAGAAAAGAGGAGTAATAACTTACCAATTTTCTGTATTAAATATGATTTGTATGGTAGCTTTAATAATTGCGTATTATAGTCTTGGTTTAGTTTTCGCAACAGCTATTAGTGTAATTATCATGATTGGATGGACAATTTTATTTATACAAAAATTAATTTATGATGATTAAAATGGAAAAAATGACAAAACCAGATGCTGAAAAAAAAGTTAAAAAATTCTTTAAAATTTTGGATAATAAAACTCCAAAAGAAATCAAGAAGATTAAGAGGTTATCTATGAAGCATAATATAAAGCTTGGAGTTTTAAGAAAAAAGTTTTGTAAAAAATGCTATTTTCCTCTAACAGACGCAGAAATCAGGATAAAACAAAGCAAAAAAATAGTGAAATGCAGAAATTGTGGTTATGTAAGTAGATGGAAAATAAAATAAGTGCCTAACTAGAATTTCTTAAATTTGCTTACTAAAGGAAACAAGTCAACATGTCCAAGAAAAACAGCTCTGCAGCAGTATCTTTCCAAACCCAGTTCATCAAGTACTTTTTTTGTTTTTTCCCCTGCTTCTACTCGCTTCTTAAACTCTTCCCATAAATGACCTAGGGGCTTTCCGCAGCTATAGCATCTGATAGGTATAATCATAAATATCTATTAAGAAAAAGCTTTATAAAGCTTTTTGTCTTAATATTAAAGAGGTGAGGTACCTCAGAGCCTAATTCTGAGAAGATTAATGCTTAAAATGAAACAAGAGATAATTAAACTCCAAAATGTGCATAAAGATTATATAATGGGAGATACAAAAATACATGCTGTTGAAGCTGTAAATCTAACTATTAATCATGGAGATTTTATTGCTATTGTTGGTCCTTCTGGAAGCGGAAAATCAACAATGATGAATCTTGTGGGAGCATTAGATTTAGCAACAGAAGGAGATATTTTTCTAGACAAAATTAACATAGAACATCTTCATGAATCTGAACTCGCACAAATAAGAGGAAAGAAAATAGGATTTGTTTTCCAAACTTTTAATCTTATACCTACCTTGACAGCTTTAGAAAATGTCATGCTTCCTATGGTTTTTCAAAATATTCCTGCAAGTGAAAGAAAAGAAAGGGCTACAAAACTATTAACAGAAATTGGATTAGGGGAAAGATTGAAGCATCTTCCAAATGAATTATCAGGAGGAGAAAGGCAAAGAGTTGCTTTGGCAAGAGCATTATCTAATAATCCTGAAGTAATTTTAGCAGATGAACCTACTGGAAATCTTGATAGTAAGAGAAGCAAAGAAATAGCACAAATGTTTATTAAATTAAGCAAGCAAGGCAAGACAGTTATCCTTGTTACACATGATAGGGATGTTGCGATGCATGCCAATAAAATTTATAAACTCAAAGATGGACAGATTGTAAGATGAAAAAACAAATTATAACATTAATATTTTTAATTTTACTTAGCCTGGTTTTTGTTTCAAGTGTTCAGGCTCTTGTAATAAATTCTGTTTCAACTGTTCCTGGGCAAATAGCTCCTGGAGAAACATCAAATATACGATTAGGATTAGAGAATAATGGAGAAGGAGATATTGAAGATTTAAGTGTCGCTTTAGATCTAAGTGATGTTCCTTTTGCACCTTATGCTTCTGCTTCAGAATTTGATATTGATGTTATTAAAGAAGGAAAAACAAAATATGCTGAATTTAAAATAATTGCTTTAAATAATGCTGAATCTGGCATCTATAAAATACCTTTAAAAATAAGTTATTATGATGAAAACCGGGAGAAAGCTACAAAAGAGTCTTTGATAAGCATAACTGTTAATTCAGAGCCTATTATTGGTATAAGTTTAGAGGACGGCTTATTATTAAAAGGAACAGAAAATGAAATTCAAGTAAAGATAGTTAATAAAGGCTTATCAAATGTAAGGTTCTTAGAAGTAGAGGCCAAAGGGGGAACTTATTATAGTGTTTTATCACAAAAAAATGTTTATATTGGAGACATTGATAGTGATGATTTTGATTCAGTTAATTTTAAAATTTATTTTAAAGAAAATGCTCCAAGCACAATTAAGCTTCCTATTACTGTCTTCTATAAAGATGCAGTAAACAATGAATATAAAGAAGAGTTTAGCCTTTCTTTAAAAGTTTATAGCCAAGAAGAAGCTATTAGATTAGGTCTATTGAAAAAAAGCAATACAATAACTTATGTAATTGTTATAGTTGTTTTAATTGTGATTTATATTGTTTACAGAAACATTAAAAAGCGAATAAAACTGAAGAAAGCAAAGGCTGCTTAGGAGTTAAGATGATTAAAGATTTCTTTGTATTGGGTTTGAATAACTTGAAAAGAAGAAAATTAAGAAGCTGGCTAACTATGATTGGAATTTTTATTGGAATTGCTGCTGTTGTTGCCCTAATAAGTCTGGGACAGGGGCTTCAGGACTATATCACAGAAGAATTTGAAAAATTAGGAGCTGATAAAATAATTATCCAGCCAAAGGGAATAGGCCCTCCTGGAACTGCAGGTCCTAGTTTAATCTTAACAAGCGAGGATTTAAGAGTTATTGAAAATGTCAGAGGGGTTAAATGGGCTGTAGGATTTTTAGTTAAGCAAGGAAAGGCAGTTTATAAGGATGAGGCAGGAATTGGTTTTGCAATTGGCTCTAATCCTGAAGATTTAAAATTACTTAATGAGGTACAATCTTTTGAAGTTTTTGAGGGAAGAAACTTAAAAGAAGCAGACAAGTATAAAGTTGTTGTGGGATATAATCATATTTATGGTGATATTTGGGATAAACCTATGCAAATAGGAAGCACAATAGAAGTAGAAGGATATGAGTTTAAAGTTATTGGGGTTTTAGCTAAAATAGGAAATCCTATTGATGATGGTTCTCTTTATATGACAAAAGATGTTTTAAAAGAAATTTTAAATATAGAAGATGAAGAAAGCCAGATTATAGTTAAAACAGCAGAAGGTTTTGAACCAGCAGATGTTGCTGAAACAATTAAAAGAAGATTAAGAAACTCAAGAGGAGAAAAAGAAGATCAGGAAACTTTTACTGTTCAGACCTCTGAGCAACTTTTAGGAACTTTTCAAAATATCTTTGCTGTTGTGCAGGGAGTTTTAGTGGGAATAGCTGCAATCTCTTTATTGGTTGGGGGGATTGGGATAATGAACACAATGTATACCTCTGTATTGGAAAGAACAAAAGAAATTGGAACAATGAAGGCTATAGGTGCAAAAAACTCTCATATCTTATTGTTATTTCTTTTAGAATCTGGCTTATTGGGGTTAGTTGGAGGTCTAATTGGAGTAGGAATAGGGGTAGGTTTAGCAAGAGGAGCAGAAGTAATTGCTGCAGCTTATATTGGAAGTCCTCTATTACATGCATCTATGAGTCCTGTAATATTGGGAGGGGCATTAGCTTTTTCATTTGTCATTGGAACATTATCTGGAATTTTACCTGCAATGCAGGCAAGCAAGTTAAAACCTGCTGATGCTTTAAGGTTTGAGTAGAATGGAACTTCATGAATTTTTCTTAGAGAATTATAAAGTAAGAGGGGTCACTGAAGATAATCAAATTCATAGAACTGTTTTGGGAAAATTAATTAATGCGGAAGAAAGAACTGTATTTGGAGGACGTAATACTCCTGATGCAGGAACTAAAACAGGTTCAATAGGTTTTATAGATTTATTGAAAAGAGAGGTGTGGGTTCCGAAAGACTATCCAAAAGAAGAAATTAGATTCTTAGATTTTGAAAAAAGATTAGCAGTGAACATTTTAACTATAGGTATTGAGCCTAAATATAGAAAAAATCCTCTATATGCAATGACGTTGATAAATAAGGCTGAAGAAACTGCAAGAAAATGGGGGTTTGGTGAGATTGTAGCTCATACTATTAGTGGAGAAAAATTTTATAAATTACTGGATGGCTTGAAAGTAGCAGGATATTTTATTTATGCAAATAATATGGGTATTAAGAGATTAAAATAATTAAGAAACATTTTTAAACCTTTTAAAATAAATAATCTAATTAATCAAAAGAGGAACAAGAGAGATGAAAAAATGTATTTATTGCAAGTGTGAAATTCCTGAAGAGAGTGTTATAGATTTCTGTAAAAAATGCGGATGCGAGAGTTTCGGAGAAAAAATGTTTTATGCAATAGTTGAAAATATGGAAGAAGCCAGAGACAAAGGAGACCTGCATCAAGGCTCTGTTTTTCTATAAAATCTGGGGAAAATTTAAATAGAAGAAGTCTTTTTATTGATTATGGAAAAGGGACTTGTTAAAATTGTTTGTACAGACCACAGAGGCAGTGAAGTGATTATAATCAGTCCTTCTACTAAGGCCTTAATTCCGACTACACAAGAAGATATTTTGCAAGCTAAAAATTTGGCTAGAGGTAATTATAGAGAGCTTCATCCTTCAAAAGAAACTATGAACCATGTTGTTGGGCAACCTTGTCATCAACTTTATTTTAAACCTTATGGCAGATAGGTAAGAATTGCTTAGATATTTTATTCTATAAAAAGCTTTATAAAACCTCTTCTTTTAATTATTCTATGGAAGTGAAGACTAAGGGAAAAGACCTTAATATAGATGGAAATGTAGAAGAAGGCAAGGGAAAATTGAAACTAGGGGGGAATATAGTTTTAGCGGGTTTTTCTCTTGAACCAGTTGAAATGATTGTAGTTAAGAAAATAATTGGTAATCATGCCAAAAAGCTTGGAGAGAAAGTAAAGTACAAAGAAATCAAAATAACCTTAAAGAAAACAGAAAAAGCAAAATCTTTTTTACATGAAATAAATGTAAAAGTAAGGACAGATAAAGGAATACTTACTGCTGATTCTATAGATAATAACATTTACACTGCCTTGGCAGGAGCTTTAAATAAGTTGTTTAATCAGGCAGATCATAAAGAAAGAACCCAAAGACAAACTGAATAAAAAACTAAAATGTTAAAAAGAAAGAAAGTAAGAGAAAAAGGAAAAATTAAGTTTAAGAGGTATTTCCAAAGACTGAAAGAAGGAGACAGGGTGGCTGTTGTAAAGGAATTATCGCTTAAAACAGGCTTTCCAAAATCTATACAGGGGAGAACCGGAGTTATAGAAGGTAAGAAAGGAAGATGCTATATTGTCAGAATCAAAATAGGAAAAGACAAAAGATTTATAATCCATCCAGTACATTTAAAAAAAGCACAATCTTAAAGTTAAAATGATAAAAAATACTCAACCTTTAAATATGAGTGAAGTAAAAAAGATACTTGGAAGTTTAGAAAGCACTGAAAAAACACGGCAACTTGAGAGTTTTATCAAAAAATTCTCAAAAATCCAATTAGAAAAGGCTGAACAATTGAAAAAAGAACTTACTAATTTAAACTTATTGAAGTTAAAGGAAGAACATATTGCTAAGATAATTGACCTTTTGCCAGAAGAGGCTTCTGACCTTAGTAAAATATTCACAGATGTTGGCTTAGATGAAGATGAAACAAATAAAATACTCGAAGTGGTTAAAAAATATAAATAGAGAAAATGGTAGAAAAAGAAGAATATGTTGTTATATTAGATTACCTGCCTTATGGTTATCCGCTAGAAAGAAAAATGATGCCTATAGCCCAGGCTGTAGGGCTTAACAATTTCACACTTCTTCAACTTGTTCCCCGGAGAGGAATAAAATTAGAATTAAAAGAGGAAGTATATATAGGAGAGGGAAAGAGAGACAAGGTATATTATATTTTAGGAAGACTACCTTGTGAAAAGTTGACTGAGACAGCTAAATTACAGCTTCAAGAGTTTGTTTCTAAAATTGTGAAAGAGCAAGAAAAGAAATTTATTGAATTTTTTAACACAGCAGAAGCAATTAATACCAGACTTCACCAAATTGAATTGCTGCCGGGGTTTGGGAAAAAGCATATGAAAGCTATATTAGAAGAAAGAGAAAAGAAAGGGTTTAGTAATTTTGAAGAAGTGAAAAAGAGAATCCCAAATCTGCCTGACCCAAAAAAAGCAGTAGAAAAAAGATTATTGCAAGAATTAGAAAGCACGGAAAGGCATAATTTGTTCATTAAATAAATTCTATCCCAAAAATTTAAAAAAGGATTTATCAAAGTAAAGTTAAGAAGATGGAAGAAAAATCAGATAAAGAAGCAAAAAAAGAAATGCCAAAAAAAATAGAAGAAACTGCAGAAATAATTAGAATAATGCAGACAGACATACTCGGAGAAAAGCAGCTTTATGTTGGCCTTACTAATATAAAAGGTATTTCGTGGAGTTTTTCAAATGCTTTATGCAATAAATTAAAATTAGATAAAGAAAGAAAAATCTCTTCTTTAAGTAAAGAAGAAATTAAGAAAATCGAAGATTTCATTAAAGAACCTAAATTACCTGGTTTTTTATTAAATAGAAGAAAAGATTTTGATACTGGAAAAGATATTCATTTACTGACATCAGACCTTGAATTAAGGAAGGAGTTTGATATAAAAAGACTTAAAAAGATAAGATCTTACAGGGGATTGCGTCATGCTCTAGGACAACCCTCTCGTGGTCAAAGAACAAGAGGCCATTTCAGAGAAAAAGGAAAAGCTATTGGAGTTGTAAAAAAATCAAAGATAGGTAAAAAAAGTTAAGATAAAATGCCAAAAAGAAAACACAAAAAATATAAGAAACCAAAAAGACCTTTTGACAAGACTAGGATAGATAAAGAAAATTCCCTTATTAGAAAGTATGGATTGAAAAACAAAAAAGAAGTATGGAAAGCAGATTCAGCTATAGGCAAAATAAGAAATCAAGCAAAATTACTATTGACCAAATCAGCTGAAGAACAGGAGAAATTTATAGCCCGACTGGCAAAACAAGGCTTTCCTGTTGCTAGTGTAGCAGATGTTTTAGCACTAGACAAAGAAGACTATCTTAAAAGAAGATTGCAAAGTGTGGTTGTTGAGAAAAAAATAGCCTCTACTCCTGGCCAAGCAAGACAGTTTATTGTTCACAAACATATAACTATAGAAGAAAAGATAGTAAATATTCCCTCTTATCTTGTACCTGTAGACGAGGAAAAGAAAATAAATTTAATATTAGTAAAAAAAAGCAAACCTGTAAAAGAAACTATAGAAAAAATGGCTGTGGAAATAAAGAAGTAAAAATGGCAGATAAAGAATTAAAAGAAAAGAAAGAAGAAAACAAAACAGAGAAAAAAGAAACCAAAAAAGGAAGAATAGGTATTGCGCATATTTATACTTCTTTTAATAATACAATCTTGCATATAACAGATATTTCAGGAAATACTATAGCGAGAGTTTCCGGGGGGATGATAACAAAACATGACAGATTAAAAGCAAATCCCACTATTGCTATGTTTATTGCCAAACAAGCTGCTGAAAAAGCAAAAGAACAAGGAATCACTTATGTATATGTAAGGATTAAAGCAAAAACAGGCAATCCTGCCCCAGGTCCTGGAGCACATGCTGCTGTAAAGAGCTTATCAAGGGAAGGGCTTAAAATAATAAGCATAGCAGACACAACAAAGGTGCCAAGAGGCGGACCAAAGAAAAAAGGAGGAAGAAGAGGAAGGAGAGTTTAGTTAAATAGATTTAAAAATAAAAAATGCTAGATAATAATAAGATGGAATGGAAAGAATTTAATAAGGGTGTTTTTTTAGTAAATGTTTTAGGAATAATATTTAATCCAGAAACAAAAAAAATACTAATTGGAAAAAGAGAAGATGATCCCTACATTAAAGAATTAATGTGGTGTTTTCCTGGTGGAAGACCAAATTATGATGAAGATTTAGAAGAGGCAGGAAAAAAAGAAATCAAAAAGAAAACAGGATTAAAAGTTGAGAATTTGGGGGTTGTATTTGCAAAAACATATTCTGAAAAAAGAGAGTTTTTATCTATATACTATCTATGCAAAGTTATTGGTGGTGAAGAAGAAGCAGGTGAAAAGTTTATTGAACTAAAATGGGTTAATCCTGAAGAATTAGAAGATTATTTTACAACCTCTTTTCATCCAAAATTAAAAGAATACATTATGAACTTAATATGATAAAATTAATTTCAAAAGATAAAGAAAGAATAAGTTTTGTTACAGATATTTCTGAAAACCTAGCTAATGCTATAAGGAGATGTGTTTTAGAAATCCCTATTTTAGCTATAGATGATGTTGAATTTTTCAAAAATGATTCTGCATCCTATGACGAAATAATCGCTCATAGATTAGGATTGGTTCCCTTGATTACAGAAAAGACTTTTACAGAGAGTGAGAAGTGCTCTTGTAAAGGAAAGGGATGTATGAAGTGCAAAGTAGATTTAAAAATTAGTATAAAAGGGCCTTGCACTGTTTATTCTAAAAATTTAAAGGGAAAAGCAAATGTTGTTTATGATGGGCTCCCTATTACTATTTTGAATAAAGATCAGGAATTAGAGTTAGTTGCAACAGCAAGGTTAGGGAAAGGAGTTCAACATAGTAAATTTTCTCCTGGCTTGGTTTACTTTAGGAATCTCGCTAAAATTACAGTAGAGAAAGATTGTGATGAGTGCAAGAAGTGCGTTGAAGCTTGCCCCCAGAAAATTTTGGCTATAGAGAATAAAAAAGCTGAACTTAAAGATATTTATAAGTGCGATTTATGTGATGCTTGTGTTGAAGCCTGTAAGAAACACGGAAAAAATGCCCTGAAGATTGATAAGGATGATAATCTAATTTTTATTATAGAATCCTGGGGACAAATAAGTGCCAAAGAAATTTTTATTCAGGCGGCAAACAAGCTGAAGGATAATTTGAAAGAACTGAGTAAGAAAGTAAAGTAAAGATTTTAAAACCTTCGCGTATTCTAAAAAATACGCGGAGATGCCGGAGTGGTCAAACGGGCATGGCTAAGGAATCTGCATTCAGAAACCATGTGGCTTAGTGCCTACGAGGGTTCGAATCCTTCTCTCCGCATAGCTTTCTCTTTTAGAAAAAGAGAAACTTAGGAAAGAGAAAAACTATAAGAGAGAACTTGTGAAGGAATAAACTAAAGTAGAATGATAAGTAAAACAAAAATAAACAAAAGAATTAAAAGAAAGACAAATCCAGAGTTAGTTGAAACTATTTTTTTAGCAAAAAAACATAATTTGCTTGAATTAGCTAAAATTCTTTCTGCTCCAACAAGAAAGAGAATTCAGGTGAAT
Organism: Candidatus Woesearchaeota archaeon; assembly: GCA_964594115.1. GTDB lineage: Archaea > Nanobdellota > Nanobdellia > Pacearchaeales > GW2011-AR1 > MFWN01. The sequence goes on from CAZQLD010000012.1 coordinate 22,584, forward strand.
TTAGAAGATATAGACAAAGAGGCTGGAAATAATAAAACCATTATTGTCCCAGGAAAAGTGCTTGGACAAGGAGAGCTTAAAAAGAAGATTAAAATTGTGGCATTATCTTTTTCCTCTGCTGCAGAGGAAAAATTGAAAAAAGCTGGATGTAAAATTTTAAGTATAAAAGAAGAAATAGAAAAAAAGAAGAAATTAGAAGGGAAGATATTAAAATGACAGAAAGAGAACATACATATCAAATAACAACAATGCTTGAAAAGCTTGGGCTAACAGAAAAAGCAAGGAGCTATTTAACTAGATTATGCCATCAAAGAATAAGGGAAATAAAATGGGTTGCAGAAAATGAAGGAAGAGGTTCAGAACTAGGAAGACTTAATATAAAGTATGCTGATTTTTTCAGATTTATAGCTCCTATTTTATCTAAACCTCAAAGTATGAGAATTTCTCAAATATATAAAAAAGTTCAGAAAATATGGTTAAAATAAAATGGACGAACTACTAATTGATGCAAATAATGCAACTTTGGGAAGATTGGCTAGTTATGCAGCTAAACAGGCCTTACAGGGCAAAAAAGTAATAATTTTAAATTCAGAAAAAGCCATTGTTACAGGCAGGAAAAAATTTACTATAGAAAATTATCATAAAGATAAAAGCAGAGGAGGAAGCAGCCAAAAAGGGCCTTTTTTTCCAACCCTTCCTGAAAGAATTGTGAAAAGGACAATAAGAGGAATGTTACCAGATTACAGAAGAGGAAAAGGCAGAGAAGCATTTAAAAGAATCTTGTGTTTTAAAGGAATTCCAGAGAAATATAAAGATAAAAAATCTATAAAAGCTGGAAAGGAAAAAAAGGCAACGTATATAAGTATAGAGGAGATATCTAAAAAGATATAAGCAAGAAAATGGCAAAACAGAAAAAAGAAAAACAAAATAAGGTTGTAATAGCAGGAAAAAGAAAAACAGCCATAGCTAAAGCAACACTTCAGGAAGGAAGTGGAAAAATAAAAATCAACAAAAAACCATATCAGCATCTCCCTTACTTTAAAAAATTAATGATACAAGAGCCAATTGAGATAACTAAGCAGGTTCTTGGCAACTTTAACTTTGATATAAATATTAGTGCTAAAGGAGGGGGGCAAGAAAGTCAGATAGAGGCTGCAAGATTAGCTATAGCCAAAGCCCTTGTCAAGTTTACAAAATCTATAGAATTGAGAAAAGCTTTTCTTGCTTATGATAGGAATATCCTTGTTGCAGATATAAGGAGAAAAGAAGCTTACAAACCAGGAGACAGCAAGGCTCGAAAAAAAAGACAGAAAAGTTATCGTTAATCTTCCCTTTTCCAACATTCTTCTTTCCAAAGGCATCTTTCGCAGAGCCATGATTTATCTGGATCATGTTTTGCTTCTGCTTCTGGAATGCTGTTTTCTTTTAGAGAAAGATGCAGAGACTGAAATCTCTTTAGTATTTTCTGAATTTTCTTATCATCATACTCAATCTCAAACCATTTTGTCTGCAGATTGTCTTTTTGCACATATAACAATATCCCATCATAGACTTTAGTGGCATGCATATAAAGTTGTAGCTGGGATTCATGCTCTTTTTTAAAATCTTTTGGAAGATACTTGCATGACTTAACTTCTACTAATACCTTCTTATTTTCAATTTTAACTAAAATTAAGTCATCTATTCTTCCAGATATTATGAACCCCTTTTGTTCAAGTTTAACTGGCACTTCTGCTTGTAGAAGCTCTATTTCAGGATTTTTCTCACTTCTTATGACTTCTTCAACAAAAGAGTGCAAGATATTTCCTGCTTCAAAAATTCTGATTAATTCTGTGTCAATTGCTTTTGGTCTTTTATAAGAATACCATGTCTTTCTAAGACAGCTTCCAATCTCACTTGGATAATATCTTCCTAGTTTTTTATAAGATAAATTCCTTGCAAGATGGTTATCTATTAACTTATCAAAATTTACCATGAAAGACAAAAACGAAAGGGGTATAAAAAGCTATTCTTCCTCTTCTTTAATAGCTTCTTCTGCTTCTTCCATTGCCTGTTCTTCTGGTCTTTTGAAAAGGAAAACCAGCGTATAAACTCCCCTCATAAGAATTTCAAAACAGATTACAAAAACTAAATAGAAAAAAATATGGGTTACAAATGAGGGTATTTCCATTAGTTTTTCCATTAGTGAAGTAAACTCGAGAAAGTCTGGACTTAATAAAAATATTGCAAGAACAGTGAATGGAAACATTTTGGCTAAATCTCTAGATAAATCTTCTCTAAAATAAGAGGTTATTCTTATTGCCCCTACAACAGCTGCTGATATTAGAAAAATTTGCTGAATTGGCTGGTCTTTAGATAAGAGTAAGAGCAAAAAAGCTAGAATAGTAAACCAAAAAAATACAAGAATTGGCAGAATTATAATATACTCTGCAAGGAACAATAGGGTTGCAAAAAGTTTCTTTAGAAAAGGGCGGGTGGAGGTGTTATATTTACTTAAATTTAGTTTTAAGATATTCTTACGAGCAAGAAACCTGTAAAACTCAAATACAAAAATAGAATAAAGGGCTATTAAAATAACATATATAAAAATATTAAAAATAAGTTGATAGCTTTCAGGAAGCGAACTTATAAACGAGGAGTAAGGACTAACTAGTGTCCTTTCTATAAATTCTTTTAAACCGGGTATAGTTTCATTAATTGGCTCATTCATTTTATATACTTATAATCTCTCCTGTGATTTTTTCTTTTGATTCCCAAAGCTCTTCTTCTATATCTTCTGATTTTTCTCTGTCAGGCTCTCCTAGAACTGCTTTTATTTGATCTTGTTTTAAAATCCCCCCGTACTCTTTTCCAGAAGCACCTAAAACCTCATTTAGATTTTCTCTAATTGCAGAGACATGAAGTAAAAGCTGGATATAATTTATATTTCCTGTTTCATAATCTTCTGCATAATGGGTTATCTTTTGTATCTCATTATCAACAGAATTTGCAGATACTAAGGACAATAAAAAAACTGCCAGTATTATCACAACTACCTCTTTTTTCATGACTTACTTAGAAAAAATATATTAATAAATCTTGCGTTTTGATTATAAAAATAGAGATGTTTGTGTTTAATATCTCCTTCTTCCAAATGCTACTCCAATACTTTTATCTGCCCCCCCATAATATTCAAGATATTCACCTTTTTTTTCTACTAAACCTTCAGCAAAAACAACATAATTTACTTTTCCATAGCTTTCCCAGGGCTGTGTTGCAGATAGCCTCGGGCTGTTTGTTCTTGCAATTAATTTTTCGGGCTTCTTCTTAGAAAACATTGCATAACCTACATTATAATCATTTCCATTCGAGCTATTATAAATCATAAAGATTCCTTTTTTAGTCATAATAGGAGAGGGTCCGACTTCAACTAATCTTGAATCAAACTTATCTGCTCTTGGTGTTAAAACAGGCTCTTCATAAATTTTCCATTTTTTCAGAGTTTTAGAAGTAGCTATGTAAACATTAATATCCCCAAAATATAAAACATATTTCCCATCAATTTTTTCATTAAGTAATGCCCCTGATTTAGCATATTTAATAAGAATTCCTCTTTTTTTCCAAGTCAATAAATTAGAGGATTCTGCTAAACAAATGTAAGTTCTTCTGCCAGAATAAGCAACATAAGTCATATAGTATTTTCCATTAATTTTACAGATTCTGGGGTCTTCACAACCTCTTTTTTCATAGGCTCTTTCAGGAACAATTACAGGAGCTTTGTGTCTTTTAAATTTAAAGCCATCTTTACTAATTGCTAAACCGATTTTTGATATATAGTCATTATAATAATGCTGCTCAGCCCTATAGAAGAGATATATTTTTCCATTTTGCCTAACAGCAGTTCCATTATAAACAGCTGCACTTTCAAACTTATTTTTTTTCGAAGGTGTTAAAATAGGATTTTTCCTGAATTTTTTTAATTTCCCAATTGGCCACTTCACTTTTAAAATACCTTTTTTAATTAAAATACTAAAGAGAATTAATTTAAATATTTAATCTTTTATATATTTCCAAAAAGCTAAATAATTAAAAATCATTATATCTTATTGTTTTTATGAATATTACAAAGAAAAGAAAAGTTAGATTAGCACTAAAAATAAATTTTTATGTGGTTATTCTATTGCTGACTTATCACTTGCTTCAAATTATGATTTTAAAGGGTAATCTTTTTGTTATTGAAAGATTTTTAAATTTTCTGTTTTATGTTAATTGTATTATAGTTGGAGTGAAGATATTTAAGAAACAAAACTAAGGTTCCATTAAACTATCAATCGGGCTTTTGATTTTCTTTAATTCTTCTGTTGAGATATGAGTGTAAATCTGAGTGGTGGAAAGGTCTGCATGGCCAAGCAGTTCCTGGATTTTTCTTATGTCAGTCCCGTTTTCCAATAGGTGAGTAGCAAATGAGTGGCGAAGAGTATGGGGATGGACTATTTTATTTATTCCTGTTTTTTTAACTGCATTTCTTACTATCTTTTGTATATTTCGAGAGGAGAGTTTTCCTTTTGGCCCTGAGAATAAAAATTCCTCTCCAGATTTTTTTTGATTTTCTGTCTGCCCTTGCAACCGAGTAAGAAGAAAACCAGGAATATTGAAGATTCTGTCTTTTTTTCCTTTTGCCTGCCTGACATGGCCAATTTTTTCATTAAAATCAAGATCCTGTACTTTTAGATTAATGATTTCAGAAACCCTAAAGCCACAAGCATATATCAGACTTATCATAAGCTTGCTTTTTTTATTGCCAATAGATTCTATTAGCTTTTTTATTTCTTCTTTACTTAAGACTGTGGGAATTTTCTTCTCTTTTTTAGGTCTTTTGATTCCTGCAGTTATGTCTTTTTCTAATATATTTGAATAAGCATATTTTATAGATGAAAGAAACAATATTGTAGAAGAAGATGATTTTTCAGTGAGATGGCCAGCCATAAACGCCTTGACATCATCTGTATTTATTTGTTCTGGTTGTTTTTTTGAAAAATCCAAAAGATTAGAGTTTGCAAATAAATAATTTCGAACAGTGTATTCAGAATTTTTGGATATTTTTAATTCTGTTTTTATTTTTTGAAGAAATTCCTCTTTTTCCATGCATTTAATTGTGCGAACTTATTTAAATAAGTTATGTTTTTAGGAAAGATGGAGAAGAAAATTAAGAACTATCTTTTTGTCTGCATGGGAAATGCAGATAGAGGTCCGACTGCTGTAAATATTTGCAGGAGAATGGCTAGTGAAAAAGGGATTGAGATAGATGCTGAATCTGCAGGTTTAATGGTAGATGGGGGAAGACAGTTAACAAAAGAAATTGCAGATTCTGCTGATAGAATTTTTGTTATGGAACACTATATGAAAGATCTAGTTATTAAAGATTATTCACAAAATTCAGAAAAAATTACTGCTTTTAATATTCCAGATAATTATGAAAAAGATGACCCTGAATTAGTCAGCTGGCTTGAGGAAGAATTAGCAAGATGGGTATAATAGAGAACTAGGCCCTTAGTGAGAAAGTGAGGTGCCCTAAATTTAATTAAAAGGGCCTAGTCTTCATTCCCTTATCCTATTTTGATGGTGCTATGGGGGGTTTTTCATTTTATTGCTTTATGGAGTTTGAGGGGCAGGAGGGCAAGTTGAAAAAAGAGTGGTGGAAAAAAACTTGCCGTCCTGCTGCAACGAAAAAATACTGTAAATCTAAATATGAACAAGAGACCACCTGAGAGGTGTTTAATTTTCCCTTATCCTTGTGTTGAATCTGTGTTTTCATTTTACCTCCTTTTAATTTGTTATGAATATTTTAAAGAAAATAGCTTTAAAAACAATCAGAAGTAAAAGTAAATACATAAGATATATAGGAATAATCTATATTCTCCTACATAAAAATTTAAATAAATAAAAAAAGATTCGATTGTATGTATATTTATGACTTTGCACTGCGAAACAGAGAATTACTCAAATTCGTTTATACAATTATAGTAGGTCTTATTTGTTTTATCATAGTTATTAAAACTGACAGATTGTTCCGCCTTAGTTTTCATCAGGGAATCAGATATTTTCGGAATGCTTTCTTTTTTTATGGCCTTGCTTTTGTGATGAGATACCTGCTAAGCACGGTTTATTTTCTTAGCAACAGAAATCCTTTTTATGCTTCTATAATGAAAATCGTATTTGAGTTCTTCCTGATTATGGCTGGATTTTCATTACTCTATAGCCTTTTATGGAAGAAACTTGAAATCGGAGAAAAAAGTTTTAGTTCATTGTTCAATACAAAAATTGCGCTCTTTTATACTTTGGCATTTATAGTTGCTCTTTTAGATTATCTATGGAAGACCTATTCTTTTATGTTTTTATTGCAAATTACTTTGTTTAGCTATGTAAGCATAATAAGCTATATAAATTATAAAAAAAGCAAAGAAAAAGAATTTCTGAAACTATATTTTATAGTAATGCTAATTAATCTTGTTGCCTGGTTGTCAAATTTTTTTGTAGCAACTTTTTTTAACTGGCATCAGGGAGGAATAATGGGCATTTATTTTCTGAATACAATAATCTTCTTATTATTTTTGTATGGAGTTATGAAAGTAACAAAAAAATCAGATAACCTATAATAATCAAAAATGGCAAAGAAAAGGGAAAGATTGGGGGTAATCAAAGATATCCTCAACGCAATTAGAGAAAATAGAAGTATAAAGCCTACAAGGTTACTGTATGCTTCTAACCTCTCTCCGCAAATGTTTAAAGAGTATATCAATGAATTAATAAGTAAAAAATTTATTAACTTGGATATTGGTAAAAAAGACAAGAAAACTTTTTCTCTGACAAAAAAAGGTAATGAGTTTTTAGAAGAATACAGAGTTATTGAGAATTTTATTGGGAATTTTGGGTTATAAAATAAAAAGAAGGAAAGATAAAAAACTATTTTCTATCTTTCCATGCAACAAATCCTATGATTACTAAGAAAGCTATACCAGCGAGTCCGCTTATTATTGGTAAAAACCACAGTAGAGGTACTAAAGCAAGCCATCCTGGATATTTTCTCTTTTCAAAAACCCTCCAAAAAGCTATAATCATTAAAATAGCTAAAGCTATCCAACCTAAAATAGGTATTAAGACTAAAAATATCCATGCCCAATGAAATCCTCCTAACTGTAGAATTAAAGATGTTCTTGCAAAAGGTATCCATGCTAACCAAGGATATTTATGTTTTAATTTTTTAGCAATTGTGGATCTTGCTATAGACTCGTAGATATAGATTGCTAATATAAAAAGAAGAACAATCGCCAACCCTAATGCTATTATTATTCCTAAAATTCCGCCTGCTAAAAAACTTGCACCAGGGCATTGTGCTAAGGCTTCTGCAGCTGCTTCTCCTGAAAGCTCCCCACTTATAAGTTGTTCACATGCTTCAAATGCCATTTAAACACCTCCTTTCATCTCTAAACTATACAATAAACTTTATTTAAATAAGTTTTGATTGAAAATATATATTGTTTTTAAATTTTTAGAACACTCTTGAATCTGGAGATAAAAGAAAAATACTATCATCCTTGCTTCTTAGGCCCCTATAAATTTTTTGCGAGAACTCTCTTCTTGCCTTATCAATATAAAAATCATTATAATACTGGGGCTTGGTCTTTTTTAAAATTCTCCAGAAAAGCGAGTTAACATTAGGATAAGGGTATTTGGTTAGTATTATGCTATTGCAAGTGTCTCCTGGAAAATCCACTCCCCTATTGCATTTTGTAGAATATAAAATATCTATAGTTTTTTGTTTAAATTTTTCAACTTGCTCTCCAACACTATCTTTCTGCTGAAGATGTCTTAGTTTTTCTCCTGTCATTAAATCTAGATTATATTGCCTCGTTTCTTGCTCTGTTGGAAGGTCTTTAAATGCATTAACATGAACTAATACTGGTTTTTTTGCCTGTTCTATGCATTTTGATAAAGATAAAAGATACTGTTTTCTTGTTATTCTGCCTTTTTGAAAATTATCATACTTACAATTCATTTCAAATCCTGTCCTTTGTTTTATTACCTTTCCGGGCATTTCTGTTTCTGCTTCTATAACCTTGAACTCACTTAACCCGAATATGTTTTTCAAAACACTTTCTGAGTGGATTGTTCCAGACATCATCACTATTACCTTATTTTTGTCAAGAAGTTCTTTGAATCTTTTTTCAAGGTTTGTTGTTACTAGCCTAACGATGATGTCTTTGTCTTCTTTATAAAAAGAGAGATAGGTTTCTTCAAAAAAACCATCAAATGTTCGTGCTACATCATCTGCATGATAGCAGTAGTTTTCTTCATCACATTCAACATATTCCATCAGGTTTGAATCCAGAAAGTATTTCAACAAAGAAAGAATCTTTGTGTCTTTTATGTGAAGTATTTCCTGATTCAAAACACTGTCTTCAATTTTCTTATTATTTAATATTTGTCTTGTTGCTCTTATTAATTCATCGATGATATTGGTTGTTTTATGATCTCCCGCATATAAACTTCCTAAGGCAAAATTCAGCCTGTTAAGATTAATTTTTTTATAATTTGAAAAGCTATCTAAAAATTCATCACACTCATCTATAATTTCTATGTCAGTATTGGGTTTGCGGTTCATGATTGTTTCAAGCTTGTATTTCTGGCTGTTAAAGATTATCACATCAGAATCAATATACGCATTAAACTGGTCACAATAACCACAACCTGGCTCTCTTTGGTAAATTGTGAATTCCCTGTTATCCAGCCCAGAGTAGTTTTTGCGGTTAGCTTCTAAATTTAAGTCGATTTCCTTTGGGACTATTGGAGACCAGTAAGGGCAAACAGGGGCAATTGACATCCTCTTAATATTATTTATAGCAACATTAACAAAATCAGACATCTTAATTTTTGGATTCTGCTTTAAATACTCTCTGATTTGTTTAATATTTTTTTCTTTAATTTCAATCTTACAAGGAAGCTGGGGATTATTGCATGAGAGTTCTTCAGTCGGATAATTTATCTCAAAGCTATTCCAATTTCCTTCATCCATTTCCCTTCCTATGCCATCAAACTCAAATAACTTAGAATCTTTTTCTGTTTTATGCTCTGGAAACTCTAAAGCATTTTCCTGTAGATAAGGGCATGTATGATTGGCTCTTCCGGTTATGATTTTTATTTTTAGTTTTTTGTTATTTTTTAATAAATATTTTCTATTAACATAATCTTCTTCATATTGTTTTTGTAAACTTTTGATTGGCACGACAATAGATGCTTTTCCAATTTCTTTTGCAAGATTTAGTGCAATAGCAGATTTGCCGGTTCCGCATACTCCTTTAATGAAAATAACCTTATATCCCCTATTAATAGCCTTAATTACCTCTTTAACAACATCTTCCTGTGTTTTTCCATTAGAAAAAATTAGAGGATTTAGATAAACCTCTTCACCTAATTTATTTGAATATAAGCTCCACATTCTACTTTGTATTTTTATATTTAAAACATAGTCTTTATAAGAATTTAGGTGTTAAGAAGTTAGTTTTCCTTTCTTTAGAACATTTATCACAATATTTCCAGGATATCTTGACTTGGACTTTTTTTCAAGATCCTTTCCACAATCCTTACATTTCTTTTTAACCATAAATATAACAAAAAAGGGTTTAAAAAATTTGTTAAAAGATTCCTTATCTTTATTAAAAATCTTCTTCAGAATTCTTTTGTTTTTCAAAACATTCCTTACAAAAAACAGGTTTTCCTTCTGTTGGTTTGAAAGGAACTTCGCATTTTTTCTTGCATTTGGCACAGATTGCTTTGTGCATTTCTCTTGGTCTTCTATCGAATCTTCTGTTGTCAAATCTTCTGTTACCAAAACCTCTCTGAGGCCTGTTTTTTCTGAAACACTCTTGACATCTAACTGGTTTTCCTTCTGTTGGTTTGAAAGGAACTTCGCATTCCTTTCCACAATCAGAGCAAATTGCCTTATGCATTTCTCGATCTTCCATGTTTTCCTCCATAATAAAAAGTGGAGTTTTAAGGGTATATAAATTTATGTTTTAGGAAGAATTTAAAAACCCCAGGTTCTAAAAATAATTATGACAATCTTAATAGTCGCTATAATTATTGCATTGATTATCCTAGGTATTGGAATTTTTGTGGCAATTGCTGGAAAAAAAGACCGGGGAAAAATCAAAAAAACTGGAAAATATCCTGAAGGGCATTTCATAGGCATGTGGATGGCAATTGGAATGGCTTTTGGTTTGCCATTTGGAATTGCTTTGGATAATATTGCTTTAGGTCCAGGATTTGGAATGGCTATTGGATTGGCAATAGGTTCAGCTTTAGAAGCTAAATATAAAAAAGAAGGAAAAATAAGGCATTTGACAAAACAAGAAAAAAAGAGGAAAAAAATTGCAGTGATGATGGCAATAGTTCTTCTTGTTTTGGGTATTTTAGCTTTTTTAAGTTTCCTTTTACTTGCAAGAGGATAAATGTAATTTATAAAAAATTAAATATTATTTTTACTTCTATTAATTATGACAACATTAGGAGATTATACTAGGAATTGCCAAATACAAGAAGCAGTAGGGAATAAATTTAAACATAGAAAGGATGGGCGGAGCTATGTTTTAGAAAATGTAAAACAAACAGGGAACTTTAAACAAATATTTATTGTAACAAATAAGGGTGTAAGAATTCCTCTTGATGAATGCCTAGAAGATGTGGAAATTGAGAATAATTAGTTTTAAAAAGTTTTGTCTTTTACAATAATTATGAAAAAACCAAAAATCTATAATAAATACCCTTTTTGGATGGTTCTTATTGCAAATATATTAATGCTTGCTGTTTATGTTGCAGGAGCATACATAATGTTTAGATTAAGCTGGATTACTGGAAGTTTGTATGTTGTTTATCTTATTTTTCTTGAGTTTAGTGTTTATAGAGAAGGATGCAGGTATTGTTATTATTATGGTGGAGGATGTGCATTTGGTAAAGGAAAATTTGCAGCAATATTTCTTAAAAAAGGCAATCCTAAAAAATTCTGTGAAAGAGAGCTCAAATGGAAAGATTTTATTCCGCATATTCTTGTAATTTTGATTCCATTGATTGTTGGAATTGCATTATTAATTTCAAGAGGGTTCCATACTCTAACTTTAATAGCAATAATCTACCCTGTATTCTCATGGTTATTTTTAGACCCTATTATCTACGGGAAAATTGCTTGTAAGCATTGCAAGCAGGGAAGTAGGTGCTGTCCTGCTCTTAAGTTTTTCACAAAAGGAAAAAAGAAAAAATGAGTCTTATGCCCACAAAAAAGAAGCTTGTCTTGTGCATCCTTGTTGCAATCATTGCACTCTTAGCAAGCAGCTGGGGAATTCATAACGAGTGTTCAAAGAAATTGGAATTTGTTTATGACAATAATCTAAAGATGTATATTCCTCTTGGAAGTTGTCCTTCAATGTGGTCTTTAGAAACATTAAAAAAGAGCTCTTTGTATTTCAGCTTGCCTTCACTTGTCTTGTCTTATATTATATTAAGTTTAGTCATAGAAAAACCAAAATTTTAAATATAATAATTATCTTCAAAACATTTAAATAAGATTGAAGGTATTTTATTCTGTAAAAGAGGTTTAGTAAGATGCATCCAATAGTTTTGCCAGCAGTTCTTGGAGGAATTGGGGGATTAACAAGAGGATTTGTTGGTCTGCTAAAGGCATTAAGTCTTAAAAGAAGAATCTTGTGGAATTATTATGTGATTACAGTTGCTATTGCAGTAATTATTGGAATTTTTGTTGGGATTATATTTGATTTTGATTACAGGCTGTCTTTGCTTGCGGGTTATGCAGGGACAGATATTTTAGAAGGAATCTATAAAAGCTTCCAAGTTCAAAAAGTTTATGTTAAGAAAAAATGAAATCTTGGGATAAAAAAGTCAAGAAAATGGATGGGGTGGATGTTGCTTTAGTCAAACTATCTGTTGCAGCACTTGTTTTGTTTATTGTAACAACTTGGCCAGCTGCAATGGATTTAGCTGTTTCGATAAATCCTTGGTGGTTTTTAGTGGCTTTTGTAATCTTAGCAATAAGACCTTTATACAGAGCTTATTTAAAATAAAAAGAAGTGAAAATTAAAATGGATAAAAAGAAAAAAACTATCTTAATTGCTCTACTTTCTGGAGCAGTAGGGGGAGGCACAGGGCCTTATGCAGCAAAGCTTCTTAATGGTGGAAGATTGTGTGTTGGTCTTACAGCTGCATTTATTGCAGCTATTCTTGCTCTTATACTCTCAATTATTTTAAAAGAAAAATGAAAAAGCGAAAAAAGAAAGAAGATAAAAGCGACTGGGTCATACCCGCATTCTTATTTATAGGGCTTGGTATAGGACTTATCACTGGACATGTGGCTGGCTGTACTCTTATTGGATTGGGCGTAGGTTTTTTAGTTGCTTATCTTTTTAGAAAAAAGAAATGAGAAAATGAAACTAACAATTTCTCTTGATGCTGAAGAAGTTAAGATTCTTAAAAGAAGAGCTAAAAAGAACTTACTGACAATTAGAGAGCAGGTTGAGGATATTATCAGAAGGAGCTGCATAAGCAGCTCTAAAGGAGG
>CAZQLD010000012.1:35287-36393 GCA_964594115.1 Candidatus Woesearchaeota archaeon
AAATTTAACTGCTCGCGGGTTGATTGAGTATCCTTTTTTATTTAATTGTAATAAAAATAAAGCAATTGCAGTTTCCAGTGTTTTAGGAGGAAATTTGGATTTCACAGCTGGATGAGGAGCATATACATCAAATTTCACTTGCTTATTTTTTTGCTTCCCATAAGCAAAATATCCTTTAAGTATTCCTGTCCCTCTATCAACACTATAAGGGGCTATAACTTCAGGGCGAAGGGTTATAATTTTGTTTGTTTCATTTACATTCTCAACATCTGCTACTGAGGTTTCAATAGTTGCAGCAAGAAAATATTCTTCCCTAATTTTACAAAGAGAAGGGGCTGTCAGTTCTTTACCCTGTGCATAAATTAATCCTGATTGCGCCATCTTAATCTATCAGAACTCTTTTTCCCAATTTTGGGTTAAATTAATATGAATTATGGGTTTTTAAGGTTTTTTATCCGATAAATCTAAAAACCCTTTTTCACTTATAGTAAGATGGTAGAGCTTTATGTTTGTAAAATATGCGGAGAACCTTATCTTGGAGGAAAAGAGCCAGAAGACTGCCCGTTTTGCGGGGCTCCTAAGAATTACTTAAGAAAAATAGAGGAATTCTCTGTGCTCTGGAAATGTGAGCTAACAGAGCAAGAGAAAAAAGATATTGAGGAAACATTAAAGCTAGAGGTTAATGCTACTGCTTATTATGAAGATGTTGTTAAAAGTCAGGAAAAATATTCTAAGTACAACAGGTTGTTTAAACAATTAGCAAGGGTTGAAAAAGAGCATGCAGAAATAGCTGCAAAATTTTTAAACATAGAAATTCCAGAATTTGAAGGAGAAAAAAGCAAGGGCAGCATAGAAAAAGATTTAAAAAGAACACATGAACTAGAGCATCATGCAGTTGAATTATACACAAAATTCCTAGAAAATGCTGAAAATGCAAATGTGAAAAATTTCTTCAAAGCTTTAAGACATGCAGAAAAAGGGCATGAAGATTTTATTGGAAGAGAAATTGTATAGTTACTTCTAAAAAAATTCAAGAAAATAAAAAATCTGGATTTCTAACACTCTATTTCTCTGATAAAATTTATGAAATATTTTAAATCCAGGCC
>CAZQLD010000013.1:0-28303 GCA_964594115.1 Candidatus Woesearchaeota archaeon
CCTTACCATACTTAACCTCCCATCCGTATCTTAAACAAATTAAAAAACATCTTTGTGGAATCTTTTAAGAGGTTGACGTTGGAGGCTTGATGCATGTGGGCTTTTGAGAGCCTTGCAGGAGCTTCTGATATGGAGTAATGTTTTTTTGATGCAGAGTAAAGGATTTCAACATCAAAAGAAAATCCTTTGAGTTTTTGCTTGCTGAAAAGTTCTTTTGCAACCTGTTTTCTAAACCCTTTAATTCCTGCCTGCATGTCATTATAATTCAGGCTTAGAATTGCTCTTGTAAGAAGATTGAACACAACTCCAAAAATTCTTCTTAGAGTGGTTACATTGTTGACATTTTCTGAAACTAGCCCTCTAGAACCAATAACTACATCTGAATCCTTTAGTTTTTTTACTAATATTGGTATGTGATCTAGTGAGTAAGCTAAATCTCCATCTGTAAAACAAATATAATTTCCATTTGCTTGTTCAACTCCTTTTTTTATAGCATAGCCCTTGCCCTGATTTGGGTTATTAGATATCAATCTTATGTTTTTAGTTTTAGAGGACTTAGTCTTATTTTTAAGAATCTCTTTTGTATTGTCTGTTGAACCATCATTTACAAAAATAAACTCATAAGAGGGATTTTTTTTAGAAAAATCCAAAACTGAGTTGAAAATGCCTTCTATATATCTCTCCTCATTGTATACCGGAAGTACTACTGACACCTTTTTCATAAGATGAGTATAAAAATAAGTTTTATAAACTTAATTCTGCCATAATGTATGTTTTGATGTAAATAAGTCAAAGACTAAGATGGGAAAAAAATGTCCTTGTTGTAATAGTGAAAAGCTTATAGTAAGATACAAGAATCTTTATGATAAAGAGTATTTTGTAGATGGAGATTTTTCTTTGCTTAGATGTTCTAACTGTGGATTGGATTTTGTTGAACCCTTACTTGATGAAAAACAATTATCTAAATATTATCCAGAACAAGAATACTACTCATTTAAAGATAATAAATTAGCTATGATTTATCATAAAATATCAGCATATTATTATTCAAAAAAGAATTTATTTTTGAATCTTTTGCTATTTCCTATTAAGCCATTATTATCTATATATTATATTGATAAAGGAAAAAAGATTCTTGAAATTGGGTGTGGCAATGGATTAAGCTTACAGGTATATCAAAATTATGGTTTAAGAACATCTGGTTTAGAGCCTTATGGTGCTAAACTAACAGATAGTGAGAAAAAGCTTGGAATAAGCAGGCAGACAATTGCAAAAGTGAAATATCCAAAAAATAGTTTTGATTATATTATTTTAAGAGAGGTTTTAGAGCATATTCCTAATCAAAAACAAGTTTTAAAAAAATGCTATGACTGGCTGAAGCCATCTGGAAAGCTGATAATCACGGTTCCAAATACAAGAAGTTTATGGAATAGAATTTTTAAACAAAACTGGTATGGATATGACATACCAAGACATCTTTATAATTACAATCCTAAGAATCTGTCATTTTTTCTAAGGAAATCTGGATTTAAAATAAACAAGATAAAAGTTTATGACCTTCCTTATATGTTATATGGCTCATTAAAATTTCAGAAGATTGAGAAAAAAAGTAAAAAACAGTACAAAGAGCCCTCAAGCTTATCTAAATTATTTTTCCTTCCAGCCAGCTTACTTGCCAGTTTTTTAAATCTTGGCTCTTTAATGGAAATAGAATGCTCAAAAACTAAATAAAAATGCCAAAAAAAATTAAACAAAAAAATCTGAAAAAAATGCCAAAAGTCAGTGTAAATATTATTCATGTTAATGGAGAAGAGATTTTGGATAATTGTTTAAAGTCATTAATGCAGACTAAATATCTTAATTTTCAGATTGCAATTTTGTTGAATAATACAACAGACAATAGTGAGAAAATAGTCAGAAAGTATAAAGTTAAGTTATTTAAGAGTAAGAAAAATCTTGGATTTGCAGGTGGGCATAATTATCTTGTTAAGAAAACAAATTCAGATTATGTTGTTGTGTTGAATAATGATACAGAAGTTGAAAAAGACTGGCTGAAAGAGCTAGTTAATTTTGCAGAAAAAAATAATGCAGATGTTTGCCAACCAAAAACCCTTAATTTGAAAACCAAAGAGTATTTTGATCATGCAGGTGCTGCAGGGGGATTTATTGACAAATACGGATATACATTTTGCAGAGGAAGGCTATTTGATAAAATTGAAAAAGATAAAGGGCAGTATAATGAAAGTAGAAGGATATTTTGGGCATGCGGCTCTTGTTTTATAGCAAAAAGAGAGATTATAAAAAAAGTAGGCTTATTTGATGAGGATTTTTTTATGTACAGCGAGGAAATGGATTTTTGCTGGAGGGTGAATCTTGCTGGAGGAAAAATCTTTTGTGTGCCTAGCTCAAAAATATATCATCTTGGATATTATTCTGTAAAAACACTGAAAATGAACTCAAAAAAAGATTATCTTATTCATAGAAATGTCTTGCTGAGTTTTTTGAAAAATTATTCAGGAGAGAGTATTAATAAATTGATAGTAAAAAGAATTCTTATGGAAATAGCAAGCGCGATTGCATTTCCTAAAAGAGTGCTTCCAGTAACAAAATCTATTGCATGGATATGGAAACATATGAAGGAGATTAAAGAAAAACATAAAGAAGTTCAGAGCTTAAGGAAGATAAGTGATAAAGAGCTTCAAAAAGAGAAGATTATTTTGAAAAAGAGTATTGCATATCAGTTCTTTATTAAAAATAAAAAAACATTTAAAGAAATAGAGAGATATTTTTGATTATTTGTCGTATCTGTATATTGCTACAGCTGGTTGGCTCTGTCCAGGAAAGAAAACCTGGTGAACAAGGGTGAGATTCTCCTGTATTGAAGTTAGGTAATTTATATAAGAGTCTTCATGAGGGTTAAATGCGTGGATAACTACATAGTCAAACTCTAGCGTATCCTGAGAACTTGAATTAATCATGCCTTCTGAAAATTCTAATGAGTCTCTCTCACCGTAATAAATTATATACGGACTAAGTCCTTTTCCAAAAAAAACCGAACCTTCAGGAGTGTTGTCTTTAGCCCATAAAAACGCTTGTTTCATCTGCATAAAAGATTCTTTTTTAGATTGAATTATAGCATCCCCATACTTTAAACTAGAGTAACTTCCAAAAGCAAGGAAGAAAACTAAAAATAAAATAGCTAGAAGTTTATTATGTTTTTTTATAAATAAATAACTATAATTCAATCCAATTGCCACTATCAAAATTATTGAAATAAAACACTCAAATAAATAACTATCTACACTTTCTTTAATATAAAATATTAAAAAAGAGAGATTTAACAATAAAAGAATAAGGATAAAAAGATGAGATTTTAATTTTTTTATTTTAGAGATATAACCAAAACCTAAAATGAGCTGAGTTATTAAAACTACCAATCCTAAGATAAAGAAAATCAAAAAAACTTTTTGTAAAATATGGGGTATAAAATTAATTGTATAAAAAGCAAAAGAGGTTTTTTTTGCAGCAGATGAGGAATAAACAGAAAGAGCAGGAAACAAATGATTATACTTAACTAAGTTTATAAGGAAAAACGAGATTATTGGAATTGAGCCAATAATACCCCCTATCCAGAAAGCTTTTTGTTTTATGAAACTTAATTTTCTTGTGAAAATCAAAAATAAAATATAAGTTATTCCAGTTAATCCGTATGTCCATCTCATTAATACTGCAATAAATGCAAAGAAAACAGCTAAAGCAAAATATTTTAGATGTATTTTCTCATGCTCCACAGATTTAAAAAAGAAATAAATGCCTATTATTGAAAATAAAAGTCCTGGAACTCTAGTTAGCATCCTCATTGAATAAAAAATATGCATCCAGGAAACTGTAAGAACAAAAGCAGAAATTAAAGCAATTCTTTTGTTATAAAGTTTTTTTGCAGCAATATAAATAAAAAATATAGTAAGCATAGAAGGAATAAACTCTAAAATAAACTTAGAAGTAAGTTCTGAAAGTTTTAGTCTTAGTAATAATGACCATAAGAGTGGGAGTATCATAGGCCTTATAGTTGTTTCCCCAACTATTAGTGGAACATGATTCCATGTATGGGTAATAAAATTTTTTGCCAGGCTACCATAACAAAGCGCATCCCACCACAAAGCCTGATTCTTGGTAATAATAAGATAATATATACGGATTATAAAAGCTAAAACTAAGATTCCAAAAAGTATAGCATTGTTAGAATCTTTAAACCAATTTAAAATTCTAACTTCAAAATTTTTCTCTTTTTTTTCAAATTCTTTTTCAGCTTTTTTCTCTTCTTTATTCTCTTCCATTATTATTAAAAGAGGCAAGGGCTTTTAAAACTTCCTCAACTGATATGCTATTGACAAGTTTTTCTGAATAAATATCCTGTTTTTCTGGGAAAAAATCATAGAGAAGAGGAGAGACTAATTTTTTTAACAAGCCATATCCCTCTACTTCGTTGGGGGAGGTGCAAAAAAATAATCCTATGGTGGGTTTTTTTAATGCAAGAGAAATATGCAAGGAGAAGCTATCTGAACAAACCATAGCATTACATAGATTAACTAAAGAGGCAAACTGCCTGTCTGAATTTGCTGGGTCATTTGTGTAAATCTTTGTATTTGCTACTTCTTTTGTAAATTTTTGAGGTTTGGAAGGTTCGTCAGGTCCTGCAAATAATAAAATTTCATATCCTTTTTTACTGGCTTCTATAATAAACTCTTTAATCTTATTATCTGACCAGGCTTTAGATGGCCATCTTGGACTTGCTCCAATATGAAGCCCTACAAGTTTTTCTTTATTAAGATTATTCTTCTTAATAAAAGACTCTGCATAATTTTTGTCTTCTTCTGTTAAATAAAAAGGAGGGTGCTGTTTTTTATAGGGAAGTTCAGCAACTTCAAACATCATTTCCTGATATGTTTTTTTGTTGGTTTTTTTAGTTTCATCATCAAACAAAGTATTAAGATAGTATTCTGAAGATAAGTTAAAGGCAGAAGCATAACCTTCATCATAATAAAATCCGTATTTTTTATCTGCTTCTACACTTCCAGCCAGCTTAGTTGCTTCTTCTTCTATATCAAAATTATATAATATATCAAACTTTTCATTAATCTCACTAGGAAAAGTTAGTATTTTATCAATATAAGGGCTATTTTCCAAGATTTCTTTAGATAAAGGCTTTGTAATCCAAGAAATTTTAGAATCAGGGTATTTTTCTTTAAGAGCAAGAAGTATGGGAAGGGTTCTAACTACATCTCCTTTTGCTCCTAGTTTTATGATTAAAATTTTCATCGTTAAATTTATAATTAGGGGCTATATATAAGTTTTATGAAAGAAAACTTTCTTTTTAAAAAGACAAGTTTTATCAAAGAAAAACTAAGAGAGCAATAAAATGAAATATAAGACCTATATAGCTGGAAAACTTTGTACTAATTCAGAAAGGGAGTTTCTTGAAAAAATTGATAAAATGTGCAAGAAACTTGGATTAGAAACATTTTTGCCTCACCGAGATGTTGGGCTTGCTAAAGGAATAAAAGATATTAAGAGAGTCTTTAAAGGAGATATTGTAGACGGCTTTAAAAACTGCAAACTAATTATTGCTGTTTTAAATGGGTTGCATGTTGGTGCAGGAACTTCGTGGGAGTTAGGTTATGCTTATGCAAAAGGAATTCCTGCTATTGGAATAAAAACAGACGAGCCTGTTGAAGATGCATTAGATTATTTGTCTGCTGTTCTCTTAGGTTCAATGAAGATTACAACTTCATTAGAAGAATTAGAAAAAGAGATAAGAAAACTATTAAAAAAATGAAATTAATCCAAAGGCTTTGTTGATTCTATTTCTGTTTCTCTCCACCCGTCAGAATAAACTTCTTGCTCTTTTAATTCTTTAAATGCTTTTTTGTAAATTCCAAGTCTTGCTTTGTAAAGCTGTGTTGTCCAGGAAAACTCCTTTAAACTTCTAGGATAAGCTAATGCATAGAAAAATCCGTATTTGACCTCGTTCCAAAATGATTTTGTTCTTGGCATATCTGGAAAAAGTTTAGTCAGGTTTTCATGCCCTTTTATGTTTCTTATTTTTTGAGCTTTCCAGTCCTTTATGTTGTCAGGATTTTTAATATAAACTTCTGCATTTTCTGCATAACCTATTTTATAGCCTTTTTTCCAGAATAAATAAGGAATAACAGAATCTTCTGAAGCATCTAGTGGAAAATCATTTATTACCCCTTTTCTTATTGCAAAAAGATATCCAGAACACTCAAAAAAAGCTTTTTCAGAAGAAAACTTTTTTCTTACTCTGTGTATTCCTGAAAACAAAAGATGGCTCCAGTAACCATATTTATTATCTCTTGAATCAAGAGATACAGGCTTTCCAGTAACACACCCAATTTCGGGATCTTTAAACACTTTTAGTATTTCAGAGACTGCATTTTTAGAAACATAAACATCTCCGTCTGTTAGAATAAAAATATCATCCTTGGTTCCAGGCAGTTTTTCAAACAAAAGATTTAGTGCATAACTCTTGCCTTCTCCTGGATCAAGAAAAAATCCTACTCTTTTATCTTTAATGTTTTCTTTAAGAAATGCTTTAACTTCAGGAAAAGGGTCGCACACTATAATTCTGAATTTCTCTGGAATAGAATGATTTAAAAAAGCATTTACAGCTCTTAAAGTTGCTTTGGGCTCATTATAAGATGTTATTATTATATCTATCACTTTAAAAAAATTCTTTAATTATACAGAATCAAATAAATAATCTTCTGGCCTTATTATGACTATTTTGTCTCCTTTTTCTGTTAAGGCTTCTATTCTGCATTTTCTTTTTCCATGCTTCCCTATGTCTGATATTTCTATATCCTCAATAGTACAGGACTGATCAGCTATAAGTATTTTATCCCCTTGCTTTAAGTCTTTAGCTTGTTTTTTCATTAAAACAAGAGAAAAGGGAGATTTAAAAAGATTATTAAAGTAAAATATGTATGAAAAATGCAATTGTGTTATGCTCTGGAGGACTGGATAGCACAGTAACAGCTTATTATGTTAAGAAAAAACTTGGTTATAAGGATATTATTATCTTGTTCTTCAATTATGGCCAAAGAACTGCAACAGAAGAAAGAAAGGCAGCAAAAAAAGTGTCAAGAAAACTAAAAGCAGAGTTTATTGAAGTAGAACTAAACTGGCTTGGCAAAATCTCTTCTTCGTTAATAAACAAGAGTAAAAAGACTAAAAAAATAAAAAGAAAGCAGCTTAAAGATACAAAAAAAGAGTCTTTAAAATATTATGTTCCTTGCAGAAACACTGTTTTTCTTACTTATGCTCTTGCTTTAGCAGAGTCTCTTCAGATAAAGAACAAAAAATATGATATTTTTACTGGATTTAAAAGTGAGGGCAGGGAAGCTTATCCAGATACAACTATGAAATTTGTCAAAGAGATGAATAAGCTAAGGAAAACCTCAACAAGCGTAAAAGGGAGAATTATTGCTCCTTTAATAAAAAAAGACAAAGATGAAATAATTGCTCTTGGAAATAAACTTGGAGTAAATTTCAGAGATACTTATAGCTGTTATATTGGAACAAAAAAGAAAAACATAGAACATTGTGGATATTGCTTATCATGCAGACTAAGGCAAGAAGCTTTTTACTGGGCAAACATAAAAGACCCAACAAAATACAAGATAAAAATGAAAGATTTCAGACTGGCTAAATAACTGACTTATATATTTTCATTGTTTTTTTAACTATAATGTCCCATCGATATTTTTTTGCTTTTTCAAGATTATTTTTTATTATCTTATTTCTTAATTTTTTATTATCTAATAATTGGATGATTTTTTCTTTGAATTTTTCATTATTTCCATACTTGACAAGAAAACCATTGTTGTTATTCATTTCATAAGGAACTCCATTTACTGGACTTGCTACAATTGGAAGTCCAGAAGCCATTGCCTCAAATAAAGTTAATGGAAGTCCTTCTCTATAACTTGGAAGAACAAAAACATCTGCTGCCTGATACATTTTTATAATTTCTTTTTTATCCCTTGTTTCTGGCAAGAGCAATATCTTTTTTTCATTTCCAATTAGCTCCTTGACTCTTTCCTTCATTCCTTCGTCTGGTCCGCGAATAATAAAAGTTATATCTTTTCTTTCCTTTAAAATTAATTTAGCTATTTCTACAAATTTATCTGGACCTTTTGTGACATTAAGGCGGCCAAAAAACAAGACTAGCTTTCCTTTTATTTTGTTTTTTTTCTTAAAATTATTTTTCTGGACTTTTTTGAAAAAATCATTTGACATCCCATTTGGAAGGATAACAATCTGTTCATCCTTGCCCCCATATTTTCTAATAAAACTAAGCTCCCAGGGAGTTATTGCAATAACCTTATCTGTAAGTTTTAAAGCAAGTCTTGAAAAAATATTATAACTTAAAAAAACTCCAACCCTTCCAAGCAAGGACCTGAAAGCATCTGTCCATGGACAGTGAGTGGTGTGTATGTGTGGAATTTTTTTAATTTTTGAGGCTAAAGCTGCTAAAACAAAATGTAAGTGTCCAAAAACATGGCTATGAATAATATCAAAATCTCCTTTAAGAAGTTTAGAAAATACAGATGGGAAAATTACTGCAAAATTAGCTATTCTGAAGACATGCTTGCATCTGTGCACATGAATTCCTTCGATAACTTCGTCTTTTACTTCAATTCTTTTGTCTTTGTCCCAATCAGAAACATATACATGAACTTCATGCCCTTCAGCTTTCTGCCTTTTAGCAAGCTCTTCAATAACCTGCTTAACTCCACCTATTGCAGGAGTATAAAAAGTACTTATATGTGCTATTTTCATGATAATCTTGAATTATTAAGATTTAAATAAATTTCTCTTAAGAGATTATTTTTGATGCTGTTTTTCATAACTTCTTATTTTTAATCTCTTGTCTTTGTCTCTCAGAATGCTGAATAGATGTTTTAAAATAAATCCTTTTCCTTTTAATACCTCAAATAAAAGAGCAAGCGAGTAAACAATTAAAAAAGGATTTTTTGCTTGTTTGAGAGAGTATAGCCTATACAAAAATTTAAATTCAAAAACATTTTTCATTTTTTCATAATCTTTAAATTTGAATTTTTTAATCCTTATCAAAGGAAAAGAAACAAATGCTGTATTGCTCTTAGTTATAAAATCTATCTCCTCTCCTTTGGAAATTCTTCTAAATTTGCTAATATTCCCTAAAAAATAATCTTTTGTCACCATCAACTGATTTATATTCAATAACGTATGAAAATCTTTTTTGTCAAGAAGCTTAAACGCATAATTTATTAAAAAATATAAATAATCCCCTAATAAATTATTATAAACATAATAATTACAGCAACTTATTGGTTTTTTTGTTTTTTCCAAAGAATATGCCTGAAGATATTCCCTATATTTTAAACTGTTATTTCCAAAATCAAAATAAACATAATCATAATTTTTTAATTTATTTTTAAGCTTATCTAAGTTTAGATTTAAATCTTTTTTAGATAAAGGAAGTATTTTCTTATTTATTTTTGGCAGTTCTCTATGGGTAAAATTCTTATCTTGTGACTGAATTTTTTTAAGAATCCTTATTAGTTCTACTTTTAAATTATAATTTTTAATGATTTTTTGATAAGCTGCTTCTGCAATTTTTTCTCTTTTATCTTTATGTTTAAGATAATATTTGATTTTTTTCAATAACTCTTCTTTATCTTTAAATGTTACAATTTCTTTTTCTTCTTTAAAAAACTCCAAATAATCATTGTGATATTCTGTTAAAACAAATGTCTTGCACGCACCTCCTTCAAAGGGTTTTGCAACCATCTGGGTTTTTCCGAAATTATCTTTTGAAATGCTTAGATGAATTTTGCTCTGGTTTATTACTTCTACTAATTTATCTGACTCTAGAGGGCCTTCATAAATATCCTTAAGTTCAGGATATTTCTCCCATCCCCACCCAAATACTTTTATTTTTATTCCATTGTCTTTCAAAAATTTAACAGAATCATATCTTTCAGAAGCCTTCATTCTCGGAGAGCCAATAAATGTGACATCATACTTTTTTTCTAGATTTAAGGGTTTGAAAAAATCTGCATTTAAAGCACCAACAGTATGAAAAACATTTTTCACGCCATCTTTGTGGTACTTTGGAATGTATTTTTTTGGAGAAATTATTCCATAATCAAAAAATAAAATAAGATATCTTGAAGAATGATGGAATCCAGTATCGTCATCTCCTGAAAAAATGACTGTTTTTGTTTTTGGAGAAATTTCTCTTATTTTTAACAAAGTATCAAAGTAATAAGAATCTGCACTTGTCAGCAAAAAAATATAATCAGGTTTTTCTTTTTTTATGAGTAAAAGTAATCTTCGATTAAGTCCTTTTTTACCATAAGTAAAATAATTCCATCTTAAATCAAAAGTAACAATTTTATTGCAGAATTTCTTTAGTGTAAGATACCAGTGTTGATAAGGGAAAAAGTATTTGTTCAATGTTCCGACAAAAAGTATTTTATCTATTTTTGGAATTTTGCTAGAAGATTTTAACTGGACTTTTTTCTTTGGCATAGAACTTATTAAAAAAAAGGTGATTTAAAAAATTATCTGTTATATAGGCTCTTATTATATAAAAATTTAAATAGATTGTTTTATAATAATTTTTTATGTGCTGGTTAGATAGGAGAGCAATTGAACAAATTCTTAAATTAAGAGATGAATTTAATATTTCTAGTTTTGTGGAGACTGGAGCATTTATGGGAGTAAATGCAAGATTTCATTCTTATAATTTCAAAGAAGTGTTGTCTTGCGACATCTCTGAAGAATATTTAAAAATAGCTAGGGGAAAAATAAAAGATTTAAATAATGTTTTTATCTTTAAAAAGTCAAGTCCAATATTCTTAAAAGATTTTATTGAGGATTATGAAAAAACAGGAAGAAAAGATATTGTATTTATTTACTTGGACGCACATTTTTATGATCCTAACCTCCCTCCAGAAGAAAAATGGGTTGTTAAAAATGAATTAAAAGCATTAAAAGGGTTTAAGAATTGCATAATATGCATACATGATTTTGATAATGGATTAGGGCATTGTAATTATGATGGAGAGCCACTTGGATGGAATGTTGTTGGCGAGCTTTTAAAAGAAGTAAACCCAGATTTTAAGTTTTATACAAATGAATTAGCAACTTGCGATATAATAAAGGCAGAAGATGTGGAGAATCTAAAGGGTTTATTTCCAGATTTTGAAACCTTAGATAATATAAAATATACTTGGTCCGAACCAAGATTAACTTATCGGGGGATTTTATATTGCATTCCTAAAGAGATTGATTTAAATAAATTTGAACTGAAAAAATGGAGTTAAATATACAAGGGAAACGTGCACTTGTTACAGGGGGTAGCAAAGGAATTGGAAAAGCAATAGCAGAAGCACTAAGAAAAGAGGGATGTATAGTAGATATTTGCTCAAGAACTAAGGGAATTATAGTAGATGTCTTAAAAAGAGATTTAAGTATGATTAAAGGAGATTATGATATTCTGATTAATAATGTTGGTGGAGGCGGCAGATGGGGAAGTGAAGAGTATGAAGAATTTGATGAATGGGAAGATGTTTATGAAAAGAATGCCGGAGTTGCCAGAAAATTGACTATGAAGTGCCTTCATCATATGAAGAAGCAAAAATGGGGGAGGGTAATTACAATAGCTTCTACATACGGGAAAGAGGCTGGAGGAAGGCCTTGGTTTAATATGGCTAAAGCAGCAGAAATAAGTTTAATGAAAAGTCTTGCAGGAAAATATAAAGGAATAACATTTAATTCAATAGCACCAGGACAGATAGATATAGGAAGGATAACATATGACCCTAATGGGAAAATAGAAAATTCAGAAGAGTGGGGCAAACCAGAAGATGTTGCAGGAATAGTGGTTTTTTTATGTTCAGACAAAGCCAAACATATTAATGGCGCATGTATCACAGTAGATGGCGGCGAGAGCAGAAGTTTTTAATTCTTATCTTTAAAATACTATATACTATTACTATAGTTTTTATTACAACAAAATATTTAAACTTCAATTTAATCCACTAATTGAAATGAAGTTTTTAGATGATAAAGTATCTGTTGTCACAGGCGCGGCAACTGGAATTGGGCGCGCTATTGCAGAACGGCTTGCTAAAGAAGGAGGGAAGGTTGTAATTGCAGATATTGATAAAAAAAGGGCAGATGATACTGCAAGGAATTTTGTTGAGCAAGAGTATGATGTTATTGCTGTTCAAACTGATGTAGCAAATGAATCCTCTGTACAAGAACTTATGAAAAAATGTGTTTCACATTATGGTAGACTTAATTTTTTAGTTAATAATGCTGCAGAATTTTTATATAAAGGTGTTGAAGAAGCAAGTACAAGTGATTGGCAACAAATTTTGGGTGTCAATGTTATAGGTTATAGTTTATGCTCTAAATATGCTGTTCCTCATATTCGTAAGAACAGTGGTGGATCAATTATAAATATCTCTTCTATTTCTGCTTTAGTATCCCAACCAAGTTTTGTAACTTATAGTGCATCAAAGGGGGCAATAATCTCAATGACTCAATGTATGGCACGTGACCTTGCTAAGGAAGGAATCCGTGTAAATACTATCAGTCCAGGAGTAGTTCTAACAGAGAATGCAATAGAGGCAATTTCTGAAAAATATAGTGTGACTACTGCCGACCAGATGGATGAAGACCCACGACTTGGAGGTCTACATTTGCTTTCTCGTTGTGGACTTCCGAAAGAGATAGCAAATGTAGTTGCTTTCCTTTTATCAGACGAAGCAAGTTTTATCACTGGCCAAAATATTATAGTGGATGGAGGCCTGACTATTAAGGGTCCTTTTCAAAAATAGATTATCTGTTGTTTTATATATACTATTACTATATTTTTTAACTACATAAATCTTTAAAAAGAGCTATTATACTTCTTAATCTAGGAAAATAAAATGGGTATATACAAAGACAAAAAGGTGTTGGTTACTGGAGGAACAGGCCTTATTGGCAGACCTTTAGTTGAGATGTTAATTGAGCAAGGTGCTAAGGTAAGAATAGCATCTTTAGACGACCCTTCGAGAGCACATCCAGAAGCAGAGTTTATGCAGGTAGATTTGACAAAATTTGAAAACTGCATGAAATCTTGTAAAGATATAGATTATGTTTTCAATCTTGTTGGAATTAAGGGCTCTCCAAAAATGAGCAGAGAAAAACCGGCAAGTTTTTTTGTTCCAGTCCTTCTTTTTAATACCAATATGATGGAGGCAGCAAGACAAAATAATGTGGAAAGATATCTTTACACAAGCACTGTGGGGGTTTATCATCCTTCAGAGGTTTTTTATGAAGATGATGTCTGGAAAACTTTTCCTTCTGAAAATGATAAGTTTCCAGGTTGGGCAAAAAGAATGGGAGAACTTCAAGCAGAGACTTATAAACTTCAGTACGGATGGGATAAGATTGCGATTGTAAGGCCTGCAAATGTTTATGGACCTTATGATAATTTTGATCCAGAAAACGCAATGGTTATACCCTCTTTAATAAAAAGGGCTGTTGACGGAGAAAACCCTTTTGTTGCGTGGGGCGATGGTTCTCCAATAAGAGATTTTATTCATGCTAGAGATGTTGCCAGAGGAATGCTTCTTGCTTTAGAAAAATGTCCTGGCCCTGAAAATCCTATAAATCTAGGAAGCGGAACAGGATACACTATCAAAGAACTTGTTGAAATAATAATAAGCAACTTAGACAATAAGCCCCAGATTGTATGGGACACTTCTAAACCTTCAGGAGATAAAAAGAGATTAATGGATATTTCAAGAGCTAAATCTCTTATAGAATGGGAGCCTCAAATATCCCTTAAAGAAGGTGTAAGAGAGGTTATGGACTGGTATAAGCAAAATAAAGATATTACAGATAAGAGATATAATATATTCACTTCTCCAAATAACAAGAAAAAGAAACTCTTAGTTTGCGGTGCAACAGGATTTATTGGAAGAAATATTGCTGAACATTTTGCTAATAAAGGAGAATATGAGGTATATGGAACATATTTTAATTCTGAGCCTTATGATAATCCTAAAATAGAAATGATCCAAGCAGACCTAACTGACAAAAAAGATGTTGAAAAAGTTGTAAAAGGAAAAGATATAATTGTTCAAGCTGCTGCAGTAACTTCAGGTTCAAAGGATATTGTTACAAAACCTTATATTCATGTCACAGACAATGCTGTAATGAACTCTTTAATATTGAGGGCTGCATTTGAGCATAATGTCGGGCATGTTATCTTCCCAAGCTCTACTGTTGTTTATGCCCCAAGCGATGTTCCTGTAAAAGAAACAGATGCTTGCGGAGATATTCTGCCAAAATATTTTGGGGTTGGATGGACAAAATATTA
Source organism: Candidatus Woesearchaeota archaeon (assembly GCA_964594115.1). Lineage (GTDB taxonomy): Archaea > Nanobdellota > Nanobdellia > Pacearchaeales > GW2011-AR1 > MFWN01. The sequence continues at coordinate 14,450 of CAZQLD010000013.1, forward strand.
CCTTGAAAAAATGTGCGAGTTTTATGCTGGATTAGGAAGAACAAAACACACAGTTATAAGGCATGCAAATATGTATGGCCCACATGATAAATTTGATTTAGAAAAATCCCATGTATTTGGAGCTACAATAACTAAAGTTATGACCAACAAAGAAGGAAAAATGGTTGTTTGGGGAACAGGAGAAGAAAAAAGAGATTTATTATATATTTCCGATCTTGTTGACTTCATAGAAATGGCAATTGAAAGACAAGAACCTATGTTTGGATTATATAATGTTGGTTTAAGCAAAGATATTTCTGTAGCTGATTTAGTTAAAAAAATAATAGAAATTTCTGGAAAACAAATTCAGATAGAGTATGATACTTCTAAACCATCAATAAAAACAAAATTGCCTCTTGATATAACTAAAGTTAAAAGTGAATTCGGATGGCAACCAAAAATTAGCTTAGAAGAAGGAATTAAGAAAACTATGGATTGGTGGAAAGCTAATATAAATCTGTAATTAAGAATGAATTCACAAGATTTAATTGATTTTGAAAAAGAAATACATGACACTTACGAACAAGGCAAAATTAAAAGCCCGATTCATCTTAGTGGAGGGAACGAAGAGCAAATAATTGAAATATTTAAAGAAATAAAAAAAGAAGACTGGGTTTTTTCAACATGGAGAAGCCATTATCATGCATTATTAAAAAGTGGGAATGCAGACTGGCTTAGAAAAGAAATCTTAGAAAATAGGAGCATACATACAAACAGCAAGAAATATAAAATATTTACATCAGCAATTGTAGGAGGAATCTTACCAATTGCATTAGGAATAGCATTAGCTATAAAAAGAAAAAAATCAGGAGAGCGTGTCTGGTGTTTTGTAGGGGATATGACTGCGAAAACAGGAATATTTCACGAATGTACAAAATATGCAGGAGGACATAAGCTGCCTATTACTTTTGTTATAGAAGATAATGGAATTGGTGTGTATACACCAACAAAAGAAGTTTGGAAAGATGGAAAAGCTGATATAAGAGGGTATAAGTATGAAAGAGTATATCCGCATTATGGAATAGGGAAATGGGTTGATTTTTAAAATGGATTACAAAGAAGAATGCAAAAAGGCTATGGAAATGCTTGCAGAAGATGAGAGAGTAATGTTCTTAGGCCAGACAGTGGGTTTTCCAGGAAGTCCAATGTATATGAGTTTTGAAAATGTTTCGACAGAGAAAAAATTAGAACTTCCGGTTGCAGAGGAGATGCAGATGGGAATGAGTACAGGACTAAGTTTAGAAGGAGTTATTCCAGTAAGCATTTATCCAAGGATAGATTTTCTACTTTTAGCAATTAACCAGCTAATTAATCATCTTGATAAGATTGAAGAAATGAGCAATGGTGAATTTAAACCTAAAGTAATTATAAGAACACAGATAGGCAATACCCAGCCTTTATATCCTGGAGCACAACATTGTGGAGACTATACAGATGCATTAAAAGTTTTATGCAAGAACATAAATGTGGTTAAAATAGAAACAGCAGAAGATGTGCTTCCTGAATATAAAAAAGCATTAGACTCAGATAAATCAACAATTTTAGTTGAGGTTGCAACAGGAGGAACAAAGGCTCAAATAGAACAGTACAGTAAATTAAAATGAAAGGACTAAAGCATGAAACAATATCCCCAGCGCATGGAGACGAGAGAAGAACCTTAACTCCAATGTTTAATGGTGACTTTACTGCTAATCAGATAAAAATATTAAAAATAAAAAAAGGAAGCACTTTAGGAAATCATTATCATTTGTATCACGAAACTTTTTACTTATTAGAGGGAGAGGCAGAGTATACTTTTGAAGATATAAAAACAAAAGAAAGACAGAAAATAGACTTAAAAAAAAGCCAGAGAGTAACAATAGCTCCAAGAATAGCTCATAAAGCAGTGTTTACTGAAGATACTATCATGATAGAAGGAACAGAAGACCCTTATGTTTCAAAAGAAGTAAATGATAAAGAATATATTATAAATGATAATATTAAAATGATAACTAGTTTAATTACAGGAATAGGAGGATTTGTAGCCAGCCATCTGGCAGACTTAATTTTAGGTAAAGGTGAGAAAGTTGTGGGCACTTATAGATGGACAGAGGACTTATCAAGAATAGAACACATTAAAGATAGAATTACTATGGCTTCTATGGATCTAAATGATTTATACAGTTGCATTAAAACCCTAGAAGAACATAAACCAGACTATGTTTTTCATTTAGCTGCACAAAGTTATCCTTCTGATTCATTTATTTATCCAAAAATTACAATAGAGACAAATACTATAGGGACTTATAATTTATTAGAAGCTGTGAGAATTGTAAGAGAAAATGAAAAAATTAAAGGAGAGGTTTTTGACCCAGTAGTTCATGTTTGTTCAAGCAGTGAAGTATATGGATTAGTGACAGAAGATTTGGTTCCAATTAAAGAAACTTGCAGATTTAACCCTGCAAACCCATATGCTGTAGGAAAAGTAGGGACAGATATGTTGGGTTTAATGTACTGGACAAATTATAAGGTTAAGACAATTAGAACAAGGATGTTTACGCACACAGGGCCTAGAAGAAGTATGATGTCAGCTGAAAATAGTTTTGCAAAACAAATAGCTTTAATTGAAAAAGGCAAGCAAGAACCTTTGTTAAAACATGGTAACTTGAACAGCATAAGGACCTGGGCAGATGTAAGAGATGCTGTAAGAGCTTATTATTTGTTGGTAAGAAAGTGCAAACCAGGAGAGGTTTATAATATTGGAGGAACAACCACAAAAACAATAGGAGAAATGTTAAAGTATCTGCTTAGTTTAACAAACAAGGAAATTAAGACTGAACAAGATCTAAAACTATTAAGGCCTTATGATGTAACCTTACAAATACCAGACTGCAGCAAGTTTATAAATGAAACAGGATGGAAACCAGAATACTCATTTGAGCAAACAATGCAAGATTTATTGGATTGGTGGCGTGAGCGTGTCTGAAAAGGGTAAAAAATCTGTATCTAAAATGAAAAGAGGAGTTTATAACTAAAATGAAGGCACTTATTCTTGCTGGAGGTTTTGGAACACGATTGCAAGGAGCAGTCAAAGATGTTCCTAAGCCAATGGCTGTGATACTTGGCAAGCCTTTTTTAGAACATCAGTTAGATTTTTTAAAAGAACAGGGCATAGATGACATTATTCTGACTGTTCATCATATGGCTGATAAAATAAAATCATATTTTGGTGATGGGAAAAGATGTGGGGTAAATATAACTTATTCAGAAGAAGAGACCCCTTTAGGAACTGCTGGCGCAATTAAAAAAGCTGAAAAATATATAGATGATACTTTTTTTGTTCTAAATGGAGATTCTTACTCTAAATTGAACTTCAATACATTCTTAGAATTTCACAGGGCTAAAAGAAGTAATTTTAGCATGAGTTTAGCAAAACCAAGAGATGCTTCTCATTTCGGTGGGGTTATTTTAGATGGTAGCAAGGTAGTTGAATTTTCAGAAAAAAGCTGTGGAGAAAAAAGATTGATTAATAGTGGGTGTTACATCTTTGAGCCAGTAATCTTTGATAATATTGAGCCTGGAAAAAAGGTTTCTCTTGAAAGAGAAATATTCCCAAGACTAGCAAAAGAAGGAAAAGTTTTTGGCTATCCTTTTGATGGGTATTTTATAGATGTTGGCAGACCAGAAACATATTCCCAATTCAAAAAAGACATGATTAAAAAAACTATGGCTTTTGAAAATGAGAGTATCAGAGAGGTTATGCAAAGAATAACTAATAGCAAGATTAATTTAGTCCTAATTATTGACAAAGAAGGAAAGCTTTTAGGAGTATTAAATGACAGGCTGATAAGAGAGTATTTGATTCAAGGAGGAAGATTAGAAACTCAGGCGAGTGAGGTGATGGTTAGAGAGCCTGTTACAGCCAACATTAGTGATGAAGAGAGTAAGATAAATGATTTATTTCTTAGAGGTATACACCATCTTCCAATTCTCAACCAAAAAGGAAAAGTAGAGGATATCAGGTTTTTTTCAGAAGAAATAAAAACTGAGAATTATCCAATAGTCAGAGGAAGAGTTCCTTTAAGAATAAGTTTTGCAGGAGGAGGAACTGATTTTCCTTATTTTTTTGAAAAATATGGAGGAGTTGTAATAAGTTCTACTATAGATAAGTATTGTTATGCAACTGCAATTAAAAGAGCAGACTCTAGAATCATAGTTAACTATGATTCAATTGAAAAAGACATTATATTAGATTGCAGAAACCTAGAATATAATGGGAAATTAGATATTATAAAAGCTATAGTTAAACTTATGAAAATAGGATTTGGTTTTGAACTTCACATACATAATGATATTCCTCCAGGAAGAGGATTAGGCAGTTCAGCAAGTTTTGCTGTTCTTATTACAAAATTGCTAAGTCAGTTACAAGGAACTGAATATAGCGATAATAAGATTGCTGAAATTGCATACCAAGCTGAACATAAAGAACTTGGGATAAAAGGAGGATGGCAGGACCAGTATGCTGCAGTCACTGGAGGATTTAATTTTATGGAATTTAATGAAAATGAAACAATAATTTATCCCTTAAGGCTAAAAGAAGAGGTAATTAATGAATTAGACAGCCATCTTCTTCTTTGTTATGTTGGGGGAGTGCATTTTTCTGGCGTGTTACAGGAAGAGTTAGAAAAATCATTTTTAGAGAATGAAGTGGAGAATACAAAGAGGTTGCAAGAACTTAAGAGAACTGCAATAGAAATTAAAGATGCCTTATTAACAAATGATTTAGAAAAAATTGGAAATCTGCTTCATGAATCTTGGGAAAATAAAAAGCAGATTAATAAATATGTATCAAATCCAAGAATTGATGAACTTTATGAAATAGGGATTAAAAACGGAGCATATGGTGGAAAATTGTTAGGGGCAGGAGGTGCAGGATATATATTATTTTGTTACTCTCCAAACAAAAGAAATCAGCTGGTGAAAGCACTTAAAGCTATGGGAGGGGAAATAATGGATTTTAATTTTGAGTCTAAGGGAGTTAAAACCTGGATGGTTCAAGAATAAATTTTAAATTAATAAAATATATAAAGGAAAAATAATCAATAAAAATATAAGATGGAAAAAGAAAATAAAGAAGATGATGAAGATTTTATAGGAGAAGATGAAGAGGTTTTGAGTAAAGAAGAGGAAGCCAAATTAAAAGAAAAATTAAAGTACTATGGTTATATCTAATTCCTCTAAAAAACAAAACAAACCTAATATTATCATAATAATAAGTGATGGGCTTAGGCCAAGAGAGCTTAGTTTATATGGGTATAAAAGAGAGACAGATAAAAATATTAAAAAAATTGCTTCTGAATCAATTGTTTTTGAAAAAAATTTTTCCACTTCAACTGCTTCTGATGTTTCATTAACTTCTATGTTTTCTGGCCAGTATCCTTTAACAAATGGTTTTCTTCACCAGCATCCGTATACAAAGGATGAAGAGATAGCTAAATTAAGAAAAAATAAATTCTGGTTGCCAATATATCTTAAAAAACTAGGCTACTCAACAATGTCTGCAACTCCTTTGCATAGCTGGTTTAAAAAAGGATTTGACTCTTATATGGAAAGAAGCGGGAAAAAAGGATATAAATTTTTGAACATTCCAATAATAAAAAGGATTCTTCTTGCATTACCGAACTGGAGTTATAGTCTTGGAAAAAAGCTAGTAAAGGCAAGAGCTTCACCTCATTTTTATCCAGCTAAAGAGGTTGTTGACTTGGCTATTTTAAAAGTAAAAGAGACAAAAAAACCATTTTTTTTGTTTATGCATTTTGTAGATACACATCACCCTTATCCTGCTATTAAAACTCCAAGAATAAATGGCAAGACAACAGTCAGAAAGATTTTAAAAAACATCAAGTCTTCAAAACAAAAAGAATATATAAAGAAAAGATTTTATGATGCTTCTGCAAGTTCCTTAGAACAAATTAAAGAAAAAAGAGATAAATCTATAATGTATGTTGATGAACAAATAGGCCGGTTGTCCTTGTTTTTAAAAAAAAGCGGATTATGGGACAACACTGTCTTTATAATTCTTTCAGACCATGGAGACAATTTTGGCGAACATAAAATTTATTTTTGCAGAGGGGGTGTTTATGATTCTTCAGTTCATACCCCATTAATTATGCATCTTCCGGGCATAAAGCCTAGGGAGATTGATGAACTAACATTAAATATTGATATTGCACCTACAATTTTAGAGATTTTAGGGGAAAGAAAGAAAATAGACGGCGAGTCTTTAATAAATCTGGCAAAAACTGGAAAAAAAGTAAGAGATAGTGTATTGCTTATGGATAGTTTTAGTGAAAAAAGAATTGCTGTAAGAACAAAAACAAAAAAATTCATATTGTCTGATAAAAGCAAGTGTTATCTTTGCGGAGCCCTGCATGGAGAGAAAAAAGAAGAGTATGATTTAGAAAAAGACCCAAATGAGCTAAAGAATATTTATTCAGGAAAAAGTAAACTGGAAAAATCTTTAAAATATTTGATAAAATGAAGGCAATAATTCTAGCTGCAGGATTAGGAACAAGATTAGGAGAACTTGGAAAAGAGATTCCCAAATGTTTATTGGAGATTAATGGCAAAAGCATTCTTGAAACTAAAATTGAAATGTTAAGGAACTTGGGACTTAAAGATGAGGATATTCTTGTTGTTATGGGAAACAAAGGAAGCTGTTGGACTAAAGAGAACAAGGAGAAAATTATGTCAATAGCAAAGAACATTGTTATAAGTTATGATAATGACTCTACAAGTAACTCATATAGTGCTAAATTAGGTTTAGATAAAATTGATGAAGATGATGTTATGATTATTGATGGAGATTTAGTAATTTCAAAAGAGTTACTAAGAAAAATGATAGAAACAGAGGGAAATCTTATCTTATCTAAAGAATCTTATGACAAAGAGAACAAACAAAATAAACTTTTGTTAAACAAAGAAGGAAAACTCTTAGAAATGGGGAAAAATATTGAAAAGGAAAAACTATCTTTTCCTTATTTAATTTATGGGGCTTTTATGAAAATAAAAAAACAAGATCTTTCTGTATTAAAAGAGATAATTAATAAAGAAAAATATAAAACTACAGGCAGTGATTTTCTTGTCAATGAGTTAAGCGAGCATATTGATATCCGTACAATCACAGGAAATAAATGGACTAATATCAATAAACCAGAAGAATTAGAAAACGCCAAACAGTTATTTTCAAGAAATTTTGTTGTTTTAATGAGGGGACATACATTTGTAGGAAAAAGCACTATTGCAAGAGAAATCTCAACTATTCTTGGAGTGGATATCTATCATTCAGCTGTAATCAGAAAAGAACTAAATTTGACACCAAAAACAATAGAAGAAGCTGATAGGTTTTTTGATTATAGAACAGGATTAAGAGAGGAGGTAGATAAAAAGGTTTATGGAAAACTAGCTGAAAATGCCGAGGTTTCTTTAAAAAATAACAAAAGTGTTATTCTTGATGGCTCTTATCCTTTTATTTGGCAAAGAAAAGTGGCATATGATAAAACCTCTGAGCTAAATCCCGAAATTTTTATTTTAAATGTTATTTGTGAAGATGAAGAAGAAATTAAAAAAAGATTAAAAGCCAGAGAAGGAGAATTTGGAAGCTCTCCTTTTCATGAAACTCCTTCTTGGAATACATATCTATCTATAAAAGAGATGGCAGAGCCAGTAGAAAAAAACTTTCTTCCAGAAGGAAACATTTTAAACATTATAGAGTATAATAGTTTAACAAAAAAAGCAAGATTAGTCCAGGGAAAAGAGTCTGAAAATGCAAAACAGATTTTAGATGCTTTAAATTCTGAAAAAATTATTATGCAAGATGAAAATCTTAATTTTATTAAAGCAAGATATGACAAAATTCCAGAGCTTATTAAAGATAAGTTTGTGGTTGTTTTGGATTTTGATGGAGTTATAACCTCCTACTCTGGATTAAAAACTAGTTATATTAATGAATTTGGATATAATATAAAAGAAGAGGGGTGTGGCCATGATGCTTGTGTGAGGCATGGAAGTGTTAAAGAAGAAGATTATGTAAAAGCAAGAGATGCTGCTCAGCTAGCAAGTCCAGATAAACTTCCTTTAGCAAAAGATTTTTTAGAAAATTTTTCAAAACTAAAAAAACTAAAAAATACGGCCATATTTATTTTAACCAGTAGATATGAGCATATGCTAGAGCATTTAGAGAATTACATGAAGCATCATAAAATAAAAATCAAGGCAATTATTAATACAGCAGATAAAAGTAAATCTGAGCATTTAAAAAATTTAAACTCCCAAATATTTGTTGATGATAGTCCTTTTAAGTTAAATAATATTTTTAATGAATTAAAAGATGATGATTTTTTAAGACAGTGCAGTTTTATGCTTTTCAGAACTCCAGAAAACTCTCCTGAAGCAAATCCAGATCCAAACGTAATTGAGGTTTATGACTGGAATACTTTATATGGAAGAATTTTAAAAAAATATGAAAATATATTTTTGAAGACATAAATATTTTAATAATATGTTTTACAACTACATAAATCTTTTAAAGCGTAGGAATTCTCCATATACATGATTTTAAAATTGGTATAAAAAATGAAGGTATTAATAACAGGAGCAAGCGGGCTATTAGGAAGAAGATTGTTTGAGATTATATCTAAAACAGAAGAAACTGTTGGAGTTCATATTGGAGAAAGAGTTGAAAACATGCATTTTTTAGATATTTCTGATAAAAATTCAGTAGAATCTTTTTTTCAGGAAATAAAGCCAGATGTAATAATTCATGCAGCAGCACTTGTTGATGTAGATTATTGTGAAGACCATAAAGAAGAAACAAGAAAGGTAAATGTAGAGGGTACAAAAAATATTGTTGATATATGTAAGAAATACAGATGCAAGATGGTCTACCTTTCCTCAGACTTTGTTTTTGACGGTGAAACAGGTCCTTATAATGAGAACTCTGAAACTAAGCCTGTAAATTATTATGGAGAAACAAAACTTGAAGGAGAAAGGATAGTTAAAGAGAATTTAGAAAATTATATTATAATCAGGCCTGCTGTTTTATATGGAGAAGATGAAGGATGTAAAGATTCTTTTATTAGTAAAGTTCTAAGAAAATTAATTAACAATGAAAAGGTTTTTGCAGATAATAGAATAATCAAATATCCTACATTAACAGATGATGTGGGAAGAGCAATTAAAAAGCTGATAGAGATTGATGTTAGAGGAATTTATAATGTTGCTGGAGAAGAGGCAATTACAAAATACGCCTGGGCAGTTAAAATAGCAAAAGCTTATGGCTTTCCTGTAGAAAATGTCATTCCTGACAGCCCTTTATATAAAGCAAAAAGACCATCAAATGTTAAACTAGAGAACTCTAAAACAAAAAGACTATTATCAGATTTTTCTATGGCAAAAGTTGATGAAGGAATAGCTATAGTAAAAAATCAAAAAGGGTGTCTTTTTAAAATGATATATAGTGCAAGACCAGATATGTTGGTTTTGAATCAGAGTGCATCAGATTTTAGAATTAAGGTTGGAAAAGCTCTTGCTAGAGAGCATCCTGCAGATGTAGACATTATTATTCCTATTCCTGAATCAGGAATTTATGGTGCGAGTGGCTATGCAGAAGAATCAAAGATTCCTTTTTATTTTGGTTTGATAAGGGATTATTTTACAAATAAAACATTGTTTGAGCCTACTTTAAGGATGAGGAATGCTGCACTAGATAAAAAATTAATAGTTGTTCCTGGTGTTGTAAAAGATAAAAAAATTGTTTTAGTTGATGAAGCTATTCTTGCAGGCACAACCCTTGCTGTTGCAGTTGACAAGCTTAAAAAAGCAGGAGCAAGAGAGATACATGTCAGAATTCCTTCTCCACCTATGCTTTACAGTTGTAAAAATAAAATATTAGAAGAAGATGCTGATTTAATCGCAAGAAAGTTTGGAAGTAAAAAAGAGGAAATTGAAAAAGGACTTAAAGAACATTTTGAAGTAGATAGTTTGTGTTTTTTAAGTTTAGACGGGTTTTTAAGCTGTTTATCTGAAAATCAGGTATGCTATGAGTGTTTTAAAAAGAAAACAGATGTTAAGATAATAAGGCTGAATGAGGTTCCAGATGAAATAAGAGGAGGGGGAAGTTATTCTATCAAAAGATTGCTAACAGAACCACTAAAGAAAAATCCAGATAATGCTGGTTTTTATCAAACAACAATCCCTCCTAGAAGCGCAGTTAAAAATCATTATCATAAAGATTTAGACGAGTTTCTTTATTTTATAACTAAGGGCAAGGTTAGAGTAGACACAGAAACATATGAATTTGATCCTGGAGATATATTTGTTCTTCCTCCAGGCTCTCCTCATGAAATATTTGCAGAAGATAGTGAAGTAAGGCTAATAGCAGTAAAGCTGCCAAATATTGTTGATGACAAGGTTGAATGTTGAATTTAATATAGCATATTTCTTCACAATAATCTTTATAACTTAATTCTTATAAAAATGATGATGGAAAGAAGTACAAAGCAGGTAATAGATTATGCGGTTTCAGTTAATGATAGTGTTCTTCAGGAAAATCCAGGAGTATTGAATGATGGTGAAGGTTTTCTTGTCCATATACGGGGAGTTGCAAATAATGCAGAAGAAGCTGCAAGAAAAATCAAAGAAAATTATTCTTGGCTACCTCTAGATGTTGATGAGACTGTTATGGCTGCAGGTTTACATGATATAGGAAGGTCACTAAATCCAAAAGAGCTTGGGCAGTTAGGACATGAAATAGGAAGTGGAAGATGGATTGAAAAAGATGGTTTAGAAAAAGAAATTGTTAAAACTTTAAAAGATGCTTATAGAATTGCGCAAATGGCAAGATCCCATGCTTCTATATTTGAGCAGTGGAAAGTAGCAGAAGAAATAGATAAAACAAGATATAATGCTCTTGTTAAAAATTTTGGAAATATAAATCCTGATTTACTAAAGGCTAGAACCTGGCAAGAAGGAATTGTTACTTATTCTGATTTGCGTGATAAAAATGGAAAGCGGGTAGATCCGATATGGAAACTACAGGAGGCTATGAAAAGATATTCTCAGGATGAAAACATAAAAGATGAGGTTGTTGTTCAAGCTCATAAAAGAGCAATGCCTAGATTAATTTATCTTTGTAAGGCTATAGATGCAGCTACAAAAGGAACTTTAAGCAGAACAGAAATTAAAACTCTTTTTGGATTTCTTTAATCTTAGTTTTAAGTATAATTAAGATACATAAACTATAAAAAAGAATTATTCTGGATTATTAAAATGAAAAAAGCGTTTGTTTTTGGAATTGATGGAGCTTTTCCAGAATATGTTTTTGGTGAGTGGCTGAAGGAATTGCCAAATATAAAAAAACTTGTAGAGAAAGGATGTTACGCTAAGCTAAATAGCACCATACCTCCTTTGTCAGCAAATGCATGGGCATCTCTAACAACAGGAAATGCTCCTGCAGATACAGGAATTTTTGAGTATGTTTATAGAAAAGATTATTCTTATGATTTTAATGTTATTAGTACAAAAAGCATGAAAGCAAGAACAATCTGGCAAATTCTTTCTGAACAAAACAAAAAATCAGTTATTTGTTTTATTCCTTTAACCTGGCCAATAAAACCGTTTAATGGCTGCTTAATTAGCGGAACTCTGACTCCTCCTGGAGAAGATGTTCAGTGTACTTATCCTGAAGAACTAAAAGAAGAAATAAAACAGGCTTTAGGAGAAGTTCCTATGCCAGATATTCAAAATTTTAGAAACCTTTCAAAAGAAGAGGTTATAAAAGAAGTTTATAAGATGACTGAAAAACACATAAAGATAATGCAATATCTTTTAGAAAACAAGGACTGGAATTTGTTTTTTGGAGTTATAGCAATGAGTGATAGATTGCATCACTTGTTTTGGAGATATATGGATAAAGGGCATAGAAAATATGAGGCTGGAGGAAAATTTGAAAATGTTTTAAAGGATTTTTATAAGTTTGTTGACAAAAAACTAGGCGAATTAATAGATATCCTAGATAAAGATACAAAAATAATCATTTTATCTGACCACGGAATTAAAAGACTGCATACAAGAGTTAATTTAACTGACTGGCTTATAAAAAATAATTATATGGTTTTAAAAGAACCAATTAAAGGAAAATGTAAATTCAACCGTGAGATGATTAACTGGAGCAAGACAAAAGCTTTTGCTATTGGAGCTTATGAAGGACAGATTTTTATTAATGTAAAAGAAAGAGAACCAGAAGGAATTGTAGAAAAAGAAGATTATAATAAGCTACTTGATGAACTAGAAGAAAAACTAAAAGAGATTCCTGGAGATGACGGGAAAAAATTGAATACAAAAGTTTACAAAAAGGAAGATTATTTCAAAGGAAAATGCGAGGATAGGGCTCCTGATATGATTGTTTATTTTGATGATTTAGAGTATGGATGCAATACTTCTTTAATAGGCAATGAAACCTTATGGAGTCTAGCAACTGCAAAAGGAAGTGATGATGCAGCTCATTCACAACAAGGAATATTTATCATGAAAAATAACAAATGCAAGGGCAATCTTGGAGAGCTGGAAATCGTGGATGTTGCCCCGACTATTTTGAATGAACTAGGTATTGAAATTCCAGAGGATATGAAAGGAAAAATTGTAAGAATTGAAGATGAAAAAATCTGAACAAAGAGTAATAAAGCACTATGGTCTTGCAATAAAAACAATAAAAAAATTGCCAAATAAAAAATATAAATTAATAGATGTTGGGGCTGCAGGAAGATTATTAAAAAAATATCTTCCTAAAAATATTGATTATTATAGTTTAGATTACTTTGGAAAGCATGACTATGTTTTTGATTTAAATAAAGGGAAAGTCCCAATTAAGAGCGAGAGCTTTGATATTGTAGTATGTTTAGAAACTCTAGAGCATGTACTAGAACCCTATAAGGTAATGAAAGAAATATTAAGAATTGGAAAAAAAGACAGTATATTTATTTTATCTATGCCAAATGAGTATAATTTTGTTTTAAGATTATATTATTTGTTTGGAAAAAAGACTTCCTGCCAAGAACCTTTTAAAACAGTTTCAAAAGGCCAGCATATCCATCAGCCAAGAGTAAAAGATGTTATTAACTTTTTTTCTAAGTTTATTAAAATTGAAGAAAAAGTATATTGCTGGCAATCAAGGAGAAGTGTGAAGAATGATTTTTTTTATTCAATAGATTGTTTTATAAATTTATTAGCTAAAATTTATCCTTCTCTTTTTGCAAGGGTTGTTTCTGTAAAAGGAAAGAAAAATTTAAATGGAAATTTTAAAAATGTTAAAAAGACTAAAAATAGCATTTTTTGAGCCATCAAGAATTGTTTGGGGAGGGGGACAAAAAGAATCAGCAAATACTGCTGCATACTTATCTGAAAAGCATGATGTGACTTTTTTTACTCAAAAACCTCCTGATGAAAAATTAGATTTTAATAAATGCAAAATAGAATTTATTAAACCCCATAACAGATTTCTTGCATCAGTTGCCTTTTTTATGAAAAAGTTAAGAAAAAAGGAGAAATTTGATGCCATGGTTATTGGAAGTTTTCCAGCCCCTTTTGTAGCATTCAGGAACACAAGTCTACCAAGTGTCTATATTTCTCATTCACCTCCAAGATATTTTTATAAGCTGAAAAAATATATGTTAAAAAACGCTACATTAAAGGGGAAAATTATGATTCATGTAAAAAACATTTTCTTTAAAAGATTGGATTATTTAGCTGCTCAAAAACATACTAAACTTTTAGGAATAA
>CAZQLD010000014.1:0-24296 GCA_964594115.1 Candidatus Woesearchaeota archaeon
ACGAGCTAGTTGCCAAGGTTAAAAAAGGAGAGATAATCTTGAGGAGAAAATGAAAGAAACTTTGGAGGTAATTGGAGAATATCTTTTTGCTACGGGTGTAAGCTTAATGGTAGTTGGGTTAGTTATATTGTCAAATAATCTTTATGTAATCTTCAGTGTAGGAATTACTATATTTTCTATTGGAGTGGCTATCAAGATATATTTTAAAATAAAAAAAGAAGTTGAAGCTAAGAAAGGATAAATAAACCTTCGTCAAAAATGAAAACCAAAAAATGGGTGCAGGATGTGACAACAGATTCTACTTACCCTCCTGAAGGGATATTTACAAAAGATGCTGAGACAATAGCAAGAGTTATGGCTAAAAAAGATGTAAGCCCTAAAGGAATAGGCTCTGCTATAAGAATGGTTCAGTATTTTATCAACAGGGCAGGGAAAGGGCTCTCAAAAAAGAGGAAAAAAGAGCTGGAAAAAGCAAAAAAACTGCTGCAAGAAAGGATGAAATCAAAAAAAGCTCAATAAAACTTAAAAAGAAATAGGAATTCTAACAGCTAGATTAAAAGAAGTTTACTTATTACTTATTCTTAAATGTAACCGGATATACTCTTCCAGGAATTCCTCAAATTTTCCAGGGTGGGGGCCAGATTCATCATCCCAAGTGAAAGGCCCTTCACTAGTCTCATGATCATCATCAATTTCGCACTCGTAAAAACATTGATATTTTTCTTCACTAAAATAAATTGTTTCTGCTCCTCCAAGATTTTCAAGTTGCTCTTCAGTTAAGCTTCTGTTATTTTTATCTTCATCACAAAACCAACAGACCCAATGAAACATAAGAAGATAATATTCCCTATTTATAAGTTCATTTATCTTTTCTTGCCTTTTTCTAAGCTTTCTTGCAATACTCACCTTAATTAGGTCCTCTAATTTTGATCTTTCAGCTAATTCAAACGTTGAAATCTCTGCTTCTGCATTTGATTTAATTTTTGCTTTACAGTCTTGTTCAAATCTCTTAATTCTTTGAATAGACTCTTTTTTTAATTCGTTTAAATCCCTATCATATTCTCCTGTTTGCACAACTAAATCTAGACCCTTAGAATACCATCTTATATCTGAGATTCCCATCTCCCTATAATCTTTTATTTTTTCTGCGCTTGTATATCCTAATTCACACACGCAAACCAATTTTCCATCTTTTTTTATTTGAATATCAGGATAAAAACCTCCAGAAATAATTCGTTCAAAAAGGTAATCATATTCAGAAGAGGGGTAATCTTTTTCTAAATGTTTTTTACATTCATTTAATAATTTGGTTGGATGTGGCATTTCAATATTATCGGAACTCTTCTTCCCTTTTTGGGTTCAAAATAGGGAGATTTTGAATGTTTTTAAATTTTTTATTTGAGTTTGCCAGTAAAATATTCTCCAAAAAGTTCCTTGATTCTTCTGTAGGTTGCTAGTTCTATTTGTTTCCATTTTTCTGGGCTATATTTTAATGCTTCGATCGCACTCCCAAAGGCGGATCTTAATGTATCCATGCCTGCAGTTCCATATTTTTTGAATTCGGATCTGTTAACACAAAACCTCCCAATTACTCCCTCTGTGAACTCAATTTCATTATGGTCTATAGGTCTTGCTAAAAAAGCCCTAAGCTCTTTTGTTAAGTGCAAGGCAACTTCTTCTGTTTTGGCTCTTGAACCAACATAAATGGTAAATATTTTTCCCATATCAGCTTCCCCACCAAATAAGTATTTATGCCAATACATTTTATGAATCAAGAATTCTGAAACCTCTCTTACATTTTGTGGGAGGACGTTTAAGTGTAGTTTCCATCCTGTATTGCATTTATCTTTAATTAGAAAATCAAATCTACTTGGATCTATATCATATTTTGAATCACTATATTCTTCCATTATGGAAGTCCATAGTTCATGATCTTGCGATTCAAAAACCGGAAGTTTTTGCGATAAAGGATGTTTGGTTTTTTGATGAAGAACTTCTAGTTCTGCAATTTCAACAAGTGAAGGTTGTTCTCTTGATTCCATTTTGAATATCATCGGAACTCTTTCCCTTTTGGGTTGAAAATATAGAGAATGATTTATTTAAATTTTTCTATTTTCGGATAATATAAATAGAATTTCTAACAGCTAGATTATCTGCCTTTATTTACTCTTTAGAATCTTGAATAGGAACTATTGAAAATTCATATCTCACAGCAACTTTTTTTAATCTTTTTGATAAATATTCATCTATTTTTGCAGGATCTTTATAAAAAATATTTCGCATACTTATATGCTCTAAACCTTTAATAGTTAACCCGATTCCTTTCTCTAATTTTCCTTGTTTCACTAGATGCTCTCTGGCTGCATTTCTAATTGATTTCCTTTTTATATTAAAAGTCAGTTTAAGAAAAGGGTTTGCTTGGTTGGCAAGGTAGTCTCGATGCATGCTGCTTCTTAGATGTCTTTGAGGTTCTTTGCCTAATAATTCAAAAAAAACATCAGTTATTTCATCACTAGTGACTACTTCTGCTTCATTATCTAAATACTTACTAACTGCTTCAGCTATTCTCTGATTTGTCTGCATTCTTTCCCCTCGCTCAGCAGGCAGTTTTATTCCAGCAAAATAATCTCTTAATGCCATTTTAATTTATCATAACTCTTTCTGATGTTTTTATTTTGTAAAGAAAACCCTTTGCTCCTAAGGGGAAAAAATACTAATTAGTTTCTTTATTCCTGTTAATTTTCTTGGTTCATAGTTTTTACAATCCTCAACTACATCACGACACCGATTATATATTTTTGCCTGACTAGGTATTCCACATAAATAACTAATGGGAGTTGGTGGAGAAAATATCGGTACTTCTGGTGGATGATAACCCTGAAAGTTTTCTGCTTCTCGCAGTTCAAGTCGCTCTCTTTCTTCTTCTGATTTTGGGTGTGCTCTACAAAGATCATCTGTTCCCCATACAGTTCTTATAGAAAGATGATTTGCACATTGCAAACATTTCGCTATTTTTTCTAAATGTGCCGCTATCCTTTGTTCTTTCTGTGCACGATGATCTTCTTCCATTTTAATTTATCAGAACTCTTTCCCAGAGGTTTTTTCTAAAGATTTTAATTCTTGTTTTTTCATCTTGATTTTAAGGTTTTTTTAATTCTAACCCAAATTCCCCTAATGCATTTATTATAGAATCTAATCTATTTTTGCCGAATCCTTTTATTATTGATAACTCTGAGCTTGTTTTTTCAATTAAGTCTCTAAAAGAGATTATGTTTGCCTTTCTCAATGCCTTAATTGTTCTTATGTCTATTCTTAACCTTGATGTATTTGTTTCAAGTAAATCTACTGGAAAATCTTGGATTTTTCCAGAATAAAGATTCCTTATGTATAATAGCTTATCTACTTCTGTTCTTTTTGAAAACATATATTCTCTCCATGCTTTAGCTTCATGCCCTACTATTTCTGCTTCCCAAGCACAATCTGCTTCCCAAGCACAATAAGCTCCAACCTCTTCTGCCTTTTTAAGACTAAAGTTTTGATTTAAAATGCCACTTTCCCCAAATGTGTAAATATTAGGAGTGATTATAGAAGGATAATCTCCCCCCCATATATTAACATTCAGAACACCTTCAGAAAGTATAAGAAAGCCTAGTCCAATCTTACGATCTATACTGCCTAATTTTAATTCCCTTTCTACAAAAAATTTAGCAAAATCTATTTCCTGTCTAGTAAATGGCTTTGTTTTTTTACAAAGCATAGAATATACTTTTAGAGCAGCTACATCTTGCTCATAAACTGGTTCATGAGTCCTGACAATCCTTGTTTTAGGTTTGTATTTTTCAAAATTTCCTAAATTTTCTAAGTTTTGCATTTTAATTATTTATGTTTCTATAAAATATTTATCTAATTTGAATTTTTCTCCAGCTTTTAATGCTTTTGATTCTGGGGGATTAATATGCTCAATTTTTGAAATATGTTGGTGAAAAATCCTATACATAGTAAGAGTATCAGATAACCTGATAACAGTCTCTTGTTTACCATTATAACTTATTTTTGTGATAACAGGCCCTGTATAATCTTCTCGTGTGCTCTTTGGAATAAATTCAGATGCAAGAGAGTGTCCTTTATTCTCTGGGATAATTAGTATTTCATTCCTGCAACTTGCAACCCTTATTTCCCCTTCAACACATTTAGTTAATGAAGGATGATTAGTATCTTTAAGAAGCCCAAGAGTTAGTCTTGTACTCATTAGAGTATCAAGTGCTTGTTTTAATTTATTTCTCTTAGTTTGCCGTTTTGCCATTTTAATTATCTATCAGAACTCTTTCTCCCTTTTGGGGTTAATTTATTATGATTTTGGGGTTTTTAAGGTTTATTATTTGAGGGGGAAAATTTAAAAAGAAGTGAACACTTATAAATGAGAAATAAGAAAAATGGAAATCTCATGGAAAACTTTAATCTTAAGTTTTGTAATTGTTTATTTAGTGGCATTTATAGGAAGTTTATTCACAAGAGGAAATATTGATACAGAATGGTACCAGAGCATTAGGCCTTCAATAACCCCGCCAAACTGGATTTTTCCAGTTGTTTGGAATATCCTTTTCTTTTTAATAGCACTCTCTTTATATTTTGTGGGTGTAAATAGCGAGGGAGCTAGGAAAAAAATAGCTTTGGTTTTTGGAATTAACTTTATTCTCAATATACTCTGGAGTGTTTTTTATTTTTCTATGCAGAAACCCCTTTATGCCTTTTTTGACCTAATCCTGCTGTGGATTTCTATATTTTATTTGATAATCTTCTGCTGGAAAATTGACAAAAAAGCAGGTTATTTGTTAATACCTTATCTTTTGTGGGTTAGTTTTGCTGGAGTTTTGAACTGGTTGAGCATATGAGATGAAAAAATAAGCGCTTAAAACTTTTAAGCGCAAGCTTTATTAAGAATTTTTGCTGTTAGTTAAGGTATGAACTTTAAACCCACTTTACGGAAAGTGTTTGTAAGTATTATTGTTTTGGTTGTTTTTACTTTTTTAGGTAGTTGGTATTATTCTAATAATTGTGCTACTATCCAATCTTTTAATTGTGATTTTGAATTAGGAGTTTGTGTTTCAGCAGGAGGATGCCCTTCAATGTGGTCTCTTGAATCTCTTGGTACTTCTTACTTATTTTTGGGCTTGTTTTCTTTTATTATAGCTTATTTTATATATAGTTCTTATTCAAAGAAAACAGAAAAAAGCGCTCAAAATGGCTTAAAATAGCTCATTTTAGGCATTTTAAAATATTACGCATAATACATCTTGTGCGAAGCTTTTTACTGTTTTTACACTTAAATTAAGGTTTGCAGGAACTTTTAAGCAATGCTAAAAGATTTTGTTTTATGTATTCATCATTAATACTAACCCACTCTGTCTTAATTCTTCATCTTTCAATCTTTCTTGTTCTAATATTGAATCCATTTCTGCTTGTGTATAACCTCTAACACATTTACTTCCTTCACAAACCTTAATTGGAAAAAGCCCTTGCCCACTAAAATAATCACCAGTAGTTAAGTTAACATAAAAATTTATACAACCAAGCTTACAAGTTATGATTTTTTCTGGCATTTTTTACATTCCATGTTCTCTTACTAATTTTGGCATTCTTGGTCTAGGGTTTTCTAGTGCTTTCAAGCTTGTTAATAACTCCTTAGGCCTCATATGTATTTGTTTAAATGCTTCTAAAACTGAGATTGCTGTTTTCCTCCCATCAGCTTCATTTGAGCAAATAACCTCTATTTTTGTTTGTGAGGTGCTTTGAATATACACTGTTCCTGTTTGAAAATCGTATAATGCACGATAACCTACAAGAGTTCCCCTTATAATCTCTTCTTGTTTGTCTACTAAATCTGCTCCAGGAATTCTGCTTATTAATTTTTCTACAGCTTCTATTATAGAAGTATATCCTATATGGTCTTTTCCAGCTACATAGCTCATAAATGTTCCATTAGAATCCTCAAAGATTGTTTCTCGCATTTTTTATTAAGTTTTTTGAATTATTTAAAGATTTATGTAGTGTTTTGTATGGTTTTTTGGTTTTAAGCAATGCTTAAAAGTTTTAATCAAGGTCTTTTGCTATTTTTTTATTTTTGCTTAGTCTCTTCATTGATTTTAAATTTTGATGCTATCATTATCCCAAAAATTGCAATAATTGTTATAAGTATTGCACTAAAAAGTTTATAGATATAGAGTTGATCATAAACTCCCAAGGATAAAACTATTTTATTGACTGTATCTGAGATAAAATCTCTCCAAGATAATGCAATAAGAAATCCAAATGCAGCAATTACTGCAACTGTTGCCTGATTTCTAAACTCTTTTTTGAATTTTTTTGATTTTTCTCTAGCTTTTTTTGCGCTTTCATGAGCTTTTTCAATTATTTTTCTCACCATTTTTTATTATTAGGAATAAATACTAAGATGTTTTTAAAGTTTTCTCTAATTTTTACAGAATTTTTATTAAATTTCAATTAATTTTTTGGATTTTTTGCTTTTGATAATGCTCAAAAGTTTTAATTAGGTGTTTAGGTATGTGTTAGTCTAATATTTTTACCGAGGGGGAGAGCTATTTGTTGAGTTGTTTAAACAACAAACAACACAAACAGACATCAACAAACAGCTGTTCGATATTCAAACACCAAAAGATTTTTAAATAATGGTTTTTTAGGTATTCTATGTTTGATTGGTTCACAAAAAAGGCAAAAAAAGAGGATGTTGAAAAATTAAAGGGCGCTGTTCAAACAGGGTTTAATGCTGCTAGGCAGGATATTTCAAACATCTCTAAATGGGTTAAACACCTAAATGAGGGTAAAGAGAGGCACGATGATGAGATTTCTGATATTTATGAAGAATTAACGACGATAAGGTCTGAACTGGAAAGCATTAAAAATATGATAGATATCTTAGGAAATAAGAAGTTGTTCAAACAACCACAAACAGTGTTTAAGAAACAAACAGCTGTTCAAGCTGTTCAAACACCTGTTCAAACACCTGTTCAAAGTACTTTTTTTAACAATTTTTTAGATAATTTGTCTATTACTGAAAGAGCAATTATATGGGTTTTATTGAACTCAGATTTAAAATTGAGCTATGATGATCTAGCTGCAATGCTGGGAAAAGAGAGGGCAACAATAAGGGGCCAGTTAAATAACATAAAACAGAAAAGTGAGGGATTGGTAGCAGAACAGATTGGAAAGAACAATAAAAAGAGATTTTATATTCCAGACAAGGTAAGAGGAATGTTATTAAAAAAAGTGAAAGTGAGGTTTAATAGAGGTAAAAAAAAGCAGAAAACAAAGGAAAAAGAAGGGAAAATAGGGGAAAATGAGAGCTAATTAGATTAAACGAACTTTTTTATAAGATTATGCGAACTTTTTGAATAAAAGACAAGGAAAGTGAGGGTTAAAAGGCAGGAAAAAAGGCTAAATTTTGGGTAATGGCCTACAAAAAGAAGGAAAAGTGAGGAGCAAAGTACAGGTAAAAAAAGTAAAATAAAGAGAAAGTGAGCCTAAATAGGGTATATTGAATGTAAAAACAAAGGTTTATAGCAGAAAAGTGAGAGTTAAAAAGTGAGAGAAAACTAGGTTAGTGAGAAATGGATTTAAATGGTGAATTTGGGCATTTAAGTGCCTGAGAGTAGAAAATTTAGCATTTTTAGAAAGAAAATCTTAGCTTGGAAAGCTAATCAAAGTCGTTACACCGAATAAGTATATAAAGGAAAAATTTGGAGGATATAAAGCCTAAAGTCCTTCAATTTGGTTATTTAAAGGCCTAAAAAGCCAAGTTTTTGTATTAGATTTCTCTTAACTTAATAATTGTGTTTAAAGTAGCAATTTTCTTTAATTCAGGGGAAATATGGAGTATAATCTTTTTATTATTTAGTTTTTCTTTTATTATAGGAATACCTTTGTCCACTATTCTTTGTACATAATCACGTATTGAGGACTGGCTTAAACCTAGTTTAAGGGCTGTTTTCTTATAATCTGCGCCTTCTGGGTCTTGTTCTTCTAGTGTGTAAATTGTCGAGAAAACAAGCATTTCCTGCTTTGTAATCTTCTTAAATTTCCTTCTTATGTCTTTTTTTATACTGTCAAGAGAATCAAGGATCTCAGAAGCTTCTGAAATTTGTTTGTGTATTGGGATCTCTGATGGAATATCTTGTTTTAGAGTGCTTTTTTCATTAGTCACTACATTTTCTTGTTTCTGGATTATTTTTTCTTGTTCTGTAGTTACTAAAGGGGGTATTTCAGGGTCAAAACTCGTATGTCTGTTTGTCTGTCTGTCTGTCTGTCTGTCTGTCGAAACCCCTTCATTTCCTATGGAGATACCTAAATTTGGGTTTTTCCACCCCTCTATTTCCTGTAGATGTGTCGAAGTTTGTGTCGAAGTCACAGGATGTGTCGAAGTTTTTTTAATATGTGTCGAAAATTGAGGGAGGGTTGCTTTTTGTAGTTTTAGCTGAATAATCTCTTTATTTAGCTGTTTCATGAATTGAGTTATCTCAATAAGTTCTTCTTTTATCTCAGAAATTTCCTTTCCAAGACTAAGTATATCTTCTTTAATTCTAGAAAAAGCCTCTTTTAGTTTTCCCTCTTCCATCTTGCTTTCAGTTGCTTATCTTATTTAAATTTTTATTTATTCTAATGTATGTATTAGAATTACTGATGCATCTTATAAGCATCATAGGCCTTGTTGCTAAGACGCCACTTGATTCTCCTAGTAAATGGCACTCCTTTGGGGTTCTTTTTTATAGGCATTACAAGGTTTTTATTCCAGAGTCCTTTAAGTAGTTGTTTGGTAAATTCTTCGTCTCTGGCAATTTCTCTGCTTATTTCTGCTGTAAAAAGCATATTGGGAAAGTTATTATAGAGACATGCAAGAATCTGTTCTGCTATTTTATCTTTTTTTCCCTGGCTAATTCTCATATTATATAGTTAAATTAAACAAGATTTTTAAAGCTGTTGATATTATAATTGTGATGCAATATAAAAAAGCTGAATTAAGAGAAGAAAAGGAGATTGAAGGGATTTTAGATCCTTTAGTTAAAGAGTGGTTTTTTTCAAAATTTAAAGGGTTTTCTCTTCCACAATTATATGGTGTTATGCCTATTTATGAAAGAAAAAACATCCTGATTTCAGCCCCAACAGGAGGAACTAAGACACTAACCTCTTTTTTATCTATTTTAAATTATTTAGTGAGTTTAGCAAGAAAAAATGAGTTAGAAGATAAGATTTATGCTGTTTATGTTAGTCCTCTTAAGGCTCTTTCTAATGATGTTCATGTTAATCTTGTCCAACCTCTTACTAAAATAGAGAAAATTGCAAAAAAACACAAGATAAAACTACAAGAGATTAGGGTTAGCTTGAGGACTGGAGATACGCCAACCGCAGAAAGAAGTAAAATGCTGAAAAATTCTCCTCATATATTTGTGACTACTCCTGAAACTCTTGCAATAGTCTTGACAACAACAAAATTCATTGAACTACTAAAAAGTACTGAATTTGTTATTGTTGATGAGATTCATGCTCTGGCAAATAAGAGAGGAGTTTATCTTTCTTTATCCTTAGAAAGACTAGAAGAAGCAAGTATCATGCCTCTTGTAAGAATAGGATTAAGCGCAACAATTGCCCCTATTGAAGAAATTGCTAATTTTTTAGTCGGGGTTGGGAGGGAGTGTATTATCGCAGATGTCCATTTCAGTAAGAAGACAGATATAAAAGTTTTAACTCCGGTTGTAGATTTAATTGAGACTACAGGCCCTGAGCTGCATTCCTCTCTTTATAAAATGATAGATGAGCTAATTCAAGAGCATAAAACAACACTTATTTTTACAAATACTCGAAGTGCGACAGAAAGGGTGATACATCAGCTTAAGGAGAGGTTCCCAAGCAGGTACTTAGAAGATATAGGGGCTCACCACTCCTCCTTATCTAGATCACACAGATTTAATATAGAACAAAGATTAAGAGAAGGTAAGTTAAAGGTGGTTGTTACCTCTACATCCCTTGAGTTAGGCATTGATATTGGTTATATTGACTTAGTTATTTTATTGAGCAGCCCAAAATCTGCTGCTAGGGCATGCCAGAGAATTGGAAGAAGCGGCCATAAACTGCATGATATTGCAAAAGGTTATTTTATTGCTATGGATAGAGATGATTTAGTTGAATGTTGTATTCTTGCCAGAGAGGTAATAGAGAGAAAAATTGATAAAGTACAAATTCCTAAAAATTGTTTAGATGTTTTAGCTCAACAGATTTATGGGATGGCTATTTATAAAATCTGGGAAGAAGACGAGATGTTCTTATTAATTAAAAAAAGTTATTGCTACAAAAATTTGAAGAGGGAGGATTTCTTATCAATTATAAGTTATCTTTCTGGAGAGTATGAGCTAGAAGCAAGACATGTTTATGCTAAAATTTGGTATGATAAAGAGAGCAAAAAAATAGGCAAGAGGGGGAAATTAGCAAGGGTTATTTACATGACAAACATAGGAACAATTCCTGAAGAAAGTTTTGTTAATGTTGTTATAGCAGGAGGGGCAAGAAAAAATGAGAAGGTGGGTGTTATTGATGAAGGGTTTTTAGAAAGAATGAAGCCAAGAGATGTTTTTGTGCTCGGAGGGCATAAATATCAGTTTTTATACAGCAGGGGGATGAATATTTATGTCAGCAGCTCAGTTAATAGACCTCCGACAATCCCTAGTTGGTTTTCTGAAATGCTTCCTTTAAGTTTTGACTCTGCACTGGAAATAGGGAGGTTTAGAAAGCTTATAGGAGAAAAAATGAAGCGAGAAAATCCAAAAAAAATAAAGGAATTTATAAAACAACACACCAACAGTACAGACAAAGTAGCAGAAGGAATTTATAATTATTTTTATGAACAGGATAAATTTGCAAAAATCCCTCATGAAAAAAGGTTTTTAGTGGAATTTTATAAGGGAGAGAAAAATTATGTTATTTTTCATTCATTATATGGCAGGAGAGTTAATGATGCTCTTTCTAGGGCCTTGGCGTATTTGGTTGCACAAGCAGGGGGGAGAGATATTGAAATAGGGATAAATGATAATGGTTTTTTTCTTGCTGGAGAAAAACTGCAGATAGAAAAGGCTTTAAATTTTTTAAACAGTAAAAATCTAAAAGATGTCTTAGAAGAAGCTATAACCAAAACAGAGGTTTTAAAGAGAAGATTTAGGCATTGTGCTACAAGAAGTTTAATGATTTTAAAAAGTTATAAAGGAAAAAGAAAGAGTGTAGGAAAACAACAAATGAAGAGTCACTTCTTATTAGCAAGTGTTAAGAAGATCTCAAAAAGTTTTCCAATTTTAAAAGAAGCTAGAAGGGAGGTTTTGGAGGATCTAATGGATATTGAAAATGCTGGATTGGTTTTAGATTGGATTAAAGAAGGTAAAATAAAAGTTGAGAAAATAAATGTACAGCTTCCTAGTCCTTTTGCTTTAAATTTAATCTTACAGGGCTATGTTGATATTCTAAAGATGGAGGATAAAATTGAGTTCTTAAAGAGAATGCATGAAGAGCATTTAAAGAGTATTGAGAAAATGACTATTAGAGTATAGATTTCTTTTTAAAGTTTAATTTTCCTAGGTTAAATTATGGAAGAAGTTGCTATAATTGTGGATTTTAAAGGAAAAGGTTATGGTTTCGCAAAAGGGGTTTATGATTATTTAAAAACCAAAGAAAGCATGGATTTTTCTGTTTGTTTGATCAATATAGAAAAAATAGATTTTAAAGATGGTGAATTTAAAATTAAGATAGCAAAGAATATTCGGGGGAAATATTGTTTTTTTATGCATGATAGCAATAAAGAACCTTGTAAGTGGTGTACTGAATTAATTTTTACCCTGGAAGCTATGAATTTTTCTTCACCTAAGGAAGTAAATGTTGTCTTACCTTATACAAGATTTTCACGGCAAGATAGAAAAGATGAATCAAGAGTTAGTGTCAATGCAAAAGCTATAGCAGATATAGTCTCTCTATGCTAATAGAGGAATGACTGTAGACTTGCATGCCCCACAAATGCAAGAGTACTTTAGCATTCCTTTTGATAATCTATCCAGCTTAATAAGCTTGATTAACTATATACAAAAAAACCATTTAGAAATCTTACAGGATTTAGTTATAATTTCTCCAGATTTAGGAGGAGGGAAAAGAACAGAGTATCTTGCTAAAAGATTACAAGAAAGGGGGGTGAAAACTGAGCTTGCATTTGGATATAAAACAAGAGAAGAGAAAGATAAAATTGCAAAAACAATAATAATTGGTGATGTTGAAGGAAAAAATTGTCTGATTGTAGATGATATTATTGACACTGGAAATACTTTAATAAAAACAGCAGAAGCATTAAAGGAAAAAGGAGCTAAAAAAATTTTTGCTTATGGCACCCATGGTTTGTTCGCAGATGGACTTGAAAAATTTAAGGTTTTTGATAAAATTTTGGTTGGAGACACAATAAAACCTCCTGAAGTGGGGAGTATTGAGGTTGTTTCATTAGTTAAATTATTTGGAGAGGCTATATATCGTACTGCTATGGGACAGTCTTTAAGTGTTTTGTTTCAAGAGGACAAAATGAGCCAGGATTCTTTAGAAAATTATGAGATTTAACCTTTTTCTAAATATTGTTTTTTCCAGATAGGAAGGGTTAGTTGTTCAAGTTCGTCATCAAAATTTTTTAGAGTTTTTTCATATTCTTCAGAGTGGATTGCTTGTTCTGCTGTTTCATCTTCACCTTTTCCTTGGAAAATGTTATGTTTGAAATTATAGAAGTGATCTCTGATTGAGCAAGGCATTAACCAGTTTTTTGGATTTTTCTTGTTGTTAAGTCCGTATTCTTCTTGCCATTTTCTTCCATTCACAAACATTGGAGAGAATAAAGCGTTGGCGATTTTTTGCCCTTTTCTATAAAGATCTTTAATATTATCTTGAGAGTATGGAACAAAGACACAAGGCATTATGTTGCCATTCCAATCAATATAAAGATAGCCTCCATGCCTTCCGAAAGCTATGCACCCATCTGATAAAACACCAGAGTTCCAGAAGTCTGCTATACAGTATTGTTTTTTTTCCAGTAAAGAAGCCCATTTTTTGTAGAGTTTAACTCTTTGTTCAGGAGTTATCATTAATTCCTTTACTTGGTTTCCCTTTCCTATAGGCATTAATTGAAATTGCCACATATAAGAAGCCCCTTGCTCTTCAAATAAAAATTCATAGAATTTATCATCTAATAAAGTATTTATGTTTTTTTTGGTGGAGGTTATAGATACGCCAAATAAAACTCCTGCTTGCCTTAAATTTTCCATAGATTCAAGAATTCTCTTGTAAACTCCCCTCCCCCTTCTTTCATCAGTTTCTTTTTCCCACCCTTCTAGACTTATTGCAGGAGTCACATTTCCTAATTCTGCAAGCTTTCTAGCAATTTGTTTTGTGATTAAAGTTCCGTTTGTATAGACAAGAAAAAACATATTGGGATACTTCTTGTAAATATTAAATAAGGTTTTTCCTTTATCTTCATACATAAAAGGTTCTCCTCCTGTTATTGTCATGAACCTATTTCCCCACTCGTTATAAACTTCGTCTACTACTTTATCAACAATATCAAATGAGAGGGTAGGTGCATTGGCAACAGAAGACGCATAACAACCAATACATTGTAGGTTGCATTTTTGAGAAGGAGCAAATGTGATAAAAGTGGGTGGAAGCACCCCATATTTTTCTTTGAATTTTTCTTTTTTATCAAAAGTTAATTCTTTGTTAGCAAAACTGTATTTTATTAAAGTATCAATCACTCTGCCCACTACAAAATGGCTAATATAACCTTTATCTACATTTCTTTTAGTAGACTCAAACATTGCTAGGAGAAATTGATATTTTTTTTCATTAACTTTTTTTAATGAACTTTTATTTTTCTCCAAAATTGCTGTATGTGCTTTCTCTTTGAGTTTTTTTATTAGAATGCCCCTTCCAAGTTTTGTGTGAGCTATTTTTTTTAAAAGAGAGGTATAAATATTAGATTTAATTTTAGCTATTTGGATAGTCATAAGCTGAGGTGCTTGTTTTTTCTTTACTTTCTCTTTAACCATTAAATAATCAAGTTAAATAATCTTTTAAATATTATTGTTTTTATATTTTATGGCAAAAATAAGGAAAAAGTTTAAAAAATTTAAATTTGTGGGAAAAAGTTTATATTTCCCTAAAGAAGGACTCTTAGTTATAGCTGATTTGCATATTGGTTATGAAGAGTATCTTAACGAACAAGGGATTTTTATTCCTAGAACTCAATTTAAAGAGACTCTAAAAGATTTGGAAAAAGTGTTTAAAAAAATAAAAAAGATAGGTAAGATAAAGGAGATAATTATTTTGGGGGATTTAAAACACGAGTTTGGCCAGATTTCAAGCCAGGAATGGAGAGAGGTTAAGAGAGTTTTAGATATTTTTAAGAAAAAAGCAGGGAAGGTCATATTGATTAAAGGAAATCATGATGTGGTTTTGGGGCCTATAGCTGAAAGAAAAGAATTGAAAATTAAGGATTTTTATATCAAAGAGGGGGTTTGTTTTTTGCACGGGCATAAATTATTTTTAGATTGTTTGGGTAGGGAGATTAAAATGATTGTTATGGGACACAAGCATCCTGCAATTTTTTTAGCTGATAAATACAAAAAAGAGAAATATAAGTGCTTTCTAAAAGGAAAATGGAAAAAGAAAGATATTATAATATTGCCGAGTTTTTTTCCTTTTATTGAAGGGGGAGATATAATGACTCTTGGAGCTAATTATTTATTTATTCCTGAGAAAAATCTGGGGAGTTTTGAGGTTTTTGTTGTGGGTGATGATGTTTATGGTTTTGGGAAAATGAAGAAGATTGTCTGATATATTGGTTGTTTATTTAAAAATCCTACGCCAGCGCTAGGATTCGAACCTAGATGTCTAAAAAAGACGCGGTTTTCGAGACCGTTCCATTACCATTCTGGCACGCTGGCGTACTTATTTTAAGAAAGAGTGATTAAAAAACTTATTTATTTTTATTAACCAGTATAGTTGGCTTGTTGTTGTGTTTGTTGGGGAGTTATTCTTGGAAGGGGGATGTGTGGGGGAAGGGCAAGGTCTTCTTCTAATTGAAGTGCTTTTAGGTTACATTTAGCCATAATGAAATTAAAAAGAAAGACTCTTATTTCGTCTGGCATTTTTTTCTTTTTCCATTCTTTAAGAACTTTTTTAATGTCTTCTGACTTGTCTGGGACAACTAAAACAGTTCCTTTAAAGATTATCTCTGCATAACTTGGTTCATAGTTTATTTGGTAAATATAAGAAAATTTTAAAATATCTCCTGCAATGTCTATGTTTTCTTTTTCAACATCTTCTATATGCATGTCTGACTTAATCTCAAGTTTACCTTTAATATCTTTTTTTCTTTCTATGCTTATTTTTTGAAGAGTAAAACCAATGATTCTCATTTTTTAATAAATATTTTATAGATTATTATTTGGAAATAATTGGTGGTTTAAAAAGATTTGTATATTTAATATAAAAATTTTTATATTAAATCTTCTTCAGAAACAACCACAAAATCCCCTATTGCTACAATAGCACTATGGGGAATTAAAACTTCTTTTTGTTTTGTCTTCTCTAAATTGAGGTTTTTTGTGTATGGTGTGGCTTCTTTTAAAACTATTTGAATTAACTCCCCTGTCCTTGTCTCAAAAGTTATGTCTTTAACAAAACCTAATCTTTTGCCTTCTTTTGTAACAACAAGTTTGCCTAAAAGCTCTCTTAGGGGTTTTTTTTCCATTACCATGGTTAAAAAAAGCAGGGGATAATTTATAAACTTTTCTATAAAATTATGTGGTTGGGGTGAGAAAGAGTTATTTAAAAGAAGTAATTACAAATAAAGAATAAATAACAAAAATTGAAGATTTGGGGTGACCCTTGTGTTTCTTATAGGGGTTTAAAAAGGAAAAAATTTTTTTGGGGTTTTAATTTTTATTTATAAGCTTTATTATATTATATTATATATATTATATTATATATTATATATAATATAATTTTGCATAGGAAATAAAGGTATTATTATTTTTTGCAGATATAAATTTTCAAAAAAATTTTTTTTTGTTTTTCCAAATATAATAAAAAACAAAGCGGAAAGCCACATAAGAAATAAACGTGTCAGTGTTGTTTATATATAGTGTAGGATAGGAAAATTTATAAAAACAAAATTTCTTAAAGTCTTACTTTAAATAAGGTGTTAAAAAGATGGTCGTTAAACTCAGTAAAATTTTTGATTCAATTAACAAAACTTTTATATTTAAAGACAAATCCCTTTTGCAATCTAATTATACTCCTGAAACAATACCACATAGAGATAAAGAAATAGAACAAATAGCAGCTATTCTTGCTCCTTCTTTAAAAGGAGAGAGGACAAGCAATCTTTTTTTATATGGAAAGACAGGAAGTGGTAAGACCCTTTCAATTAAATACGTGAAAGACGAACTTTTGAAGAGGGTGGGGGGTAGTAATAAGGGAACAAAGCTAAGAATAGAGTATCTTAATTGTAAGTTAAGGAAAATTGCAGACACAGAATATAGAATTTTAGCAGAGTTTATTAAAAAGCTTGGAGGAGAGGTTCCGACAACAGGGCTTCCAACAGACGCGGTTTATACTAAATTTATAGATTTAATTGACCAAGAAAAACAACTTTTAATTTTAGTTTTAGATGAGGTTGACCAAGCTGTTAAGAAGATATCAGATAATTTTCTATATAATCTAACAAGATTGAATGCTGAATTAAACAATGCCCAGATAAGTTTAGTCGGAATAAGTAATGATTTAAGATTTTTAGACAATATAGATCCTAGGGTTAGGAGCAGTCTTAGTGAGGAAGAGATTGTTTTTCCACCATATAATGCCTTGCAGTTACAAGATATTCTGAGAAATAGGGCAGAACAGGCTTTTCATAAAAACACCCTTGGTGATGGGGTAGTTGAGAAATGTTCTGCTTTTGCAGCTCGCGAACATGGAGATGCTAGAAGGGCCTTAGATTTGCTAAGGGTTGCAGGAGAAATTGCAGAGAGGCAAGGAGATAAAAAAATAAAATTAAAACACATTGATATGGCTAACAGCAAGATAGAAAAAGACAAAATTTTAGATGTTATTGAATCAGAACCAAAACAATTCCAACTAACACTTCTCGCTATAATGGATTTAGCTGAAAAAGAAGTTAAAATTTTTACAGGAGATGTTTATAGGGCTTATCAGGGTTTGTGCAAGAAGACAAGCACTGAAGTGCTCACCCAAAGAAGGGTTAGCAGCATAATTAGTGAGTTTGATATGTTTGGATTAATAAATGCAAAAAATATTTCTAGAGGAACTTATGGCAAGACACGTGAAATTAAATCAGCCATTCCTCCAGAAATGAAAGAGCAAGCAAGATCTATATTAAAAAACTCTCTATCTTTGTGAAAATGGGGCAAGAAATTTTAAATTTTTTCATAGAAAAAGGATTTTTGTTAGATAAAGAGATGCTTAATTTTTTTAACCAATTGAGTGATCAAGAAATTGCAGATAAAATTTTGGAACGACTTAGACATGTTTCTAACGAGAAAATAATAACTAAATCTTTGATAGATAAGAATCTTGATGTTGTGGAGGGGGTTTTTTCTTCTCTTGAAGGCGAAAAAAGAAAGATAGTTGAGAGGTTTTTTGTAAATTTTAGTTTGAATATTGAAATTAAAAAAGAGAAATATATTGAAGATGAAGAAAAAGGTGAGAAAGTAAAGGAGACCCCCAATCATTTGAGGATTATCTCTCCAAATATAATGCCTGCCAGAAAAATCGAGGTTGCAGATTTCGTCAAATATTTTAGAAGCCGTTATTCAGATATTAAGCAAATTTTACAAGACCGTGTTGAGCTGCAAAATTTAACTTCTTTAGACAGAATAACCGGCCAAAAACAAAATTTATCTGTTATAGTTTTAGTTTCAGGCAAAAGGCGGACCAAAAACAAAAATCTTTTATTGGAAATAGAAGATTTGACGGGCAAGGGGCTAGCTTTAATTAACCAAAACAAAACAGAGCTTTTTGAGAAAGCACAGGATATTATGGAGGATGAAGTTATTGGGTTGAAATGCGGGGGAAGCAGAGAGATGCTTTTTGTTAATGATATAATTTACCCTGATGCAGCTATTTTTGAAAAGAAAAAATCAGAACAAGAAATTTATGCTTTATTTACTTCTGATTTACATATCGGCAGCGATAGGTTTCTTGAAGAAAAATTTCTGAAATTCATAGATTGGATTAATGGTGAGATTAACCATAAAGAAGAAGTGAAGAAAATAAAGTACTTATTTATGGTGGGGGATAATGTAGATGGTGTGGGGATTTTTCCAGGTCAGGAAAATTTCTTAAAAATAAAAGATATAAAAAAGCAGTATGAAAAATTAGCTGAGCTTCTTGGAAAAATAAGAAATGATGTGAGAATTATTTTGTGTCCTGGACAGCATGATGCTGTGAGGGTTGCTGAGCCCCAACCCAGTATTGGAGAGGATTATGCTCCTGCTTTGTGTGCTTTAGACAATGTTACTCTTGTGACAAACCCTTGTTATGTTTCTTTAGAGGAGGGGTTTGAGGTTTTAATGTATCACGGGGCTAGTTTTCACGGAACAATAAATAATATTGAAAGCTTGAGAACAAGTAATCCTCATGATAAACCTGCTCAGATTATGATGCAGCTTTTAAAAAGAAGGCATCTTGCTCCTTTGCATTCTTCTGTTGTTTATATTCCTGAAGAAAAAGATCCTTTATTCATAAGAAGAATTCCAGATATTGTTACAACAGGAGAAGTCCATAGGGCAGATATAGATACTTATAATAATATTTTGATTATAGCAAATTCTTGCTGGCAGACGCAAACTCCTTATGAAGAAAAAGTTGGGAATCATCCTGATCCATGTAAGGTTCCTATGCTCAATTTAAAGACAAGGGAAATAAAGATTCTTGATTTCAGTTAGAACTAAATTTTATTGAAAAAATGGATGAAAACAAAGCACATTATGTTGTTGTTACTGGGATTGTGGTTAAGGACGGAAAGTTTTTAATCACAAAACGCTCTCCAAATGAAAAAGCTTTTCCTAATTTGTGGACCGTTCCTGGGGGCAAGTTAGAGTTAAAAGATTATAAAGGTAGACCTAAAGATACAAATAGTCAGTGGTATAATATTTTTGAGGATTTATTAAGAAGGGAAGTTAAAGAAGAAACAGGATTAGATATAAAAGAAATAAGGTATCTAACAAGTTTGACTTTCATTAGACCAGATGGTATACCCACGGTTGTGATAAGTCTTTTTGCAGACCATCATGGGGGGGAAGTTAAATTAAATGAGGAGTCAGTAGATTATGCTTGGGTGACATTAGAAGAAGCTAAAAACTATGAGTTAATAGAAGGCATTTATGAGGAATTGGAAATGTTGGACAGGTTATTGAAAGGGAGGAGTATTGGGGAGTGGAATAAAAATGGATATAAATAAATATTTTAGAGAGTTAGAAGATAAGGTTAGGGTATGTTATAGTGTGGCTCAACAGGCAAGAGAAAGGGGGTTGGATCCATTAAGTAAAGTAGAAATACCTCTTGCTAAGAGCTTGGCAGAAAAAGCTGTTAAATTAATTGCGACAATTTATCCTCAAGTAGACAATAATAAAATTATAAAAAGAATTTTAGCATTAGAAAAAGAGCATGGAAAGCTTGATGTAGCTGTTTCTTTTAAAATTGCAGAAGAGATTGCAAAAGAAAAATTTTGCAAGTTTGAATCTTTGCTTCAGGCAATTGATGCAGGTATAAGGGTAGGGTTTGCTTATAATACCCTTGCAGTTGTCAGCAGCCCAATAGAAGGATACACAAAACTTGAATTAGGGAAAACAAAAGAAGGAAATGATTATTTTATTGCTTATTTTTCTGGTCCAATAAGAAGCGCAGGAACCACTGCAAATTGTTTAGTTTTAATGCTGATTGACTATTTAAGAGAAATGTTTGGTTTTGCAAAATATGACCCTACAGAAAAGGAGATTAAAAGATATATGACTGAGAATTTAGATTATCATGAGAGAGTTACTAATTTACAATATCTACCAACAGAAGAAGAAATGGAGTTTCTTGCTAGAAATTTACCAATACAGATTTCTGGAGACCCAACAGAAACTAGAGAAGTTTCAAATTATAAAGATTTAGAGAGGGTTGGGACAAATTTTATCAGAGGGGGGATGTGTTTGATTTTTTCTGAAGGATTAGCTCAGAAAGCTCAGAAAGGGCTTAGGCTTTTGAAAAGAGTTAAAGAAAAAGGTTTTAAGTCTACAGGGTGGGATTTTTTAGATAAGTATATAGAGATTCATAAAAAAAGGGAAAAAGGAGGAGGAGATGCTGTTGCTACTTATATAAAAGATATTGTTGCAGGAAGGCCGGTTTTGGGCCATCCTTCTTATTCTGGAGCTTTTAGGTTTAGATACGGGAGAAGCAGGGTGAATGGTTTTTCAGCAACTTCTGTTAATCCGGCTGTAATGGCTATATCTGGTAGTTTTTTATCTACTGGAACCCAGCTTAAACTAGAAAAACCAACGAAAGGGTGCGTGATTACTTCTTGTGATAGTATCGATGGCCCTATTATTAAACTGAAAAAAGGGGGTGTTAAAAAAGTAGATGATTTTGAAGAGGCTAAAAGGCTTTATAATGAAACAGAGGAAATTCTTTATCTTGGAGATATTTTATTTCCAGTAGGGGATGTTATTAATAGAAATTATGAGTTACTGAAACCAGGTTATGTTGAAGAGTGGTGGGAATTAGAGATTAAAGGAAAAAATGATCAAGAAAAGATAGATAAATTTAATATTAGTTTAGAAAAAGCAATTGAATTTTCCAAAAAATATGGAATACCCTTACATCCTAGGTATATCTATTACTGGAGCCAGATTAATTATCAGCAATTTTTAGATTTTTTAGACTGGTTAGGGCATTCTAAAATTTTAGAAAGGAAATTGCTGTTTCCTTTTAATAAAACAGAGCAAGAAAGGTTTCAAAAAGGCAAGAGAGCTTTAGAGTTGATGGGTGCAGAACATGAAGTTGCAATAGAGAATGTTGTTTTGGCTCAAGAAAATAGTGCAGCTTTGTTATTAAACCTAGGAATTAAAGGGGAGAATTTAAGTGAAGAAGTTGATAAGATTTCTAAAAAAATAAGTGAAGGAGAGGTTCTTGAGATTATAAATCAACTTTCTGAATATGGGATTAAAGATAAAGCAGGGACTTTTATTGGGGCAAGAATGGGAAGGCCTGAAAAAGCGAAATTAAGGAAATTAACTGGAAGCCCTCATGTTTTATTCCCTGTAGGCCAGGAAGGAGGAAGGATGAGGAATGTTTTAGATGCTTGCGAGGTGGGAAGTGTGAAGGCTGATTTTCCCATTTATTTTTGTAGCAAGTGTGAAAAAGAGACTATTTATTATGTTTGTGAAGATTGCGGAGAAAAAACAGAAAAATTAAATTACTGCCCAGAGTGTCAACAAAAATTTGCCAAAGAAAAATGTCCTCATCATAATATTGGCCAGGCTTTTAGTAGCAGGAGAATAGATATAAAGCATTTTTTAGATGCGGCAGTTAAAACACTTGGTTTTGCAAAATCAGAAATTCCGGTTATGATTAAAGGGGTGAGGGGGACAAGTTCTTCAAACCATTCTTCTGAAAATTTAGCAAAAGGGGTTTTAAGGGCAAAGTATAATTTAAATGTTAATAAAGATGGTACGGTAAGATATGATGCTACAGAATTACCAATAACTCATTTTAAACCTAAAGAAATTTCTGTTAGCTTAGATAAACTAATGGAATTGGGATATAATAAAGATATTAATGGAGAGGACTTAGAAAATGATGAACAGGTTTTAGAATTAATGCCCCACGATATAATTCTTCCTTGTTGTCCTGAATCAAAAGATGAAAAAGCAGATGAGGTTTTTATAAATCTCACAAAGTTTTTAGATGATTTATTGGTGAGGTTCTATAAATTAAAGCCTTTTTATAATGTAAATTGGAGGGATGATTTAGTTGGGCAGTTGGCTGTTTGCATGGCCCCTCATAATTGTGCAGGAGTTATTTCAAGGATTCTTGGTTTTTCAAAAGTTCAGGGATTGTTTGCAAGCCCGTATATGCATGCAGCTATCAGAAGAGATGCAGATGGTGATGAATGCGCAATAATGTTGCTGTTAGATGTTTTAATTAACTTTTCAAAACATTTTTTACCAGCGCATAGAGGAGGAACACAAGATGCTCCTCTGGTTTTAAATTCAAAAATCAATGCAGGAGAGGTTGATGATCAGATTCTTGATTTTGAGGTAGAAAAATATCCCTTGGAGTTATATGAGATGGCAGAAGAAGGAAAGCATTCCTCAGAGTTCAAAATAGAAACAGTAGGAACTAGATTAAAGGAGAATAAAAACCCTTTTAAAAATATTAGTTTCACACATGATTCTTCTGATTTTAATATTAGTGTTTTAAATTCTTCTTATAAATCAATTCCAACTATGCAGGAAAAAGTAGAAAAACAGATGCAGTTGGTTGAAAAAATCAGGGCAGTCAACACAGGAGATGTTGCCAGGCTGGTGATAGACAGGCATTTTATCAGGGATATTAAAGGAAATTTGAGGAAATTTTCACAGCAGGTTTTTAGATGTGTTAAGTGCAATGAAAAATACAGAAGACCTCCTTTATCTGGAAAGTGTTTAAAGTGTCAAGGAAAAATAATATTCACAATTTCAGAAGGAGGAATTGTTAAGTATTTAGAGCCTGCTTTAAGTCTAGCTGCAAATTATAATGTTCCAGCATATGTTAAGCAAAATCTAGAATTAACTAAAAAATATATTGAGAGTATTTTTGGAAGAGAGACTGAAAAACAAGAGGCTTTAGGAAAATGGTTTTCTTAGTTTCTAAAATATATTTTGTGCTGTAATCTTATTTAAATATTGTTTTTTAGTTTGGTGATAATGGGAAATAAAATAGGGGCAGTTTTGACAGGGGAAGAGATTCTTAGCGCACAGGTTTCAATAGAAGATTTGGCCAAATTTATTGCTTTAATGCATTCTCAAAAGAGAAGGAAGGATACAATTAGGATAAAAGCATTGGTAGAGTCTGTTGTTTCTACTACGTGTGAAGAAAGCTTTGCTGCTTTTCCACTTCCTCCAGAAGAAGTTTCAAGAGAAACTTTTTATATAAAACACCTGAATAAAGATAACTTAGATAATGATTCAATAGATTTTGTTGTTGGAACAACAGTTTATTCTTCTAATACTATTTTACCGGAAGGTATGACTGAAGTTGAATTAGATGAATTTGCCGCTAAAAAGACTATTGCTAAATTTGAGTTAGAAGAAGGAAAAAAGTTTGATTTTTTTCCTGGTAACAATTATTATGTTTTGAGTAAAGAAGAAGTAAAAATACCTGATTTTTTAAGGGTGTTTGTTGACGCTAAAAGCACTATTGGGAGATTAGGTTGCTTGTGCAGTTATGCAGGACCTGAGGATCACTTCCAAAAGAGTCAATCAAGAGTTATTGTGAAAATAACTCCTTGTGTCTTTCCTATGAGGGTTACTATTGGAAAATCTCCTTTATTTCAAGCTATTTTTTTATATAAAGAAGAATCTCATATGACAAGAAAGGATTTATTGAGGAGTGAGGATCTTGGTGTGTGGGTTGATAAAAAACGAGTTAAGCTTGAGGAGGTTGTTGATGAGGATGAATTGCTCTTTCATTTTTCAACACGTAGGGCCTATGTTGCCAAAAAACTTTCTAAAAAAGAGCTGAAAAAAATTGAGCCTATAGATGTGGATAAAAGAGATCTTGATTGGAATAAATATTTTGAGGAAGTTCAGGGAAATAATGAGCTTACTTTAGATCCAGGAAGATTTTACTTACTTGGGACTCAAGAGTATGTTGAGTTTGGGTCTATTTGTGCAAGATTAAGCAGAGATGTTGGAGGTTATTCAACAGGTTTGTGGACCCAGTTTGCTGGAGTGATTCATGCTGGATTTAAAGGAGAAATAACTTTAGAGTGCTGGTTGTCTGATCCTAAAATGCCAAAAATAATAAGAGATGGGGAAAAAGCAGGAAGTGCAAGAATAGATGAGCTTTCTAAAAAAACTAAAAAATTTGAGATTCAAGGCAGTTATATGGATCAAAGAGCTCCAAGACTTCCTAAGGTATTTAAACAAGACTAACTGGAAATATATTTTTGA
>CAZQLD010000015.1:0-18763 GCA_964594115.1 Candidatus Woesearchaeota archaeon
GATGTCATTACAAAGAATCCCTTAATTATGCCATAAAATACGCACGCCCGCGCCGGGATTCGAACCCGGATTGTAGCCGTTCTGTTGGGTTTATTATTTTTTTAGCTCTATTAGTTCTTTTCTTTAGAGCTTTCTTTTCTTTCTAAGAAAAGAAACTCAACGACAGGGCTAAGTGCTAGCCATTACACCACGCGAGCAGTTTAGTGCATTACAGCTTAAGAAAGAAATAATCTTTTGATTTATAAAGGTTGCTTTTTGTTTGATTTCTATCCCTTATTAACAATCTCGCCCTCGTTTGTAACTTTTTTTCTTGCTGTTGCATCTCTCAATTTCTTTTGGAGAGTGGCATCTTTTGCTACATGTAAACCAAATTCCCCATTAGTAAAAACTTGAACATTTCCAACATCTAATAATGACAATAAACCTTTTTGATTATGAGTGGGAACATAGATAGAAAATATCCCTAGTATATTTCCTTCTCTTGGATTTTTAGAATAATCTTCAGCCCCACTTATTCCATAAGGAGTGTTAGCGAGTATGCTCTGGATGTGAGTGCCAACTGCTTTTAAACGCCGGTCAAAATCAGTGAAATTGACATAAGAGGTGTAGGGTGCGGTTTCTCTGCAGATTGTTCTAATTTTCCATCCCCTTTCCTCTGCTATTTGCTGAGATGATTTTGCCATATTTAAGTAAATCTTGATTATTTTTAAGGATTTATGTGATTAACTGCTACTTTTTAAAAATGTTTTTTTAAGATTACATTTTTAAACTTTGTCTTATTCTTATTTTAGTAAAAATTGGCGAAAAATTAAAAATGAAAGGAAAAAAGGGCCAGATTTTGTTGACAATCATCCTAATAGTCTTATTAGGAACATTTCTTTTTCTGGCATATATGCTCTACCAGAACCTGCCTGGTGAACCTAAGAGTCTTATTGCAGCTTTTGAGCAGCCTGAATTAGAAACAGGAAATTTGTCTTATGAGGTAAAGCAGTTTTACCCTAATATGAAATTCAACCATAACAGCATTTCTTATAAAATAAATTCTGATTGCGATAGTGAGAAAAGAGCAAGGATGATAGCTGCTTTTAATGAACTAGAGGATAAGGTGAGCGCGATTAGTTTTTATGAATCTAATAATCCAGATATAGAAGTTAGTTGTTCTGCAGAAGAAGGAGATTCTGTGGGAAGGGACTTTTTTATAGCTGGAGAAGGGGGTGCAAAAGAGATTATTCAAACTAAAAGGTATAATGTGATTACAAACGGGGTTGTTCTTTTGTATGATAATCCTTCTAATGCTATTCAGTGCAGCTGGCCAAATTTAGAATTACATGAACTTTTGCATGTTTTTGGTTTTGAACATTCAAGTGATGAAAACAGCTTAATGTATCCTTATTTGGAGTCTTGCAGCCAAAAATTAGACGAGTCTATAATCCAAGACTTAGAAGAGCTTTATTCACAGGAAAATCTTGCAGATTTGTATTTTGCACATGTTAAGGCAATTAAAAAAGGGATTTATTTAGATTTTAATGTTACTGTCAGAAATTCAGGGGTTATTGATGCAGAGGGTGTTGTTTTAAGTGTTTATGATGATAAAGAAAGGATAGAAGACTTTGATTTAAGGGATATTTCTTTTGGAGGTGGAATGAACTTTCAGGTGTTTAATATAAAGCTTAAAAACAGAAATTCTGATAATATTGAGATTGTGATTGACCCACTTAATGCTATCAAAGAGCTTGATGAAGGAAATAATGTTGCAAAACTGGAATTTGCGTAGTTTTTACCCTAATTTATTAAAAAATTTAGGAATAAAAAAATAAAATTAAAATAATTAAGAATAAGGGTATAAGAAGACTTAATCTGTAGTTAGAGGGGAATAAGTATCCATCCATTAAACCCCAGAATTCCCTCCAAAAACTAATCATTATAAAGCTAGTTAATAGGAAAAAAGCAAATCTTTTTAGTTTTTTAAGTTCCATATATAAGTAAACATAATAATTATAAATTTTACTAGAATACTATATAATTAAAAATAAAAAAGAAATAGATAAAAATAAAAAAATAAAAATTTACCGAGCTTATTCCTCGTCTGCTTCATCAGTTGCTTCTTCATCTGCTTCATCAGTTGCTTCTTCAGTCTCTTCTTCAGGTTCTTCTTCAGTCTCTTCTTCAGTCTCTTCGTCTTCTTGCTCAGTTTCTTCCCCTGTTTCTTCATCTGCCATCTTATTTTTTCTCCTAAATTTAATAAATTTTAAAGCAAATAACAGTTTTTAAAGCTTTGGTTTTTAATTTACTGGAAAAAGGAGTAACATTCTATTTTGTATATATACATTTATTTAATATCCTTAATTTAGGGGTTCTAATCCACTTTTACTTCTTAAGTTCCTCTTTTTTGCCTAGTTCCTCAATTACAAGGTTTTCAAGTTTCCCTCTTAAATAAATTAATCTTTTTCTTTTTCTATCCTCTTGGTTTTCAGATTCTTTATCTAATTTTTTAGTTATGCTTGGAGTTTCTAAATCCTTTAAAAAAATTTCAATAACTGGCTCCTTTAAATCTTCTGTAGGTAGCTTAGATATCAATTCTCTTATCAGGTATCTTGTATCTCCTGTTTCAGAGGTATATTTGGCTGTACAAAGATATCGTTTTGGATTTCTTAATTGTGGCTGATATTTTTTTGCTTCTGCGGTTGCTTTCTTTTTGCGACGAAAGCTTGGCATAGCATAGTAGTATAATAAAGATAAGAAATTATTTATATTTACTCAATAGTGAGAAAACAATGAAAATGCATCTAGATTATACAAATCTTTAAAAAGAATTTAAGAGTTATAAGATAAAATGCCAAGTAATGAATTTTATGATTGTGTAATTATGGGTTCAGCACTTGTTAGTGCTGGAGCTCTTGTTTTTGCTGCAATGTATCTCGGAAGTATAAATACTTCTATACAGAAGGGTTATAAAAAATTTAGCGATTTAACAAAATCTTTAGATAATTTAAGACAGGACCTTAGCGATTTAACAAAATCTTTAGATAATTTGAGACATGACTTAAGGGAGATACATGGATTAGAAGATAAAGCAGTTGAGTGAATTTTTCTCCTCCAAATTTTGTAGAAACTATGAAGTAGTTAATAAGGCACAGATTTATAAATGAATAGATATATCCATAATGATGGCAGATATAAAGCGGGCATATGGCAGGATTTATGAAATTTACCTAGTTGAGGGAGAGAAGAATAATCCTGTTTTAGGAAAGCCTAGTTTTGGATTTTCCCCTACTCCAGAACAGGCTGGAGGCGGCGGACCAGTTATCTTAAGAGAGCTTCATGATAATGAAACTATTTTTCAAGAAGATACATTAGAAGAATTTGCTGCTAGAATGAAGAATTATCAATTTAATAACTTAACAAATTTGTCAGATGAAAAAATTTTAACTAATGATGGCAGGTCAGAGCTACATAAACCTGTAAGTGATTCAAATCTGGAAAAATTAGCCTTACTATTAAAGAGATAACTATTCTTCTTAAATTTATTTGGCTAATACTTAATTTTATAATTAATTCTAAAAAAGAAAATCCCAGCACCCGGGTTCGAACCGGGGATCTTCCGGGTTCTGCGTTGGCTTTTGGGGCTTCATATTATCCTAATGGAAAAATCCACCTTAGCATTGAATGCTACAGCCGGACGCTCTACCACTAAGCTATGCTGGGATTTATATGCATGTAAAACAGCATATTTAAAGATTTTGTAAGGGTTGATAATATTTATATATCCAGGGTTATTTAATGTTTTACTATGATGGGAAATTCAGGTTTAACAAAAAAATTATCAATCATCATTACTTTAGGTTTTTTAGGTATTGGTAGTGTGTTTATAGGAAGGAAGATCTATAATGGATTTATTTACAACAGATTTTATTCTCTGACAATGAAACAGGCAAATACAGATAAGTGCGGACTTGTTCCAAATACACAGGAAATGGCTTTGCTTTACCAGAAAATCAATAAACCATTTAATCCTAAAAATCCAGAAAAACTCACTATACTTGAAATGAGGGATTATTTAAAAGGAGAAAGAATAAAAGTTAATAAGTATGGCTGTGTAATTAATGACTAGAATGCAATAATATTTATAAAGATTAAGCTTTACTAAAAATGATGGATGGTCCACAGCAGAGAGAAGATTTACAAAAGGAAAATGCTTTGTATTTCATGGTTATAAGATTATTCTTGCCTAAGAGTAAAGGCACTACTTTAAATATTGAAGGAATGAAACAAGCTTTAGGTATAAGGAGTCCAAGATTACCAGGAAGTTCGCAAGTGAAACTGCGCAGGATAGAGTTAGCAAAAGATCTTGAAACTGTACTTCATGCATTAACAAAAAAAGACAATGTTTTAATGGAAAGGGGCGGGCTTTATGCATTAAAAGATGATAGATTATGGAACAGAGATTCTATGCTTCCTGGAAATCAGTTTTATACATCTAAAAAATATTTCCCTCCTGTTAAAAAAGAAGATGATAAAGAAAATACTAGATCTGTAAAAACAACCCCAGTTTATGGAAGTAGCTGGATGACTTAGTTGAGTTTTAAGTTAACTAATTTTCGACTTTCTTGATTTTTTTTGGCTCGCTTATAAAGAAAACCCTATTGCTTTGAGTCTCCTTAATCTTCCCTTCTTTTTCATAAATAGCTTTTGATGGCGGAAGTTCAAATTTTCCAAGAACCCCTATTTTTGAGTATACAATATATGAAAGTAAGCGGTCTTCCCCTTCATCCAGGCTTTCTATATTCCACTCTATTCTCCTGTTTTTTTCATCAACCCTGTCAGGAGCTATTGTTCCGTATCTTTCATAAAGTTTGACTATTGGAGGAAGTTTGTCTATGACATTTATTTTCTCAACAAATCTCTTTGCTTTGACGCTTACACTGACTTTTAGAGCAAACTCTCCCCCTTTTGTCTTTACAAAATTGATTTTTTTCTTTAATATTATGTCAGAGGTAAGGTAGATTTGATACAAAATCACAAGTGCTACAATAGCTATGATAACCAGTATTGGAATAAGCCAGTTGGTTCTTGTAACTACTTTTAAAGATTCGTTTGGCCTTAGTTCTTGTTGCCATGTATATAATACTTTAAATCCCTGTCTTTCTATTTTATTGGGCTGAATACTAAGAGTTGTGAATAACCTAGAGAATATGCCTTTTTCCATTGTTATTTCTGCAACTGCTGCTGTGTTCCCTTCGTTTTTCTTTTCTATCTCTTCTCTTATTATAAAAAAACCTTCTTTTAATTCAGTTTTTGATAAACCAGATTGTTCTAAAAATTTTATTGTAGATCCTAAGGTTTCCTCAACTCCATTAACCTTTATACTGGCATCTAATATATAAGGTCCTGCCATTAGTGCCTTGAGTTTTTCTCTATTCAAAGGCTGGGTGAAAGATTTTTTCTCAAGACTGCTTAATGAGAAATTTTCACTGAAACTGAAAAAAACAGAGGAGAATTCTGCTTCAATATTCTCAAAATTAAAATTCTCTTTATTCTCTATATGAATTATTGCCTGTTCGCTTTCTGGATCTATATTATCTGCTGAGAGTTGTAGAGCATCTTTTAGATTAACAATCTTCATTGTTAATCTCTCCTCTTGTATTCCAGTATTGGCTCCTTTTATTTTATAAACAAAAGTGAAATAACCTGGATTTTTCTTCACACTTTCTCCTGCTATGACTTTTACATTTATTTTTTTTGTTTCTCCAGTTTCGAGGTTAAATGAACTTTTTGGGAATATGTCCACCCCAACTAAAGAATAAATTTCAAAGCCATCACTCTGACCTAAGTTCTTTATTGTGAAGCTAAATAAGGCAGGAGTATCTAATTCTACTATAACTACATCATTTATTGCTTTTTCTTCTATCTCAAGATTTATTGCAGAAGCCAAACTTACAAGGGTTAAGAGGGCAACAAGCAAAATCACTCCTTTTGATTTCATTAAAAAAACAGGTTTAGATTGTATTTAAATATTTTTCTTTTCTTTAATATGTTTTAGAGGATATAAGATTCTAAAATTAGAATAATATGGTTAATCTCTTGGGGGTTGCTTTCCTTCTATTGTTACAAAAGACTTCATTTGAGCAATGACTTCGTCCACTTCTTCCAAGATTTTGTCTTCATAATCAGTTATTCTGCCTTTTATAATATACCTGTCATACAAACCTCTAAGAAATTTTATAAAAGCAGTATTTTCCCATCTATGTTCATAATCTTTCTCAAGTATAGCTGAGAATTTAATTTCTAAGTAGCCTTTATTCATTTTCATTTTGACCCCTTCTTTTTGGACTTCAGTTTCAGTCATTCCAAGAATAAGCCAGTCAGCTTTAATTACAAACCTGAAATAATCAGATATTTTTCTTTTAGCTTCCCAGTGTATTTCAATCTCTTTTCCATCTGCCTTAATTTTTTCAGAATAACCCTTTTCTTTTATTTTGTATCCTTTATCAGTAAACCATTCATAGAGAAAATTATAAGTTTGTT
Organism: Candidatus Woesearchaeota archaeon; assembly: GCA_964594115.1. Taxonomy (GTDB): domain Archaea; phylum Nanobdellota; class Nanobdellia; order Pacearchaeales; family GW2011-AR1; genus MFWN01. Next base: position 6,526 of record CAZQLD010000015.1, read on the forward strand.
TAAAATCCCAAATTCCAGTATATTTTGTTTTTCCTGAAAAGATTTTGTCTTTTTCTGCCATTTTGTCCCTTTTTTTACTTATTATAAGAGAAATAGAGTATTTAAATTTTTTTGCAATGTTTTTACATTGCGTCTTTGCAAGCCTCGCAAATCATTCTGCTGTCTACTTTATAGATTATACCAAAGTTGCCACACTCTTCACATAATCCTTCTTTAAAACTCTCTCCTGCTTTTCTTCTTTTTAGTTTTTCGCTTTGTTCTCTTATCTGCATGATTTCAGCAGCTGTTTCAAACAAGCCCGGTTCTATTCTTAAAATATCCTTTAATGTCAAGAAACCAATTACATTTTTGTTTATAGTAACTGGCAACCATCTGTATTTTGTTTTCTTCATTTTCTGTAATGCCTGATATAAATCAGCAGATGGCTTTATAGTGACAAGTTTTTTTGGAGCTATTGCAGATGCTTTAATTTTGTTTAGTTCTTTTCTTGATTTTTTTGTCATCACCCAGATTATATCTCCTTCGGTTATGATGCCTTTTAGTTTGTTGTCCTCTTCTAACAGAAGCGAGCCGACTCTTTTTTTTACCATTTTCTTTGCACAATCAAGCAGAGAGGTATCTGGCTTAACAGAAATAAAATTTCTCGTCATAATGTCGCCGACTTTAACTCCGATTTTCATGCAAACAAAAGACAGAAAGGGTTTATAAATTTTTATATAATCTTAGGTAACTTCAGAGTTAAAACTGCACAATTACTCTTGTGGGCTCTTAAGATTCTCAAACAGAATTGGTTCAACATCTGCAATTTCTTTTTTTGTTATTAATCCAAGAAATTCTTTTTTGTTTTTAACGACGACAAAATCTACTTCTCTTTCTTTCATTAAAAGCAGAGTTTTATAGACATCTGAATTTGGACTTACTGTTGCAAAATTTTTTTTGATTTTTATTTTTTCTACTTTTGCATCTTTATCTCTTCCGTACAAAAATCCTCTTAATAAATCATCATGCCCTAAAACACCAGAAAAATTTCCGTTTTTCATAATAAGGCATGCCCCATGCTCTTTGTTCAGTTTTTTGACACATTTCATTAAAGGCAGAGAAGAATCTATTATCGGAAATCTTCTATCCATAATCTCTTTTGCTAAAATGCCTGTTTTTATATGGTGCATCTTATTTTACTTTTATTTTAGTTGCAGATTAAAAATTAGCTAATCCCTATTTAAAAGCCAAGCTAAATTCATGAGCCCTCTTTTTTCTTGGCTTCTTTTTATTCTATTGTAAATATAAAAACAGCGAGGATGTATGCCCCACCTCTCTTCAGATGGCTGAGCCAGACCCCGCTGTAAAAAAAAGAGTGAAAATATATACTTATAGTTTCTCGATATATGATATATAAGATATATATCTTAGAAAATTATTTAAACTAAAAAAACTTATTTTGTATATACTCATATATATTATATGAAGTATATATTATAGAATAATAACCCTTTAAAAAGGGTTTTAACCTCTATTTCAGAAGTGGATAAGGGTAGATTAAGGGAAAAATGGACCAGAGAAAATTAATCAAATTAGGAAATTCAAGTTTTGCAATAGCTTTGCCTAAACAGTGGGTTGATAAATCTGGATTAAAAAAAGGCGATGATGTGTTCCTTGAGGAAAATTCCAATGGTGAGATAATGTTGTGGTCTAAACTTAAAAAAATTTCTGATGAAAAGCTAAAAGAAATAGATACAGAAGAAGATAGCTCTAAAATAAGGAAAGGGATTATTGCAGCCTATATAAATGGTTTTACAAAAATAAAACTTAAAACAATAAAAGATAAGAAAAAGAAAAAAGAACTTAAAGAATTTCTCAATGAGCTATTAGGGTTTGAGATAATTGAAGAAAATGAGCAGGGAATAGTATCTAAGGATTTTTTTGATATAAGCGAGGCAAAAATCAACAATTTTATTAAAAGAATGGATAATAATCTCAGAGAAAGTTTTGAAACCTTTCTTGCTGCAATGAAAGCTGGGCAGCTTAGAAAATCAGCATTATTGGAGATTTCTAAAGCTGATGTTGATACAACAAGATTCCATATGCTCATTTCTCGACTTTTTTTCAGGGGGATAAATAATCCTTCTGTTTTGAACGCACTAAAAAAAGATTCTTTTGAATTTCTAAATGATTGGTTGATTTCACAGAATTTAGAACATATTGGAGATATATTAAAGGAGTCTGCATCATTATTTTTCAAACTAAAAATCAATAAAGAAAAAATGAAGGATTTATCAAATACTTTTTCTGAAATATTTAAGTGCTATGAGATCTCTGTAGAGACTGTCACTGACAGAAACAGAGAAAGAGCAATTCTTTGTGCAGTAAAAGGGAAGGAAATAATAAAAACTTGTGATGTTCTTGCTCAAGATAAAAATAGTTCTGTTGCAAAATTAGCTATTAAATTTAAAGAACTTGAAACTTCAATTTATCAAAATTTAAAAATAATTATATACATACGAGAAAATGACTAAACCAATCTCAAGCACAGATGAAGAAAACCCTAGGAGCCATTCTAAGATTAGTGACTCTTATTCAAATAATCATAAAAATGATACTATAGAAAGGAAGATAGGTTTTTTGTTGTTTGATATAGTGAAAGCTTTGGCGGGTGAAAAAGAAGATTTAGATATACAAACATATGGTATTGAAGCAGTAAGGAGTGGTTGGTCTGTTGGAAAATTTTATAGGGTTAATGCAGTATATTATCAAGGAGGTTATTCTCCAGACAAGGAAGGAAAGAATATAGGGTTTTTCATCAAATGTTTTAATACCTTAGATAATGAAAACTTTAGCTCTGGCTTACCTCCTCGTGATTTAGAGTATCAGTTATATAAGATTATGGAAAATAGCTCTGTTGTTCCCCGGGCTTTTGTTTTTGAAGGATTAGAAAACGCTCTGGTATTAGAGCATGCCGGAAGAATCAGTGCTGAAGATAAGTTATCTTCTTTGAGAGGAGAAGCAAAATCCATCTTAGAAGAGAAGATTTTAAAGAGGATTGCAAGGTTTAATTCGTTTGCGCACCAACAAGCTGCCAGTATCTCTGACAATGAAGTGATAAAAGAGTGGGTTAAAATTAAAAGACCAACAGCTGAAGATGCTGTTAGATATTTTAGAGAGTATCTAAAAGTAAAAGAATTAGAAGAAGACGCAAGGAAGATAAACAAATTTGAAGAGAATTATAAGGTTTTTGAAAAAATGTATGGTGAAAATGGAGACCAACTTATACACGGGGATTTAAGAGGTCAAAATATTGTTGGGCCAGAAAGGGAAGAATGGACAGAAGACAACATAAAGATTGTTGATTTAGGAAGTATGGTCAGAGGAGACCCTTTATATAGTGTTGCACAATTTGTTACTTCTCCTGGTTCAAAAGCCAGTAGCAAAAGGTGGGATGACAGATTAATGTTTTATAAGGGCGCTGAAGCAAATGCTCTTTGTGGTGTTTCTGGAATAAAGAGCGTAAGATTCAGAACAGAAGAAATACAAAGAGCAAAGAGAAGATTTTATGTTGCAACAATCCATTCTGCAATAAGGGGACTTTTAAAAATGGCTAAACTAAAATCAAAATCTCCTGAGGATTATAATAGGATTATGAGTGAAAGAAACGTTCTTGAAACACATGATGAAGATATGTTTAATAACATTAGAACTGCTTTACGTCAGATAGCAAGAAGGCATGATAAATTTGGTCTAAGTGGAGATGACTACAAGCAAGTTTTATGTTTAGAAAAGGCAGTTGATAGTTATAATCCTTCAACAGCATAATTATTCTCTACCACAACAATCTTTAAAAATAAGATGTAATGAGATATTCTATCTAAAGAAAAATGTCTGAAAAACAACCTATATTTATTTTACCTGAAAATGTCCAGAGAATGATGGGCAAGGATGCTCAGAGGAATAATATTATGGCAGCGAGGCTAGTGGCAGATGCTGTTAAAACCACTCTTGGGCCTAAGGGAATGGATAAGATGTTGGTTGATTCTACAGGAAACATTATAGTAACAAATGATGGTGTTACAATACTTGAAGAAATGGAAATAGAGCATCCTGCTGCAAAAATGATGGTTGAAATTGCCAAAACACAGGAGGAGGAGGTTGGGGATGGCACTACTACTGCTGTGATGCTTGCTGGCAAGCTTCTTGAAAATGCAGAGAAACTATTAGACAGTAAGATACATCCTACTGTTATAACAAGAGGCTATAGGCTAGCTGCAGAAAAAACCCAGGAAATTTTAAAAGAACTTGCTGTTGGCATAGCCCCAGAACAAGATGACGCACTAAGACATATAGCAATGACAGCAATGACAGGAAAAGGAGCTGAAACTGTCAAGGAAAAATTCTCAGATATTATTGTTAAAGGTGTAAAGCAGATAAATGAAAATGGAAAGATTGATTTAGGAAATATTAAAATAGAAAAAATCAAAGGTTCTGGACTAGGAGATACAGAGCTTGTTTCAGGCATTGTCATAGATAAAGAGAGAGTTTCAGTAGATATGCCTGCAAGAGTGGAAAATGCTAAGATAGCTTTATTAGATGCTGCATTAGAAATAAAAGGCCCTGAAACAGATACAAAAATTTCTGTTACATCCCCTGAACAGTTGCAGGGATTTGTAGAGCAGGAAGAAAGAATTTTAAAAGAGATGGCAGAAAAGATTAAAGCAGCAGGAGCTAATGTTATTTTTTGCCAGAAAGGAATTGATGATATTGCCCAGTATTATTTGTCAAAATCAGGGATTTATGCCTGTAGGAGAGTGGCTAAAAGTGATATTGAAAAGCTGGCTCGTGCTACTGGTGGGAAGATTATAAGCAATCTTAATGAATTAACATCAGGGCAGCTTGGAAATGCACAAGTTGTAGAGGAGGTAAAAAAAGGAGAAGAAGCCTTTACTTATGTTAAAGGATGCCAAAATCCTAGAGCCTTAACAGTTTTAATCCATGGCGGAACAGAACATGTTTTAGATGAAATAGAGAGAGCAATTAAAGATGGTTTAGGAGATGTTGCTTCTGCCTTAAGAGAAGGGAAGATTGTCGCAGGAGCTGGAGCAGTAGAAATAGAGTTAGCTAAAAGATTAAGAGAGTATAGCAAGACATTGGGAGGGAGAGAACAATTGGCTGTAGAAGAATTTGCTTCTGCTCTTGAATTTATTCCGCTTACTCTTGCAGAAAATGCAGGGCTTGATCCAATAGATATCTTAACAGAATTAAAAGCAGCTCATGAAAATAACAAATATGCAGGAATAAACATCTTCACAGGAAAAGTAGAGGATGTGTTGAGGGCGGGAATTATTGAGCCACTTAAGATTAAAAGCCAGGCAGTTGATTCTGCAAGTGAGGTAGCTATGATGATTTTAAGGATTGACGATGTTCTTGCTTCAGGAAAGTCAGGAGGAGGAATGCCTCCAGCAGGAATGGGCATGCCTCCAGGAATGGGCGATTACTAGAAAAAAGATTTATTTCTTAAAATTAACTTTTGGAGTGTCATAAAACTTAGATATTAGAAATATAGATGCCCCAACTACTACAAGTGTTATTGGAATTGCGAGCTGAATCATCACTTTAATAAAAAGAGGGGAGGTGATTAACAGGGCAAAGCCAATTAATATTACTGAGATGCCTATGACTCTGCATATATTTCCTTCTCTGTTAAATCCTATCCTACCTTTTGCTCTTTTTATTCTAAATTCTTCATAAAAAAAGAGAATCGCAGTTACAGGGACTGTGACAAATAAAGTGATTCTTAAAAGAAGAGATATAATAAAATAAATAAGGACGAATATTTCAACAATCATACTTTTGTTTATATCTCTCATATCTTCAACAAACTGCTGCCTCTTTGTCAAACCCTTTTTTTTCATGTTAAATAAAAGAAAATAGAATATTTAAACTTTATGAAAACCAAAATCAAGCTGCGCAAGCAACAGCAATATGTTTATCCACTGAACTATAATTTTTATTAGTTCCAGTTCCTTTAGGACGAAAGTGTCTTAAATAGCAAGGCTGGGTAAATTTTCTTTTAGAAGGAGTCAATCTTAGCAGAGAGTATCTTTGTTTTAATTGTAATTCAGGCCAGTTTTTATCAACATAAGGAATGGATTTATCTAATACTTCCATAAAGCAGGACCATTGAGAAGAGGTGAGAAGCTTAAATCCATAAAAATGATAAGAAGCTCCAGATGCAACAACTATTCCTTCTATTCCTACTTTATCAAGTGCTGGAATTACTCTGTCCCCAGGCCAACTGACGCCTTCCATATTCTCAAAATCTATCATAGGTATATGTCTCAAACCTTCTTTAGTCTCAACTCTTGAGGTTAAACCAATTGCTCTTGTTAAAGGCAAGCCTTTACAGAATTCTTCTAATTTAGAAGTTCTCCATGCTGCAGGAACTTTAGTTAGCTCCTTAATGGGTGATACTCTTAATTCATCATCTTCATACGGGCCCTTACCTACCCAGTGTTTAGGAATGAATTCTGCAAAAGTATAAGACTCTGCTCCAATATTTTCATGCACTAAATCTATTATTTGATTAGCTCTTTTATCAGCAACCTTAACTTCATATTCAGGATTTCTAATTATCCTTAAAAACTCGTTCATATTTTCCTTTTCCCAAATTTCAGAAAATAAGTCCCCTCCTCTGGATGTTTTTCTTCTTTTGAAAACAATCTTATAACCTAATTGTTCTAATTTTTTTTGTATGCCACATTGTTCATTGAGTTCATTAAATCTCCAATCATTAAAAACAAAGGCAAGATTATGATGGGGAAATAAAAATGCTGATTTGGTGTAGGGTTTATATTGTTCATATGTTTTAATTGTACGCTCAGGCCATCCTTTTAGGTATTCTCTAACACTTCCAATAAAGGTTTCATCAAGAATCATGAAATTAAATCTGTTCACAGGAAAAACATGAAGCTGGTATTTTGCAGGCAGGTTATTAAAAAAACCATCTACTTGTGTTGTAAGACTATCATTTGTTTCTTTAGCTAAGCTCTCAAATTCTTCAAAAGAAAAATTTCCTTCAACTAGTGTGCCTTCTGAACAAGACTTTAGATAATCTTCAATCATAAATAATTAAATGTTTGAGCATTTATAAGAATTTATTTATTGGATTAGTTATAAATTATTCTGCCTTAAACTTTGAAAAGTTGGGTCTATGGCTAATTGGTGAGGGATATGCTCATCAGAAAGCCTATTAATCATTTCTTGTATAACATCTCCGTAATATTTCAATGTCGCTGTGCTAGTATCATATTTGCCACTACCTATCTGGTGACCGTCTTGATAATTTAAATATGTACGGGCTAAACATCTTTCTTTAGTATCAAAAGTATAAGCATTCCACTCAATAATGTTTGCACTACCCGACTTTGATTTCCTCTTAAGAACAACTATTGTCGGAAGTATTTTTGAAGATAAGCTACAGTCTGTGTTTAAAGAGGGCTTAATTAGTTCAAGAAGAAGACTTCCTTTTTCTCCCAACTCTGCTCTAGATTTAAGATGAAAAATCTTAGCTGTTCCCTGCAGTAACTCTGTTTTACAACTGGAAATGTCTTTTACTTCAATATTTTCCATTTGAGAAAAAGCAGTAGGAGATATTTAAGTTTTATTGTTGTAAGATGTATAATTTATTTTTTAGATATAAATTATGCGCGGACCGGGATTCGAACCCAGGTCACCACGTTGGCAATATTAGTGAATTATTTTATATTTTTAGATATTAAGAATTTATAAGATTATAGTTTGTGTTATAAAGATATAAGGGGAGTATGGGACGTTGAAATTGGGAAAGATAACTTTTTAAAATCAATTATTTTGGGTTAGGTTTTTAAGCCTAATAAATTATTAGTAGTTATGAGAGTTGCATTATATAATCAGATGTTTGCTTTAAACGGAAGAAGTTTTTGGGCAAATCTAATTGGACATTGGGCAGTACATTATCAACCAAATCCAGAAAAGATATGGAAAAGAACAAATATACAAAAGACTATTGAAACTTTATCTAAATCAGAAGCTGACCTTATAGGGATTATAGAAGTTCTAGAAGGACAAGAAGAAAAATTAAAAACAAAATTAAGAAAGAGAGGTTATAATTACTTTTATTTAGGAAAAGGACACAAAACAAAATATAGTCATCTTAGGGTTCAGGAATTAGTAGCTTCAAAAGTTAAAGGAGAACAAAAAAATGCTCCAAAATGGCCTATGGAAGATAGGCTTGGTGGTGGGGGGGGTTTGTTCATGTTCATTATCCAAAAGATAAATTTCATTTATTATTAGCTCATTTAGGTTTAAGTTCTAGAAAATACCACTTAGAACAGATTCATTTTCTACAAGATTATATTAGAAAGTTAGAAGGAAGAATAATTCTTCTTGGAGATTTTAATATATCATACAAAACACTAAGACCTCATCTTGCGGAATTTAATTTAGTTTCAGAAGGAGTTAAAACTTGTTCAACAACCCCTGTTATGAAATGGTTTTATAATAAGGATGTAGACCATATACTTGTAAGAGGGTTTAAGCCAAGCAGGTCTGGAGTAATAGAAGGAGAATCAGACCATAAATTGATTTATGTTGATTTATCTAAAAAAACATAGTTCTACTAGGAATCAAACCTTTTTCTCAATAAAAATGCGCGGTGGGAGAATTGAACTCCCGTCTTAACCTTGGCAAGGTTATATTCTACCACTAAACTAACCACGCATAATGAAAGGAAATCAGGTAGATTTTTAAGTTTTTGTATAGATTTGAAAATATATTTTTAATGAGCCTAATGATTATAAATAGGAACTCTATGAAGACTATATGAAATGGGGAAATCTAGGCTCTCTTAAGTATAGGGAGGATTTAAATGCACTTTATGAACAAAAGCATGGGAAACGAGCTATTGCTTTTGTTGTTAAATACGGAGATCGAGCAATAAGAAACGGGCTGAAAATAATTGTTGAGGATATAACTACAAAGAGTGAGGGAGATGTTCATTTAGAAGCTTTTTTAGCACAATCTGAACGAATACAAAGGTTTATTAGAAAGCCTCCTGGTTTTTCTATAATTGTTTATCCAAGTAAAGGAGAAGTTGAAAAATATGAATTAACTAAAAAAGAGTTTTTTACTAACATACATAAAAACCCTGATCCTTTAATTGTTCAAGATATTAGGCAAAAAATTTATCTTCATCCTATAGTAACCGATGATGTTTTTTGGGTTCCTGGAAAAAAATGGGCCCCAAATATTGTTGAGGGGGCTATATTTTTCAAGAAAAACCCTTTTTTAAATTATGAAAATTATCCTGGATTTAAAGAGTTTGTTGATGAATGTATCAATAAAGAAAAAGAGATTTAAATAGATTTTTAAAGGTTGTTGTGTTAAGGGAAATATGACAGATAAAAATTCATTAGCAAGGAAGGTTCAGAAAGTAAAAGTTAGAAGAGTAATGCGGCCTGAGAATAGAAATTTTAATTGTAATTATATACTTTTAAAATCACTTTTTATGATTCTCAACAATAAACCAACAGGGCAGGAACATTATGATTCTCAAAATTCTAGAACACAAATGTATCATAAAGCTCAGACTGATTAAAACTTAAAGGATAGTAGGATTTAAAAATACTTCTGAATAATGATAAATATGGGCTTGTGGTCTAGTGGTTATGACATCTCCCTTACACGGAGAAGATCCAAGGTTCGATTCCTTGCAGGCCCATTATTTTTGTTATTTCCGGCGAGTAATTATAAGGGTAAGATTTAAATACTGATACTTTTTATCTTGAATATTAAAGATGGCTGAGGAAAATAAGAAACAAACAGAAGACGCTTTGGATAAAAGTATGCAGGAAGATTACCAGCCTAAAGGCAAGGATGCTGCTCCAAATGAGATTCCTGAGAATGTTAAAAAAGAGATGGAAAAAACCAGAGCAAAATTAGAGAATTTTAAAAAATCAATAATCAAAAAATATCCTTTTACTTTGGCTATAGGAATAATCCCCCCACAAGCAGCAGAGAAATTTGACGAAGAAAATGAGTTCACAGAAGAAGAGAAAAAAGAGAAGCCAATGCATCTTGTTATTATTGTTCCTGAAGAGAAGTTTAAGGAAATCAATAAAATCAAGCTGGAGCTTATAAAAGAAGCTAAGGATATGAAGCCTAAATTATGGTTGAATATCATGACTCCAGTTGATTTGTGGAACTTTTGTTTAGATGGCAAGTATGATATAGCAGAGGCTATAGGCATGGCTTTTCCCTTGTATGATAAAGGAATTTTAGGAGGGTTAAGAGTCGCACAAATACACAAGTCTTTAGTTTTAAGAAAATTTGAAAAATATGTAACAAGCTATGTTATTGCCGGAAGTTTAGTCAGAGGAGGTTCAAAAAAGACAAGTGATGTAGATGTTTTTATTGTCATAGATGACACTGATGTCAAAAGAATGCCCCGCTTGGAATTAAAAGAAAAGCTAAGGGCCATAATTTACAGTTATATTATGGAGGCTGGAGAGCTTGCTGGTGTTAAGAATAAACTAAATGTACAGGTTTATATTTTAACTGAATTCTGGGAGAGTGTTAAAGATGCTCATCCTGTTATGTTTACTTTTATCAGAGATGGTGTTCCTCTTTATGACAGAGGAACTTTTATGCCTTGGAAACTTCTTTTAAAAATGGGAAAGATTAAGCCAAGTCCAGAAGCAATTGATATGTTTATGTCTATGGGAGATAAATTAGGCGAGGCTGTAAAAAGAAAACTCCTTGATATAGTTATGGGAGATCTTTATTGGGGAGTATTGACTCCTAGCCAAGCATTATTAATGTTGTATGGATTGCCCCCCCCAAATGTCCAAGAAACAGTCAAGGAAATGAAGAGAATCTTTTTAGATAAAGAAAAACTATTAGAGAAGAAATATATTGATATTTTAGAGACTATAACAATCAAGTATTACAAGGGATATGAGCATGAAAAAATTAAAGAAGTTTCTGGGAAAGAAGTTGATAAACTATTAAAAGATGCAGAAGAGTACATGAAGAGACTGAAGGAATTAAGAGAACAGATAGAAAAAAGAGTTCAGGAAAAGACCATTGGAGAGATTTATGACAATGTTTTTAAGATTTTAAAAGGCTTGTTTGGGAAGAAAACAGAAACAGAGCTTGTGAAAACTTTTGAAAAAGAGCTAGTTAATAAAGGAAGAACAGACCCAAGATTTTTACATGTTTTACATGACTTAATAGATAGCAAGAGAAAATATAAGAGCAAAAAAAAGCCAACAAAACATGAAATAGAGCAAGTAAGGAAAAATGCTGTTTTGTTAATAAATAATTTAATAGAGTACGGGCAGAGATGCGAGTTAGCATATTTACAGAAAAGCAAGGTAACTTTAATCTATAAAGGGAAAAAAGCTGATTTATTCTTGACTAAACCTGCTTTTCTTATTCAGGAAGGGCAGATAAAGAAAATCACAGATAAAATTCAAGACGCTGGGAGAGAGGAGTTTGAAAAAACAGTAAGAGAACAAAAAGGCAAGGCTGAAAAGCTTACAGCAAAAATCATTTCTTTATTGAAAAAGGAACTCGGGGAATTTGAAGTGAGTTTTTAATTCAAATAAATTTTATAAGAAAAATGAAAAAACTTACAATTATTGGCGCTGCATATCTTGCTATTACAGCAGGATTATTATGGAATGGTTTAACCAGGCCTGCACAAATGACAAAAGAAGTATACAGGCAGAGAATTGCCCATAATAATGGAGCTGTTTATGTTATAGAGAGGCAATCTGAAAATAGACTAGGAAATAGGGTTCTTCAGTATAGAGTTTTCTCAGTAAGAGGAGATGAGTTTCTTAGTGAGGTAATAACTGGGAATAAAGATAAAATACCAAGATTAATAACTGCAGCTAAACACTCTTTAGAAAAGAGTGTTTAAAAACCTTTAAAAACCTCATTTTTCTCAAGTTTCTATGAAAGCGCAAGTTGTACAATTCAGAAGAGGAAGGAAAACTTACAAGCCAAGACATTTTATATTAGATGTAGGAGCAAAAAACAAAGAGGATGCTGAGAAAGCTATAGGCAAGCAGGTTGCATGGAAGTCTCCTGCAGGAAAACTAATTAAAGGGAAAATTTCAGCTTCTCACGGAAATAAAGGACTTGTAAGGGCTATATTTGAAAAAGGCCTTCCTGGACAGGCAATAAATACAGAAGTGGATGTTAAGTA
>CAZQLD010000015.1:18863-22357 GCA_964594115.1 Candidatus Woesearchaeota archaeon
ATTTAAAATGGCACTTAGAAAAGCATCGTCTTATTCAAAAAAATATGCAAGACCTTACACTAGAAAAAGCAAGAAAAGGAGCAAGAGCTATATTAAAACAATACCCCAGCAAAAAATAGTCAAGTTTGACATGGGAAATACAAAGGCATTTCAGCAAGGCAAATACAATTATGTTTTTAAAGTAATTAGCAAGGAAAAAGTAATGGTAAGGGATAATGCTTTTGAAGCCTGCAGGCAGGTGATTCATAAAGACATGGAGAAAATTATTCCAGGAGCATATTATTTTTCTATTAGAAAATATCCCCACCATATTGTGAGAGAGAACAGAATGTATAGTGGGGGGAGTAAAGGAGAAAGAGTTAATACAGGAATGAAACTGTCTTTTGGAAGTGTCATTGGAAGAGCTGCTTTTATTGATCCTGGAGATGTTATTTTCTTAGTTGCTTTTTCAGAGAAAAAAGCGTTTCCAGTAGCAAAAAAAGCTTTGGAAAAAATCAGACCTAAACTTGCTTGTGCAACAAAAATAATTCTAGAAAAGAAAAAAGAAAAATAGAATTAAGAAGCCAGCCTATCTAAGTTTTTTGCTTTTTCTGGAGCCTGGGTTATTCTAGACTCCCATATAGAATTTAATATAGAATCAGCTGCAATTTTACTTGCTTTTTCAGGTATTGGCTCTTTTGAACACATGCAAGCAGTTAAACCATTATCATATACTGCTACTTCAACCCAAACTTCTTCTCTTTTTCTACCAAAACTCCTTCTTAACTGTATAAAATCATATTTTCCTTTAGGGGTTTTACGATTAATAAAGCTAGGAATAAATTTATTATTTTTAATATACTCCTCAGTTAAATTTTCTAGAATAAAAAGAGAAACCCTACTTTTATTCCAATTAGCTTGATTTGCCTGAAAAGTATAATGTTTATGATAAGGATATCTTTCTCCCATTATTTAATAGAGTATTTCAGTTTTATAAATTTTTCTTTATAATTTCATTTTCAACAACTAAAAATTTAAATAATCATTTTATTTGATATTTCCATGGCAAAAGAGGAAAGTAAGGAAAAAGAGGAGGAAATTGATTATGTCAGATGGCTTTTTGAACTTTCCAATAATGATGTTGCTGTTGCTGGAGGCAAAGGAGCAAGCCTTGCAGAAATGTTTAATGCAAAAATGCCTGTGCCTCCTGCTTTTATTATAACTGCTCAGACTTTTGAAAAATTTATTTCTTCTATTAAAGAAGAAATACAGGATATTGTTCATAAAACTGATGTTGATGATACTAAACAACTAAATGATAGTTCTAAAAAAGTCAGAGAGCTAATTGAAAAACAATCTTTTCCTAAAGATATGGAAAAGGAAATTCTTGAAGCATATGACATTCTGGGAACAGAAAAAAGAGATTCCAAAATTGGAGGGGATGCCCTTAATATTTTAAATATTGCTAAAGAGCCTGTTTTTGTCGCGGTCAGGTCCTCTGCTACTACAGAAGATTTGGCTGAAGCAAGTTTTGCAGGGCAGCAAGAAACTTTCTTAAATATAAAAGGAAACACTAAACTGCTAAATGCTATAAGAAAATGTTTTTCTTCACTCTATACTCCCAGGGCAATATACTATAGGGAAAAAAGAGGTTTTGGCAGTGTAAAAGCTTTAGTAGCTGTAGTTGTGCAAAAAATGATTAATTCAGAGAAATCAGGGGTTATGTTTACAAAAAATCCTATACAGGACAATGATAATGTAGTGATAGAAGCTGTCTTTGGTTTAGGTGAAGGGATTGTTTCTGGAAGAATTAACCCTGATAATTATAAAGTTAATAGGAATATAGAAATTTTAGAAACGAGGATTGCAGATAAGAAAAAAGCTTTGGTAAGAAATAGCTCAGGCAATACAGAAGAGGTTAGATTAACAGAAAACAAAAGTCAGAGCCCGGTTTTAACAGAAAGTGAAATACAAAGACTTGCAGATTTGGGGCTGAGTATAGAAAAACACTACAAAAAACCCCAAGATATAGAATTTGCAATAGCAGGAGGAGAAATATACATAGTCCAGTCAAGGCCAATAACAACTACTGCAAAAAAGGAGACAGGAAAGAATGTGGAAGGAAAGGTTTTATTGCAAGGACAGGCTGCAAGTCCTGGAATTGCTTCAGGAAAAGTAAAAATAGTCAGGCAGATGAAAGACCTGGAAAAAATAGAGAAAGGAGATATCCTTGTTACAGAAATGACCAATCCTGATATGGTGGTTTCAATGCAGAAATCAGATGCTATAGTAACAAATGAAGGAGGGATGACAAGCCATGCAGCTATAGTCAGCAGAGAGATGGGTATTGCTTGTATTGTTGGGACAAAAGAAGCTACTGAAATTTTAAAAGATGGGCAGATTGTTACAGTAGATGGGAATAATGGAAAAGTCTATGAAGGAGAGGTAGGAAAGGAAAAAAAGAAAGAAATCCTTCCTGTAGTTGAGACAAAAACAAAAATTAAGGTTATGGTAGACCTCCCGGACTATGCAGAAAGAGCTGCAAAGACAAACTGTAAAGATGTGGGTCTTTTGCGTCTTGAGGGAATTATAGCAGGGTCAGGAAAGCATCCTTTGCTCTTTTTAGCTGAAAACAGAATAGAAGCGTACTCAAAACTTCTTGAAAAAGGCATAGAACAAATAGCCAAGCATTTTGAAAGTGTGTGGGTAAGATCTTCTGATATAAGGTCAGACGAATTTAGGAACTTACAAGGAAGTCCTAAAGAAATAGAAACTAATCCAATGTTAGGATTCCATGGAATCCGATTTAGTTTAAAAAACAAAGCAATTTTAGAGGCAGAATTACTGGCAATTAAAAAAGTTGCTGAAAAATTTCCAGAGAAAAAACTAGGAATCATGTTCCCACAAATTATCTCTGTTGAGGAAACAAGAGAGACAAGAAAAATATTTGAGAAATTTAAAAAGAAGAATATGCAATTTGGGATTATGGTAGAAACACCTGCTGCATGCCAGCTTATTGAAGAGCTGTGTGATGAAGATATTGATTTTATAAGTTTTGGAACAAATGATTTAACACAATTTACACTTGCTGTGGACAGGGGGAATGAGAATGTTCAGCATATTTACAATGAAATGCATCCGGCTGTTCTAAAAGAGCTGGTAAGGGTTATTGAAGTTTGCAAAGCAAAAGATGTAGAAACAAGTATATGTGGTCAGGCAGGAAGCAAGCCTGAAATGGCTAAGTTCTTAGTTAAACAAGGTATTGATAGCATATCTGTTAATGCTGATGCTGCTCAGGAAATTTCTAAAATTGTTCAGCAAATTGAACAAGAGCAACCAGAAGAGAAAGAAGAGGAAAGAGAAGAACCTAAAGAAGAGGAGAAAGAAGAAGTAGAAAAGGAGCCAACAGAAGAAGAACAATTAAGAGAAGCAGAATCAAAAGTAAAAGAAGAACTTGAAGAAACAATGGAAGAAATAGATAATTTAAAAAGTGTTGAAGAGAAAGCTGAAGATAT
>CAZQLD010000016.1:0-21818 GCA_964594115.1 Candidatus Woesearchaeota archaeon
GTTATGTAGCAGATAATGGAGAGAGTGGTGTGACAATCACAGTTAAAGATGGTGGGGATATTTGTGCTGTTGGTGTAGACAAATGTTATTGGGGGCTTCATTGGCTCACAGATCACGATACATGCTTAGCAGCTGATTCCGATTATCACTGGGATGATGTTAAGTGTAATGTTGGAGGGGGTGATTTCTCTGATAAAATAGATATAATATTCAAAGAAGACTCCACACACAAATTATATATTAATTGTTTGGATAAGCTAGGAAATGAATGGGAGAATCCTGATATCGAAGTATTCGAAGTAGACTCAAAACCTCCTGAAATAACAAAAACAATAGTTGGTCCTCAAATAGGATATAATGCTGCTGGCGAATTAGATTCAGAAGCTTGCCCTCCAGAGAAAGAGGGAGATATCTGTTATATTGATGGGATATCAAGAATACATGTAGAAGCTGTTGATGAAAAAGTTGGGCAATTAAGTGATATTCTCTGTGAATGGAAATATATAGTTTTAGATGGTACTAATGAGGGTGCAACTGGTGAAAGTGTAGATCCTATAATCCCTCCATTTAACATAAATTTCCCTGAAGAATCTACTCATGAATTAACAATAACTTGTTGGGATATTTTTAATAATGAGGTTACTGACATTGAGCAGTTTATAGTTGATAAAACTCCTCCAGAAACAACAAAAACATATGGGGATCCTCATTACCCATTAGAAATAGTTGAAGAACAATATCCTCATTGGATAAATTCTAGTACCGAAATCACATTAACTGTAAATGATGCTGGTCCTCATCAAACAGGAATAAAAGAAGTTAATTATAGGTGGTCTCAGATACCTGATGATGTTTGTAAAGATTACACCACATGTCAAAATTATGATACAGCAGGAATAGCAAAAGTTTTTGATAAAGCAACTCCTCAATTAATGGGAGATGTGTATGGACCTATAGTATTCACAATCCCAGATGAATCATGCCATTTAATTGAATATTATTCAGTAGATAATGTTGATAAAACTGAAGAAGTTAAGAGACAGTGTGTTTTTGTTGACAATCAAGCTCCAGAAATAATAAAGACAGTCGGAAATCCTAAGATTGATTGTCCACCTGAGCTTAATGGTGGAGGGATGGACTGCTACCAAATAGATGGAATAACAGAAATAACTGTAGATGCGACTGATCCAACACCACATCCTGTTGAGGGAGTAACCTGCGACTGGTGGTACTCATGGGGTGATAGTAGTCAATACCATGCTGAATATGAAAATAACGAATGGGTACAAGTACAAGGAAAAGCAGAGGATGTACCAATACCATTTAACTTCAGATTCCCAGAGGAATCAGAACATATATTATACATAGAATGTAAAGATGCTTTAGGAAATGAAGTTACAGATATTGAGAAATTCATAGTTGATAAAACCGCTCCTAAAACAGGAAAATGGTATGAAGGACCACGATATAGTGAGGAATTTTCTGGATATCCTTCTTTCCAAACTACAATTGGAGGTCAAGCTGTTGATATAAATGTTGAAGATTTAGGGGATTCAGTTAAATGGACTATTGATTTTCCAATAGATAGTGATACCTGTAATGGTTTAATGGCTGTTGGTTTAGTTATTGCTACTGATGGTGAAGGTAATGGACCAGTATTCCAGATACACAATAATGATGGTACAGATAGTCATTATAATTGGGGAACTTGGTTAATGAGTACTTGGGGGCCAACTATTGGAGATGGATGGAATGGATGGCATTCAGGAGATACAAATACACCAGTAACAAGCTTAGGTTGGGTTGAAGCAACAGGTGGAAGATATAGGGAAGGTAAACCAGATTGTCCTGAACCTAATCCAAATGGAATCTTCACAATAACAATTGATAAATCTGAACTTGGAGCAGATTTCCATTGGGCATTATACACGGCAATTGGTAGTGGTTTTTGTAGTCATTCTTATCAACAAGCAACATATCCAAATGGATTCGGTTGGGCAACACCAATAGTAAATATGAGTGTACCAAATTATGAATATGCTGAAAAGGTTGAAAGTTATCCAAAATGGATTAATTTTGATACTTTAATTCATCTTGATCCAACAGATAGTATAGGTCCTCATGATTCAGGAATTAAAGAAACTTGGTGGAGAAATAGTCTAGTTGATGATGAAAATTGTTGGAATCAAGAGTTATGTCAAAATGCTCAAGGATCTGGAGATTGGATGCCATACGAAGGTCCATTTTCTAAAGACCAAGAATCATGCCACTTAATTGAATACTACAGCGTAGACAACGTTGATAAAACAGAGACTGTTAAAAAACAGTGTGTTTTTGTCGACAATCAAGCTCCAGATACTGTAAAAACCGTTGGTGAGCCAAAAACAGAATGGGATGGATTAGATGCTAAATTCTATGATTTAGAAGACTTTTGTTTGGGAGAAGATAAGTGCTGGAAAGTTACTCTTGATACTCCTATCTCAATGACTTGTGAAGATCCTGAACCACATCCAGTAGATAATGAAAGGATTTGCTTTAATGTTGAATTAGATGGAGTTGATTGGACAAAAGATTATTGCGATGAATATGGTAAAAAAGAAGATTATGATACAGAATTTAATGAAACAGGAGATGGTTACTGCTGTTTAGATAAAACAATTGAAAACTTTAAATTCCTAGAATCTTCAGAGCATAACTTAAAGTTCTATTGTGTGGATGCATTAGGGAATACAAATAAAGAAACCCATGATGAGAAATTCAAAGTTGAAGGAAATGACTTTATAATTGAATTAAATAAGAAATGGAACTTAATTTCTGTTCCTGTTGTATTGTTAAATGATGACCCAGAAGAAGTATTTGAAAATGTTGATGTAGAAGAATGCATACAATCTGTATGGACATATGATCCAGAGCACATAATTTGTGATGATAATTGGTGTATTTGGACCCCAGGTGATGGTCCAGATGACTTAAGAATAGAGCCTGGATTTGGTTATTGGATTGTTGCAAATAAGAGTTGTACCTTAACAATTGGAGGAAGCTTATTATCTCCTGGAAGAACACCTCCAAGTAGAGATTTATATCCTGGATGGAATTTAATAGGTTATTATGGAATGGACGATCCAGATGATGATGGATTTATAGAAGGGTATTATGGACCAGCAGGAAATGGTGACGAGTCTTATTGTGCTCTTTATAGTTTAGTAAATACAAATGCTATGATTCCTACAAAGAGATGGAGCTCATTATATGGTTACTGGGAAATAACTGAACCTCAATTTGAAGGATATGGAATGTGTGATAAATTAGACCCTGGTGCAGGATATTGGATACACATGCCTGCAGATATGGAACAATACAGATATGCGCCATCAACAGGTTGTCCAACAGCTTTCTGGGATTTAATTTGTGGTATTGCACCATAGGAAAACCTTAAATAGCTTATAGAAATCTAAATTTTGACTAAGATGGAAAATAAATTCATTATTTTGTTTTTTGTATTTATTTTTAGTTCTGCTTTTGTTGTGGCTCAGGGGTTAGCAGTTCCACACCAATTCTTTGGTACAGCTACATATAATGGAGCAGCATCAGAAGGAATAAAGGTTGAGGCTTATTATGAAGGTTCTGTTATAAAAACTGCTTTTGCAATAAGTGGAGGATTTTATAATTTAAAAGTGCCAGATCCTGATGATGCTAAAGAAAACGAAGTAATTAGTTTTTATCTTAATGATGTAAATACTGGGCAAACTGCTGTTTTTGAAAATGGAGTTTCTACCAAACTTGATTTAGTAGCTACAGGAGCTGCTTCAAATCCTCCTTCTGATGGAGGCTCCCCAAGTGGCGGCGGAGGTTCCCCTAGTGGTGGGAGTGGAAGAACAACTAAAACAACTTCCTCAACAAATAATGAAGATACAGAAACACAAGAAACAGAAATTTTAGATGAACAAAAAGAAACAACAGGGCAGGAGACAACACAAGAACCTCAGATTCAGGAAAAAGGTTTTCTCTCAGGAATAACAGGGGCTGTTACTGGAACTCTGGGAAAAGCAGGAACAATAGG
Organism: Candidatus Woesearchaeota archaeon; assembly: GCA_964594115.1. Classification (GTDB taxonomy): domain Archaea; phylum Nanobdellota; class Nanobdellia; order Pacearchaeales; family GW2011-AR1; genus MFWN01. Next base: position 4,061 of record CAZQLD010000016.1, read on the forward strand.
CATTGTAATATTTATCATAGCAATAATCATAATTGCAATATATGCTTCTGTTATGAAGAAAAAAACTTCTTCTAAAAAATAAAATTTCATCGTCGGCATTTTACTAATTTTCATTGATTAAGAGTAACTAAGAAAAATATATTTTAAATTGCAATAATGTTTAAATAGTGTTTCTCGTTGGATTATCTATGATAAGTATAAAAAGAGTTGGAGTTGTAATATCATTGATAATTTTAATAAGTATTTTTTCTGTTGGAGTTTTAGGTGCAGACGAATGCGCGAGCTCTCCTGGAACTCTTTCTGTTCAGTCTGAATGCCAGACAGATGCTGATTGTGATGATGGAGATCCTTGCACACTAGATGAATGTAGGTGTACAACTTATTGTAAGCATACTATTATGGATTCTTTAGAGCCAGACACCAATGTTCTATATACCACAAAAGATAATGGGCAGGAAAGAGAAGATTGTGAAGATGGATGGATGTATGTCAATTTTGAGTATGATGATGTTGTAGTTAATTTTTATTCAGAAGATATTTGCAGTAATTTAAAGAATGTAGAATACACAAGAACAGGCTGGAACACTTACTGGGAGCAAGGAGGAGGATTTATTGGAAGTGATGAGTCAAAAGAAGATGAATGGAACTCTGACCCAGATGATGAATGGACAGAAGAACAGTATAAGGTGTGCGGAAGGGCAAAAGATATGTCTGGAAACCAGGAAAATGATGGTTTAGATGTGGAGGATGTGCCAGATGATGACTGTTGCATGTTATGCATAGATAAAGATGAGCCAGACCAAGTGGGAAATATCATTCATTCAAATCCAGGAAACTGCGTGAGCAATTATATAAATGAAGCCCCTGAATTTACCTGGAATGAAGCATCAGACACCGGATGTGCAGGTATTGATTATTATGAAGTAGAGGTTTATTATTCAGATGGAAGCATATATTATGCTGTTACAACAACACAAACAACAATAACAATAAACAACCCAGCAAACGGAGAAGATTATTATATTAAAGTCAAGGCAGTAGACAAGGCAGGTAATGAAGGAGCTTGGAGTGAAAAGAGTGAAGATGTTTATTATGATACAGAAGCTCCAGTAGTTGAAATAACAACTCCTGCAGATGAATGGATGACAGGAAATTTCAGTGTTTCTGAAACAGACACTGACAATCTGGGTTTATACAAGTGTTATTACAGAATTTGGAATGATGGAGATTTTACTCTGGATTGGACAGAAACTGCCTGTAATGAGGATGTTTACATTGATGTTGATGCTTACTGCCCGGTTGATGGCCTAAACAACTGCTGGGTTTATAAAAAAGCTGTAGATAAAGCCTGCAATGAAGAAGTAAGGTGGAAAGAGTTTGATATAGACACCACCCCTCCTGTCGTCGATAAAATAGTAGGAGCTCCAAAATATCCTGGATTTGGGTGGTTGCAATGGATTATTGATTTATTTATCACAGATGAAACTGAGATAGCAATAACCTGTGAAGATGAAGCTTCAGGAGTTCAGGCAATTTATTATAAAATAAATGATGGAAATTTCACTGAATACTCTGCCCCATTTACATTAAGCCCTGATGGTGTTTATTATATTGAATACTATTGTGTAGATAATGTTGACAAGGAAAGTGAGCATAAGAATGAAACAGATAAAGTAGATACAGAAGCTCCTGTAACAACAAAAGAGTACATAGGCTCAAGATATCCTTTAGAAGGATATCCAGAATGGATAAATTCTGAAACACTGATAAATTTAACAGCAGAAGATAGTGAAGTTGGTGTTGGAGAGATTAGATACAGGGTAAGTGGAGTTTTAGCAGGAAAATTTTGTAATGAGTGTGAAGACTGGATGACTTCATTAAGGCCAGATATAGGGCCTTGGAATACTTATGAAACACCATTTAATATTCTAGAAGATTCTTGCCATGTTATTGAATATAGAAGTATAGATTTATTAGAAAATCAGGAAGAGATAAAATGGCAGTGCATTTCAGTGGATAATATCCCTCCAACAATAGAAATTATAAACCCTACTTTAGAGGAGGCAGAAAACATAGAAAAATGCGTGCAAAGTATTGTGGTTAAAGTAGAAGATGAAAAATCAGGAGTTAATGAGTCAAGTATCTATGCTGAATTATACTATGAAAATGGCACAGCTGTTCCAAATCATAAATTACAATTAATAAAAACAGTATACAGAACATATGAAGCTTTAATGGACAAGCAATTGCCAGCTGGAGAATATACTTTAATAGTTTATGCTGAAGATAATTTAGGGAATATCAGGGAGGAAAGAATAACTGAAAATCTTGCAGAGACAGTTTTTGTAGAGCACATAACCCCTGCAACCTGTGAAATTGACCCAGAAACAGGAGGAGAGTGTGAGTTTACATATCATATATGCATAAGAGGAGAAAATGGCATAAAGATGTGGATGAACAAACTAGGAGAATTAGTGACTCCAGGAATGATGGATGCTAAGGTATCTAAAGATGATTATTATGCTTATGTAGGATTAAAACATGATGGATTTGAAAGTCCGGCAGGGTTCCTACAGCTTACTCCAGATTGTGAAAAAATAAATGGAAGAACAGAATTTAACCTTCATCTTGATGTGGATTCAGAAGTTGCAGGAAGTATTGGCCAAGGGGTTCATGATTTAGAGTACTGGATTAGGTCTTCATCTGATGAGTGTAATCCTGATTGTACCGACGCTGATGGGGATGGGTTTGCAATTGAGGGAGGATTATGCGGAGAAATTGATTGCAAGGATGATGACTCTTCAATTAATCCTAATGTAACCGAAACATGTGATGGATTAGACAATGATTGTGATGAAGATATAGATGAAGACTGGCCTGAACTGGGAGAAGTATGTTATGTGGGATTAGGGGTTTGCGAAGATTCTGGAAACTTTGTATGTACATTAGCTGGAGATGGTACTGAATGCAGTGCTGTTGCTGGACTGCCAACAGAAACTCCTGAAACAACCTGTGATGATACTTTAGACAATGATTGTGATGGTTTAGCAGATACTGAAGATTCTGATTGTCAATTAGAGTAAATTATTTAATTTTAAAATGCAAAAAAAAGCTTTTTTGGTGATTTTAGCACTTGTATTAGCAGCAAGCCTGGTTTTTGCTGCAGAATATCACGGAAAATTAAGTGTAGATGTTGGAGACGCCTCAATTGTTATTAGTCCAAAAGAAGCTATTTGCGGAGATAATCAGGTAAACCAGGCATGGGAACAGTGTGATGGAAGTGATTTAAGGGGAGCAACTTGTAAGAGTCTTGGATATGACTCTGGAACACTGGCTTGTTCTGATTGTGTATTTGACACTTCAAATTGCCAGACATCTCAACCACCTAGTGGTGGCGGAGGTTCTACAGTAAGTGGTGGCGGAGGAGATTCCAAGTCCGCAACAACTAAAACATCGGCATGTGTGGAAAACTGGAACTGTACAGCATGGACAGATTGTAAAGATGAAAAACAGACAAGAGACTGCACTGACTTAAATGGATGTGGCACAACAAGACTAAAACCTATGACAATAAAAACATGCTCTGTTGAACAGGCTGAACTCACACTAAAAACCCTTTCATCTCAGGAAAACGGAAACTTTCTTGGAGGAATAACAGGTGCTGTTATTGGTGCATTAGGACCTACTGGAACAATTGGTGTTTTGATATTTATCATTGGGATCGTAGCTATCTTGATATTTGCAGTCATTATGAAGAAAAAAGAGAATGCTCAGAGAATTAAAGCTAGATCTAAAACATGAGATATATAACATGGTCTCAAGGTGTAGAGGAAGTAATTAAAGGTGCTGATAGCAGTGGAAAAATTTTTTATGCTTTAAAACACACTCTTACCATTCGTGGAAGAAAGAACAACAATACAGAAGGCCCTTATTATTCTTTATGCCTGCCTGGAGAGCCTGATACTTTAGTATTATTCTCAGGTATAAAAACCCCTAAACATTTAACAGATGCAATAAAATCTGCTAGAACAATAGGGTCTAGTTTAGCTAGAATAGAGTTAAGAAGACCTTTAAGCATACCAAAAATTGAAAAAGTTATATTAAATCAGATTCCTTATGATGTTCAATTTGCAGAACTATTTGTTGAAGAAAGAGCAACATTCTTAAGGCACTTAGTTGGAAAAGGTGCTAGATAACTCCTAATTCTTCAGCTTCTTTGCTGTAGCCAGTATGCTCAAAATCATAATTAAAAAACTGCAGAAACTCTTTTAGTATTATCCTGTTAGTCCTCATTCTCTTTAAAAGATTAAAAACATAGTTTGTAAAGCAATACGGGCATATAGAGGCTCTAGGCTTGCCGCAAGAAACACATCTTGTTGATTTCCCACTAAGATTATTTGTTTTTTCAACATACTCCCTTATTCTTGTAAGTATCTTATTTTTAAGAGGATAAGAAGACAATGAGGAAAGCCATGCTTCTATCTGTGTTGTTAAACAGGCTGGGCATAAAGGATTAAAAACAGCTTCCCGACAGTCCAAGCACTCGTAAAATCGTTCAGAAGCCAAAAAAGAGTTATTTTGTAACATCTTAAAGAAAAATATGCAAGAACCAAACAATGCAGGTTCTTTACATAAATTTAATAGTTGTATAGACCAATGTAAATGTGGGCGCGCCTAAAGAATTCATACACCTTTTTAACACACCAACATTTTGTCTATTCATAAAAAAGAAAGGTGAAATTAGTTTATATATTTTTTGTATATATATGTTGTTCTTAAAAGAGTATATATCACAACAATATTTAAAAACATACTTTAGATATTAAATCTCGAGAGAAAAATGGGAAAAGGGATTATAGAACACACCAAACATCAAGGGTGGAGTTTTAAATTTAACTAATAATAAAAAAATTCTCAATAGTAAAGTTTAAATCTACCAGGTCCGATATACTTTTATGCCAACTGTAAATGTTCATTACCTCATTACTCGGTTTTATAATGTAAGACTAAATGAATTTATAGCCAAGTATTCTGAAGAAGGGAGGATTACTGATAGAACTCTAACTGGTGGGTTCATGGTCTTAGAAAGAAGAAAAAAACACCAATTTGAACCAATTGCTACTTGGTTAAATAATTTTAGGAGTGAATTGTATAAAAAATATAATCTGAAAGAAATAGATGTTAATGATTTAATTATGGAGTCTAATAAATTAGCTTTATTCTTCCAGCAGTTAATTTTTCTTAGAGATTCTATAGAAGCACCAAAATATAAAGAATTAGAGAGAAAATTATTTCCTAATCTAAATAGTCTGTTTAAAGATTTCTCTGAAATATTAAAAAATGAAGATTATAAAGATATTTTAAAGTATATAAGAGAAAGAAGTCCTGTTTTGAAAATAAACATAATGAATAAATTAGGAAAGTATCCAGTTAAAAAAGAATTGATAGTTATAGATTATAGACTTTATCCCGAATTTAAAGAGCATTCCAAAAAATTTAGAGTATTAAAAAAAGAAAGTGATTCAAATGGTTCATTTAAACACAATTTAATAAAAGGAGTATATGAAATCTCTCTACCTAAAAGGGAAAGAATGGAAGTTATTGATTTGAAAAAGGATGTAGTATTAGATCTCAGTTTAATCTTATTTTGGCACTATATCTTTAATGTATTAACTAATTTTTTTATTTACCTGAAAAACAAATTAAATAAGAAGAAAAAATGAAACTTAAAAAATGGCTCGTCGTGAAATATTAGAATTTCTTGACGAAATTATCTATTTTTCTCATATTTTCTTGATTTGTTAGCAAGATAAAATAAAACGAAGCTAAAGAATAATATAATGATAATTATAAATAAAAATTCAGTTTTCGGAAAAAGATTTTGTTTAAAATAATCAATAGAAAGTGCAAAGATAAAACATAATGCAACAAAGAGCCAGACCCCTGAAAAGGCATAACCAGTATTTATCACACCATGTAACTTATATTCCTCATTTTTTTTATAAAATTTTTTCATTAATAAAAGAGTTATTATATAAACTATAACCAATAAGATTATTTTACTGATCTTACCTGACCTAATATTAAAGTAAAAAAAAGGCAAGAAGAACAATGTAATTAGGGACATCAAAAGAAAAAGTTTCAAAATTGGTCTAGGGTCTTTTAATTTTTTCATATTTTTTAAAATACATTTAGCTTTTTAAACTTCTTCCTAAGATTTATAGGATTTCCATATATATTTCTTTAACAACAACTACTATATATTTTTTGTATATATATTCTTCATAATACTAATCTTTAAAAAATAATTCCTCTTAGTTTTTTAATGGAAGAACAATACATCCCGTTACTAAAAACAGGAATTTATGCTGGAGCAGTACTTCTTTCTGTGCTGGGAATTTCTGCAGGATTCACAATATCAAGTTGTATAAGTTCTAAGTACAAGAATCAACATTCTGCAGAAAATACAAGAGCACAAAATGAACTAGAACAATCGCAGAATGAAAGAACAAGAGAGCTTTTAGGCGACGAAGACTATTCTAATCTCCTAGAGAAAAGACAAGAGTTTGCTGAGGAGCAAATAGAAAGATGGCAGGCTAATAAAAATAATGCTGGCCTTTTTCCTCCTGATTTAGAAGAGACTCTTAATGCCATATTTGGAAAACTAAAACACTAGATTATTTAACAAACAGCCCGCAATGGCATATCCCTTTTTCTTTTATCTCACTTAAATGGAAAATACAAGGACAAATTATTTCAGCATCTTTTTCTTTATCTCCAGTGACTCTTCTGCACGGGCAGTATAATTCTCCTTTTTCTTTTTTGTTTTTCAAAAGCCCTTTTATTATGAATTTTACTATTTTACCGTCGGGATTAATCTTGAAGTTTTGCTCTTTTGCATACTGCCTGGATTTTTCTAAAAGTTCTTCCTCAGATTCTTTTTCAGTATTTTCTTCTGCCATTTTTACATTTTCTGTAAGATTTCAATCCTTCTCTTTATTGGGGGGTGGGTGGAAAAAGCATTTTGAACTTTTTTCTTAAAAGGGTCTGAGATAAATAAAGGTGCTACTGCTTTATTTATTTTCTTTTTTTCTTCTGCTGTTGATGGCGGATGTTCTGCATCAATTTTTTTTAATGCCCCAATCAACCCTGTTGGGCTTCTGATGAACTTAACAGCAGAAGCATCTGATGAATACTCTCTTTTTCTTGAAATTGCTAACTGGACAAGCATGACTACTATAGGAGCAAGAATAGCTAAGATAATGCCAATAATAAGGAAAATTACCTGGCTGTTGTCTCTGCTTCTTCTTCCTCCGGCAATACTGCTCCACCACAAGCTCCTTAAAAATATTTGGGAAATTATTGCCACCATTCCGACTAAAACAGCAGTAAGAGTCATAAATCTTATATCATAATTTGCAATATGGCTTAACTCGTGTCCAAGAACTCCTTCTAGTTCTTGTTTGTTTAATTTTGTTAAAGCTCCTGTTGTAACACAAATGACAGCATGTTCTGGGTCTCTTCCTGAAGCAAATGCATTTATCTGTCTGTTTTCCATAACATAAAGCCTTGGTTTTGGCATTCCACTTGCAAGGCATAATCCTTCAACAGAATGGTGATATTGTGAGTATTGTGTTTGAGAAGCTGGCTTGGCATTAACTGAAGCTAAAGCAATCTTATCTGATTTATAATATCCTGTTATAATATAAACAATAGAGATTATAATAGCAAGAACCATTATAATCATGAAATAATCAGGCCCCATAACTAGTCCAATAACATATCCTAAAGCAAGCAAAACTATAAACACAATTATCATTAAAAAAACCGACTTCCACTTATTTCTGGAAATTTGGTCATGAAACGAGATTCTCTCTGCCATTTTTAATAAATAATGAGAATAACTATTTAAAGATTTACAAGTCAATCTTTGGCATTTCTTTTGATGCTGCTGGAATCTTCAAATAATCTTTTTTCTGTCTGCCATAAAGTTTAAAGAAGATTACTCCAGGAAACTTTTGAGAGGCGTTTTCTAAATACAATACCCCATCATTGTAGTACTGTCTTGCATATGCTACTTTATCTTCGATAGCAGATAGTTCCTGCTGTAAATGTAAGAAATTTTGATTTGCCTTAAGGTCTGGATAATTTTCAGCTATTGCAAAAATGCTTTTTAATGCATTCTGAAGAGCATCACCTGCTTTGACCTTTCCTTTAATATCTCCTGCTTTTAACATTGCAGCTCTTGCCTTTGTAACATCTGCCATTATCTGTTTTTCATGCTTTGCATAACCTTTAACAACCTTAACTAAAGCAGGAACAAGATCTGCCCTTTTCTTTAGTTGAACATCTATTTGAGCAAGACTGTTGTTAATCCTATTGCCAAGAACAACAAATCTATTGTAATAATAAATAAGAATTATTGCAATTATCACAACCGGAATTAAAATCCATAGCCATATCATGGAAAAATAAGAAAAAGGGCATTTATAAAGATTATCCTTTTTAGAAAATTCTAAAAATCAAAATATTTAAATAAACCATAAATCTCTCAATTAAGTAAAATGGTGTCAGTAGATAAAGAAAAATGTATTGGATGTGGAGCTTGTGCTGCTACTTGTCCGGATGTTTTTGAAATGAAAGAAGGCAAGTCAAATGTAAAAAAAGGAAAAGAAAGCTCAAAAATACCTTGTGTTAAAGAAGCAGCAGATGGTTGCCCTGTTCAGGCAATCACTCCTTAATTTTATTTTTTCTTTTTAATTTATTGTAATGATATGTGCATGTTTTTCCTATTGTAAAGAGGATTGTTCCAACAAACCCTAAAAGAAGATCAATCATAGTATCATCATTTTCATTCATTATGATTTTTAGTTTAGAGATTCCTGAAATATCTCTTATATAAACACCCTGAAGCTGAAATCCAAAGAATTTATCCAATGCAAACTCTCCTATTTCAAATAAAGCTAATAAGGAAATTGCGATTGAAAACGTTATAAAAAGCTTCATAGAAAAGCTAACACCCCTTATTTTATCAATTAAAAAGAAGACTATAATGCAGACCAAAATAGGATTTAAGAGATGCAAAATCTTATCATAATTTGAGTATAGAAAGTATAAAGGACTAAAAAGCACCCCGGTAGTTGAAATTATAAGAAACATTAAGTAATGAATCCTTTTGAAGTCTAATCTGAAAAATGAATCTGCAAAACAGAAGATTATAATAGAAAACATAAATGTAGATGCCCTGACAAAATAACTTGTGTTCTTCAAAGCATAGAGAAAAACAAATATAAGTATTCCTGCCAAAGTGTACAAAATATACTTAGTTTTTTTCTTCATTTTACCCTTTTTATCAGAATAAATAGAATAATGCAGATTTAAACTTTACTATAGAAAGCTTTATAAAGACATATGAATTATGATTCATATGAAAAAGAATGCATACCATATATTTTTCAGCAAACTTTCTAATCCTTTAAGAATAGATATAATTTCAAACTTAGAAAAAAAGCCAAAATCTGTAAATCAACTCTCCAAAAAGCTTAAGGTTGAGCAAAGTAAATTAAGCCATGCACTCAGAGAATTAAAAAAATGCAATATTGTTAAGGTTGAGAAAAAAGGCAAAAACAGGGTATACAGTTTAAGTCAAACAATAATTCCTATTTTAAGATTAATTGATTGTCATGGAAAAAACTGTGGGAAATGCAGGGGATATAGAAAATGAAAATAGAAATTGAGTTTGGAAAAATAAAAGTTGACAGCAATGAATTTCACGATGTAATAATCTTGCCTTCAGAAAAAGTTTTAGAAAGAGAGTATCAAAAAATAAAAGGAAAATATGGAACAGGGCATGTTATCGACGAAAAGGAAATAGAAATTGTTGTCAGGGAAAAACCAGAAGTTATAGTTATAGGAACTGGTTTTGATGGAATGGCAGGATTGACAGAAAAGGCAAGAGAAAAAATACTCAAGAAAAATATAAAATTAATAGAAGAAAAAACTCCAAAAGCAATAGAGACATTTTTATCTTTAAAAAATAAAAAAGCTGCAGTTCTCCATTCAACATGTTAAAATGAAACAAATATATCTAGATAATGCCGCTACAACAAAAGTTGATGAAAGAGTTTCATTAGCTATGCAGCTGTATTTTGCAGAAAAATACGGAAACGCAAGTTCTGTTCATCTGCTTGGACAAGAATCTAAAAGGGCTCTGGAACAAAGCAGGGTTGTTATTGCTAAGTCTATTGGAGCTAAAAGTGATGAAATAATCTTTACATCAGGAGGAACAGAGTCAAATAATCTTGCTCTAAAAGGATTGTTTTTAGCCAATAACAAAAAACACATTATAACAACAAAAATAGAGCATGACTGCGTTTTAAATGCATGTAAATGGCTTGAAAAACAAGGAGCAAAGGTAGATTATCTGGATGTAAACAAGGAAGGATTTGTAAATCCAGAAGATGTTAAAAAAGCCATAACTAACAATACTTTAGTTGTTTCAATAATTCATGGAAATAATGAGATAGGAACAATACAAAATATTGAAGAAATCGGAAGAATATGCAGGGAAAAAGGGGTTTATTTACATACAGATGCCTGTCAATCTTACACTAAAACAAGACTAAATGTTAAAAAACAAAATCTTGACCTTGTAACACTAAATGCTCATAAAATTCACGGGCCTAAAGGAGTTGGTGCCCTGTTTGTAAGGAGGGGAATTAAAATAATTCCTTTATTGCATGGTGGAGGGCATGAAAAAGGGTTAAGAAGCGGAACAGAAAATATCTCTGGAATTGTTGGTTTTGCAAAAGCAGTTAAACTTACAGGAAATAGGGACATAAAACAAATGGAAAAACTAAGAGATAAATTAATTGAGGGTATTTTAAAGATTCCAAATACAAAACTTAATGGTCCAACTGAAAAAAGATTGTGCAATAATATTAATATATGCTTTGAGAATATAGAAGGAGAGGCTATAGGAGGTTATTTGGATGCAGAAGGCATTTGTAGCTCTACAGGCTCTGCCTGCTCCTCACATACTTTAGAAGCAAGCCATGTTTTAAAGGCAATTGGAAAAACAGATTTAGAAGCCAACAGCTCAATAAGATTAAGTTTAAGCAGGTATAATAAAGAAGAAGAGATAGATAAAGTTTTAGATGCTCTGCCAAAGGTAGTTAATAAATTAAGAAAAATAAGTCCATTTGCAAAATGAAAAAAAACAAATTTAAAAAATATGCAGCTGAATTTAAAAATGAAGCTGAACTCGAAGAAGAACTTGATGAAGATATGCTGGACAAAGACGAAATGGAAAACGAGCACTTTAACGACGAAGATTCAGAATGAAGCAGGCAAAAAATAAAAAACAAAAGATAAACAAGAAAATGAGTTTTGATGAAATAATGCAAAAAGAGCCAGAGGCAAAGGGGATTTTTTTAGAAAGAGGAATGCACTGTATTGGATGTCCAATGGCTCAGCAAGAATCTTTAGAACAGGGAGCTCTTGCCCATGGAATAAATCCAGATGAACTTGTAGAAGAAGTTAATAAAAAATTAAAAAAGAAAAAAGAGAAGAAGTGAAACAATTAAAATGAAGAAAGATAAAGAAATTTTGGAAAAAACATATGAAAAACCAGGAGTTAGAGGAACAAACATCTGGAATTATTTTTTTATGGAGAAAAAATGAAAAACCGATTTGAAATTTATAATAAGGAGGTTATGAAGCATTTTCTTAAACCGAAAAATATTGGCAAAATGCAGAAGCCAGATGCAGTTGGGAAAGTTGGCAATCCAGTCTGTGGAGATGTTATGTATCTTTATATTAAGATAAGCAAGAAGAACAGAAAAGAGTATATTAAAGATATTAAATTTCAGACAATGGGCTGTATTGCAGCTATTGCCACTTCTTCTATGATTACTGAATTAGCAAAAGGCAAAACTTTAGAAAAAGCTAAAAAAATAACAAATAAAGATGTAGTTAAGTCTCTTGGAAACCTGCCCTCATTAAAAATGCATTGTAGCAATTTAGCAGCAGATGCTTTAAAAAAAGCAATTGAAGATTATAAAAAAAGAGCAGGAAATCTTCTTCTTTAAAATCAAAAAATTCCTCTTAGTTTGTGGGAATTTTAGGATGCTCAGAAATAAGAAGTATTTCTGACATAATCAATTAAGAACCGAAAACATTTTATAGGAAGTTATTTTACTAACATAATCTGTATTTAAAAATAAAAGGTTTTGTACTAAGGGACAAATTGGCAAATCAAACTCCTAAGAATCTAAAAGAATTGCTCAAACAAGGCATTGTTAGTGTAGCAAAGATTCCAGAAAAAAATAATTTTTCTGTATCTGATTTAGATAACTTAGATGCGTATACTCTTCTTTTGACAGACCATGATTATGCTTCCAAGTCTCCATTAATGTGGAACACATTATACGGACAATTAGGGTTAAATATAAGATATATAGTAATTGTAGCAAACCCAGAAAATGCAGAATTCATTATAGCTGTGTTAAAACAAGACCCAAAATATTTAGGAGGGGGTTTTGGAAGCGGATGGAAAGAACAAATGAAGCATCTTAATCAAGTTATTCCTCCAGATTTAAAATCAGCAAATATCCCTGTTAAAAAAAATGGGAAACTTTCAGCATATAATACAGATGCAAAAGGATTTGTTAAAAGTTTAGAAGAAAAATTTATTGAAACACACAAAAAATTAGAAAATAGCAATATAGTTATTTTAGGTGCAGGAGGTGTAGGAAAAGAAGTTGCAAGATTTATTGCAACAAAAAATCCTAAAAAACTAGTAATCCTTAACAGAACAGTTTCAAAAGCAGAAAAAATTGCAGAAGATATTAATAAAGAACAACAAGTTGCAGAATTTGGTGGAGAAGATAAGATAAAAGAAACTTTATTAGACCAAAACAATATCCCGGACGCAATAATTAATTTAACACAAAAAGGTACAGATGGCAAGTTAAAACAGTATTCTGCTTTTGCAGAAGTAAATGAAAACAATAACCAAGAATCTTTAGAAATATCTAAACAACTTAAGAAATTAAATTCAGAAGTTATTGTAGCAGATATAAATTTAACAAAAACTCCTCCGACAAAAACACTGGAGATTGCAAAAAAAGCTGGAATAAAAAATTTACTTGATGGTTTGGGAATGGTGGTTTACCAGGCAGCTCCAGCCTATGTTTATATTCAAAAAGCAAATCCTGAGCTTTATCTGAAAAAAGTCACAGAAGAAGAAGCTTTAGAAGTTTTTAAAAAGGCTATAGGTTTAAAATAAAAATAAGATGGATTTAGAAAAAGAGCTATCAGAATTATCAGAAAAATTAATCCTTCCTAATCTTGATTATAGCTTACTAAAATTATTTGGGATTTTAGAGGAGAATTTATCTTCAGAAGAGTTTTCTGAAATAACACATTCAGACACAGGACAGGAGGAAGGATTTAATCTGTTGATTAAAAAATATCCGCAAGTAGCAAATTTGATTAAACAAGCACACAAAACAATATTTTCTTATGAAGCAGAAGACAATCCAATAGAAATTAAGGAAAATAAAGATATAGAAAATGCAATAATACTTGCTGGGGGAATAGCAACAAGGTTAAGGCCCATAACTTATCTTTTGCCCAAGCCTTTACTACCAATAAATGGAAAAACACTAACAGAGCATGTGATAGATGTAGTTAAAAGACAGGGGATTAAAAATATAGTTTTATCAATAGGGCATGAAAGAGAATTAATTAAAGAGTATTTTAAAGACGGCTCTAGAGTTGGGGCAAACATAACTTATGCAGAAGAAGTTAAGCGTTTAGGAACTGCAGGACCTTTATTTTTAGTAGATAAACCAAAAAAACCTTTTGTGATGATTAATGGGGATAACTTATTTGACCTAAATATCGGCGAAATGTTTTCTTTTTTTAAAGAAAACAATGCTATAGGGGTCATTGCACTAACTCCTGTAAACAATCCTTCAAGAGGAGGGGCTGTCAAAATGAATGGAGATAATATAGTTAGGTTCTGTGAAAAACTCTCTCATGAACAGGCAGAAAAAGAAATTGGAAAACCCCCCTACTGGCTTAATTCAGGTTACTATATTTTAAGTCCGGAAGTATTTGATTTTCTTCCAAAACAAACACAATTTACAATGATGGAAAAAGATATTTTTCCAAAATTAGCAGAGACAGGAAGATTATTTGGATTTAAATCCACAGCACAATGGCATGATTCAGGAACTCCAGAAAGATATGAAGAAGTTGTCAAAAAGTGGAAATTTAATTTTCCTAAATCTAGCTAAGTTTTCTCAATAAGTATTCTAAAGGCCCATAACCTAATTTGCGAATTGACAGATAACAGATTAAACCAAGAATAACTAATAAGGAGATTATATAAGGGATTACAACCATCAAACCCAGTGTGTTGAACCTGTTGGCGAAATAAAAATATCCCAAACCAAAAATTATATGAAAGACATAGATACTTAATGAAACAGTTCCAAGAAATATTACTGGTCTTAAAACTTCAGCAATACTTTTTTTCTTTGAGTAATCAAGCAGCCAGAAAAATAATCCGAATATGAATAAAGACACCCCAAGGTAGAGTATAATATAAGAAACTGTGGCAGGATAAAAACCAATTCTCCAAGGAGAAAAAACATCCAGTAACAGTCCGATTATAAATAATATAATCCCTGCTATTAAAGCTATAATACAAAAGATTTCCTCTTTTTTCTTTTTAACAGATTCAAGAAGATACTCCCCAACAATGCTTCCGATTATTATGTAAAAAATCCAGGGAAACATAGGATAAAAGCCATTTGCTACAAGATTTGTAAAAAATCCCTGAAATGTCCAAAAATTAGCTAATTTATAAGCAAGGTGCTCCCATCCAGACATATAATTAATATAGAGGAGTATAACCGGCGCCCCCCATAAAAAAATATTTGCTATAATAAATCTGGACAATTTTTTAAATCTTAATAAGAAAAAAGCAAGTATAATATAAATTCCAATATAATGGATAATATCAGCATTCCATATATTTATGAATAAGAATCCCAATAAGATAAGAAACAAAACCCTCTTAGTCTCATGTGATAATGCTTTTTCTTTTCTCCTATTAACAGAAATTACTAAGCTTATGCCCACAGCTGTTAAGAATAAAGGAGCTGCAAGATAAGAAATTCTGTTCATAAAAAAATATAATATAGAAGATTTTCCTGTTGTCAGGGTAAGATACATAGCAATATGTATCTGAACCATTAAAATTAAGCCAAGTCCCCTCATAAAATCAAGTGATTTAAACCTCTTTTTATTTTTCATGACATTATAAGAGAGTATTAAAATTTTTAAACTTTCTTATTATAATATTCTAATGCAAGAAGCAAAATTTTTAGACAATTTTGAAAAAAAGGTTAAAAAAACCATTCAGGATTACAAACTTTTAAACAAAAAAGAAAAAATAATTGTAGCAGCAAGTGCAGGAAAAGACAGCACTGTAATCCTATATTTGTTAAAAAAATTAGGATACCATGTTTCTGCATTTCATATTAATCTTGGTCTTGGAGAGTATAGTGATAACTGCCTCCAGAATCTAAAGAAGTTTTGTAAAGATCAAGGAGTTGAGTTATCTATTTTGAATATAAAGAAAGAGTTTGGAATGAGGATGTGCAATATTAGGGCAGGTGTTCAGCAGAATATAAAAGTAAGCAATTGTATGGTTTGCGGAATAGTTAAAAAATGGCTGTTGAATAAAGAAGCAAGAAGACTTAAGGCAAGCAAGATTGTCACTGGGCATAATTTAGACGATGAAGCTCAGACTGTCATAATGAACTTTCTACAGGGCAATTTAATGTTAGGAGCTAATTCAGGACCAAGAACAGGCATCATCAAAGATAAGAAGTTTATACCTAGAATAAAGCCCCTCTACTTTTCATTGGAAGATGATATAAAAGAATACAGCAAACTCAAGAAACTGCCTGTGGTGTATGAGCTTTGTCCTTGCGCTATCAGCTCTTTAAGAATAAGAACAAGAGCTTTTTTAAATAAAGTTGATGAGAGAGTAAAGTCAAAAATTGTAGGAAATTTTTTAGAACTGCTTCCTGAATTAAGAAAGAGATTCAAAAAAGAAAAGATTAATTATTGCAAGATATGTGGAGAGCCTTCAAGAAACAAGACCTGCAAGAAATGTCTTCTTCTTAATCTAGAAAAAACAAATTATGGAAAAATATAAATATATTCAATTCCTGATTAAAATATGTTATTAGAGATATTTAATTTCTTACATTTTATTGGTTTAGCATTTGGACTTGGGGGAGCAACAATTGCCGCTGTTATTTCTGCTAAAGCTGAAAAAGACAAGGCAGTTGAAAAAGCCTCTCCAAAAATTATGCCTCCAATAATCAAATTTATCTGGGCAGGTTTAATCTTATTAATAATTTCAGGAATTGCACTTCCTTTTTATATAAACTGGCCTATAAACAAACAACTTTTAACAATAAAACACGTTCTTGTGGCATGGATCGTTATTATAGGGATTATTATTGGAACTAAACTTAAGAAAGTACAGAATTTAGCTCCTGTTTTAAAAGAAAAAACCTCTCCTGAATTTTTAAGAGCTAAAAAACAGGTTAAAGTTTTAAGCATAATCAATCTAATACTTTGGTATGCTATAACCCTTATGTCTGCTTTTGTATAAATACTGTTTATCACATAAATATTTATAAACTATTTTTTCTAAAAAAGAAATAATGGAAATAATGGATGTTAATAAAGTGATGTATTATTGTGGTGTAGAGTGTCTTCATCCAGGGGGTTTAGAAAAGAGCGAAGAAATGGCTTTAGCCTGCAGAATAAATGAGAATTCTAATATTTTAGATTTTGGTTGTGGAAAAGGAGCTACAGCTTTTTTTCTAGCTAAGAAATATAGATGTAATGTTACTGGAATAGACTCTTTTGAAAAAATGGTTAAATATGCTAATCACCAAGCAGAAAAATTCTGTTTAGAAAATAAGGTTGAATTTTTATATCAAAATTATCTTTCATTTACTAAAAATACTTATGACATAGTTTTACTAGAAGCTACTGCAAGCTTATTAGATAAAGAACAAGCATTTCCAAGATTTATTAATGCATTAAAAAGAAGAGGATATATAGGAACTCTTGATTTTATCTGGAAAAATGACCCTCCAACAAAGCTTGTTGAAGAATTAAAAGAATTATGGGGAGGATTTACAACAATGACTCTTGATGGTTGGGAAAATTTTTATACACAGCAAGGTCTTAAAGTCACAAAATCACTTGATTTTTCTAAGGAAGTTCCAGATTTAGAAGCATCATTTTCAAAACAACTGGGCGCAGTAGGTAAAGCTCAATTAGGTGTGTCTATAGCAATTAATCCTTCTTTAATCCCTACTCTCCACAGATACAAAGAGATTCTTAAAAACAATAAAGAGTATATTGGTTATGCCTATATTGTTGGAAGAAAAGATTAATTTTTCTTAAAAATCTAGCCAAAAATTTTTTTAATTTTTTCTTTCTTGCATTTATTGCACAACAAAGGTTTCCCTATAGGGTATGAAATAAAAGTATAGAATGTTTCTCCGCAATCATCACAAAAAACTTTGTGAAATCCTCTTTTTCCAAAATTCCTTTTATCCCCTTCAACTCCCGGGTTGCTCACCTTGATTTTTATAGTTTTGTTCATTTAACAACGCAGGATACTGATAGCTTCAGCTATCAGGGGAATGCGTTC
>CAZQLD010000017.1:0-19816 GCA_964594115.1 Candidatus Woesearchaeota archaeon
TGTTAGTTTCCCCCGAATACTTGGAGGGGTTGGATTTTAGTGCAACGTTCCGAAGGCAAAATTTAGAGTAAAAATTGCTTTTAGGGTGGGCATGCCGTAGGCATAATATAATAAGAAAGGGCACAATTATTTACTTAAGATTTTCTAATTTGCTAGCAGATTTCTCAAAATTATTGTAATCTCTTAATTGCTTGATATTGGGTCTTTTTCCTTCTTCTACTCTCATAAATTTATACCAATCTGCTTGCTCAGACTCTGTTAAGGGCTCTTGCTTGTCTCCAAACCTTTGTACTGCGTAAATCCTCGCCTCTTCATAAGCCTTTCTTTCACAGTAGTTCTTAATCGGGATCATTGCAATCCAAGTTAGCCCCGCGATTACAGCAATGGTTGGTAAAAATGGTAAACGATTGTAGGTCATTTTCAAACTTATCACAGAACTCCTTTTCCTCTTGGGGTGGAAATGCTAAGACTGCTTTCTTTTTAAGTCTTTCGAGTGCCCTTTCAGTATCTGGGCGGGTAAAAAAAGCAATTTTTATTGAGTTGAACATCGGGATTATCTGAAATTCTGCGTAGCAGAATTTGGGAATTTTCGGCAGGAAAATTCCAGATAATCGCTGTTAGGCGTCCCGAACGAAGTGAGAGCCTGCAAGGCGTGGCAAAATTTCTTTCAGAAATTTTGAGTTCGGGCTGGCTCCAAAAATATTATTATTAACTTTATAGTAGTTATAAAAGAAAGTTTTATAAACATTAATTTTATTCTAAATTTATGATGCGAAAAGAAATCACAATCAAAGCAATTGAAGATATGTTAAGTCCTAAAGAAATTGGAGATTATCATAAAGAGTGGAATAATTTTCTTTCGTTAGGGGGGAATATTCCTGAAGATTATAGAAATATAGTTAAAAAACCTGAACATGTAGTTATAGGAAAGGTTTGGCAATACAAGGATAATCCGATTTATAGAGCAAAAGTTCTTCCTGATAGATTGTCTTGGATTCCAATGGATCCTCCTCAACCAATATGGCACGAATATCATTATTGGCAAGTTTTTGAACAGCTTGCCCAAACGTCGAGAAAGAGGTATTTCGAACAGAAAGGAAAAAGGCATATTGGTAAGGGGAAAACTCCAATAACATATACAGATCTAAAAGAACCAATAAATTTCAGTCAAAGAGTTTCTGTTGAATTAATCCCCGAAATTCGAATAAGAGAATTTGATAGAGGTATTTTAACGGTAGAAAACCATTATTGTACTTTTTATAACACAAAAGATGAAGTTTTAGGCAGGTATTTTGTAAAAATTATAGGTACTTTAAGAGATTATGAAGTTTTATTTGGTGAATTGCAAAATGGAGAAGAAAACGCACAGGAAAGATTAGTAACAAAAATAAGAAGTCAAGAAAGAAAATTAAGAAAATATGGGAGAACACCAAAAACTCCCCCAGAAGAATTAATAAAACAGACTAAACAAGGTCCATTTGATGAATCTTTTTATATAAAATTAGAAGATTTCTTTTCGCTTTGGGAGTTATAAATTCCGAGCAAAATCTTAGATTTTGCGAGACTATCTAGCCAGCCCGAATTACGCCTAACATCGCGATTATCTGAAGTTTCACGAAGTGAAATTTGGGAATTTTCGGCAGGAAAATTCCAGATAATCGCTGTTAAGTGAGGGTGAGCGAAGCGAAAGTCTGCAAGACGTCCCCAAAATCCGAAGGATTTTGAGTTTTAGGTGCAGTAAATTAGGGTGGGAAAAGAGAGATTTTCGTGCTTTACTATTTTATTCTTTTTCTCAGAAACTTATCATATAGGAGGTAGAAAAATGGAATGCCCATATTAAACTCAATTAAGGAATTTTCTAAAAGGATTAAGAAAGAGCCCGGACGAATTCCACTAACTAAAAGAGAAAATTCCATCATAAAATGGATGGCAAAACCTACAAAGAAAAGATAAGCAATTTTTTTCCAATCATACTTGAAAATAAACAGTAGTGAGTAACCAATTAACACAAGAATTATTCTCAAAAATCTTAAATCACCCATATGGCGAACTACTGTTATAGCAGAATCATTTATTGAAAAAAATTGAGATAAAAATGCAACAGAGAGCCATCCAAATAAAACAAGGGCAGTCCATCCAATTTTATTGGATTTCTTTTCGAACATTAAAAATACATAAGCATACTCAACACCATAAGATAAAGAAAACCAAATGAAGAAAAGAAATATACCTCCTAAAAAATTTGGTGGCAAAGAAATTTCCCTAATTCCTGTATGTAGCCAGATTCCCCAATCAACAAGAAAATTTATTCCTAAACCTCCAAGAAAGAAAACTAAAAGAGGAATTTTCTTTTTGAATCTTACTAATAAAAATAGGAAGATGGCTACAAAGATTAAATCAAAAAAGATATAATCCAATCCGAAATTTCTTATGACATCATACATCTTGATTATATTAGAGAAAAAGAATTTATAAAACTTCTTAGAAAATCTCTCTTTGGGTGGGCAAATAAATAAGCACCTAAAATTTCACTTAACATACCGGTATCATAACTTTGGTTATGATAACGTACCTATTAGTTAGTTTAAACAAACTTTTATAAAGTTTTTTATATTAAGAATAAATGAAAGGTCTGCTTCTTAAACTTGAAAATGAATTGAAACTTAGAAATTTTTCTGAAAAAACAATAAAATCATATATGTATACTATTAAGCATTTTCTAAATTTTGCAGATAAAAAAGGATTAAATGAAAAAACTATAAAAGAATATACACTTAAAAACTTAGATAACAAAAACCCTTCAACAGTATCTCATGACATAAGTGTAATTTCTTTCTTTTTTGAAAAAATACTTGGTCAAAAGATCAATATCCCCCATCCAAAAAGAAATAAGAGAATTCCAGAAGTCTTAACAATTGAAGAAGTTAAAAAATTGATTGATGTTACTAATAATATTAAACATAAATTGATTATCAGGTTGTTATATGGATGTGGTTTAAGAGTCAGTGAAATAGTTAATTTAAAAAAACAGGACTTAAATTTCAAAGAAAATTTAATCCATATCAAACTTGCAAAAGGAAAAAAAGACAGGTTTGTTAAAATTCCGGAATCAATTAAAAAAGAACTTGAAAGTTACTGTAATCTGACTAATGAAGAAATTCTTTTTCCTTCTTCAAGATGCGGAAAATTAACTACAACAACAATTCAAAAAATAATCAAAAACTCTGCAAAAAAAGCGGAAATCAAAAAAAATATTTCTCCACATACCTTAAGACATAGTTTTGCCACGCATCTTCTTGAACAAGGAATTGATTTAAAGATTATACAAAAACTACTTGGGCACACAGATATTAAAACCACGCAAGTCTATTTACAAGTATCAAACCAATTAATAAAAAATATAAAAAGCCCATTAGACTTATTATAACATGCCATACAATATAATTATCGGAAGAGATGATGCAGATAAAAAGAGGTTTAAAGAAAAAGGCCTTATTTATCTGGGAAAGGGCTATGTAAAAATGGGAAACTATACCTCTCTTTCTAATCATATCTGGATGGATATAGTGAGAAGCCATGTCATACTTGTGGCAGGAAAAAGAGGCTCTGGAAAATCCTATACATTAGGAGTTATGGCAGAAGAACTTGCTGACCTGCCAAAAGAAGCAAAAGACAACATAGCATCACTTATCTTTGACACTATGGGAATCTTCTGGACAATGAAATTCAAGAATGAAAAAGAAAAACCAATTTTACGTGAATGGAAACTAAAGCCAAAAAACCTTCCTGTTAAAATCTTTGTTCCTTATGGAAAGTTTCCAGATTATGAAGCAAACCAGATTCCTGTGGATAAGAAATTTGCTCTAAAAGCATCTGAACTAGAAATAGAAGACTGGCTCTTGACTTTTAATTTAGGAATTATAGAACCTGTCTCTATTTTAATTGAAAAAGTCCTGACAGATTTAAAAGAACAAAAAGATTTTTCAATAAGTGATATTCTTGAAAAAATAGAAAAAAGCAGAGAAAAAGAAGAGAGTAAAAAAGCAGCTTCTTCTTTGTTTGAAGCAGCTTCTACATGGGGAATTTTTGCTGAAAAAGGGGAAAAAGGCACAGGAACAAAAGACTTAATAGAACCAGGAAAAACCACCATCCTGGACTTAAGCTGTTACTCCTCTGTTGGTGCATTTAATGTAAGGGCATTAGTTATTGGCTTAATTTCTAGGAAACTCTTTACTGAAAGAATGATGGCTAGAAAAAAAGAAGAAATCCAGTCAATTCAAAGAGGCTTAGATTCTCAAGAAAAAAAAGAAATGCCCTTAGTATGGATGTTTATTGATGAGGCTCATGAATTCCTTCCTCAGCAGGAAAAAACACCTGCAACAGATTCTTTAATCCAGCTCTTAAGAGAAGGAAGACAGCCAGGTATTTCTCTAGTCCTTGCTACACAACAGCCAGGAGCCATACACAGGGATGTTATGACCCAGTCTGACATAATACTTGCACACAGAGTAACTGCCCAGCCTGACATCCTGGCTTTAAACAATATCATGCAAACCTATCTTTTAGAAAGCATTAAAAAATATCTTGATGACCTTCCAGACTTAAAAGGCTCTGCAATTATACTTGATGATAACTCAGAAAGAATATATCCAATGCGAATGAGACCGAGATTTACCTGGCACGGAGGAGAGGCTCCAACTGCGATTAAAGCGAGCGATAACACTTTTAAGTAATGTAAATCAAAAATAAAAAAGTGTTATTGCAAGAAAAGAGAAAGAGATTTAATCTAGTTTTAATGTAGAAGAACAATTGATTTTTCCTCTAAAAACAGTCTCATTATTCTTAGCATTATTTACTAAAACCCCTAACTGATAAACAAATCCTTTTTTATCATCCCCTTTAACATTTAAATGACTAATTAATGTTCTATATCTTCCTAAAGTAAGATGGGCTCTATAAAATTCTGCCTCTGAAGCCCTATAAAGTCCATCATATTTTCCTGTTCTCTTCCTACATAATTGCAATAAAGATGCAATTGAAAGAGCTGTGGCAAATGTTAAAGGAACAACAGCTTCTCGAGGATACTCTAAACAAGAATAATATTTTCCTAAATCTTCATCAGTTATATCAAAATCTTGAAAAAAAGTAAAATTAGAAAGCATCTTGGTTCTTTCTTTGTCATCAACCTCTAATCTCTGTTGTCTAAGTTTTAATCCATTTATATTTACAACTTCTTTGTCTTTGTCGCCTAAACCTGTAATTGTCAAATTAGGTTCATCTCGCTTTCCAGAAACTCGTGAAAGCACCCACCTCAAAGACTCTCCAGGATATAATGGGGCTCCGAATTTTACTCTCTCTCCAGTGTATGTCAAGGGATTATCTAACCTTAAATTTATCTCATTTAAAAACCTAGACAAATATTGTTCTGCATGTGCCAAAATCATTGTCCCATAAGTAGGTGTTGTTAAAAAATTAGCTAAAGAAAAATTTTTAGCAGCCTCTTCATCTAAGTGTATTGGGTTTTTATCTTTAACAGCATCAGACCAATCAGAAAATTTAGACTTGTCAATAGTTCTTGAAGTAATCCCAGTAAGAGCAGAAACATTTTCTACAAATTCCTGTTTGTCTGTTATATTGAAAAGATTAGATAATTCAGTAATCTGCCTATTAAACTTCCTAGTACCTCTAGCTCTTGCAGTTCCAACACCACCAGTCTTATCTTCCATATTATCTTCTAAGGCATCCATTCTACTTGGGAATAATTAACTCATTTAAAAATCTTTGCATAAAAACAATATTTCCTCTAAACACATGATTCTTGTAAAACCTTTTCTTTATCTTTGGGTGTTCCAAAAACTACAAACCCATGAACTACATGAATGCCAGTATTTTTAGATATTTGCTCTAAAGAGCTAGTATTTTCAGATAGCCCACATTGTCTAACTAAAGGGCTATCATGCTCTAAAGAAACTACTTCTCCTATCTGATCAGGACATTCAAAATTAGCACAATAACAAACACCAGCTAAACGAAAAATATAAGAGTCATCCCCCTTATTATCCCGAGCATATTGACAATCTGGCTCAAACATTGTAAATCACTTAAATCTTAGTTCTATATAAATTTTATTATACTAATTTATGAGCTTAATATCAATCCTATACCTAAATTTATAAGGAGCAATATCTCCTGCTTTTTTTATCTTTAAAACCTTAATCCTTTTCCTGGCTTTCTTGCTTTCCCTATAAACCTCTTCTACCAGCTTATTTAATTTATCCATTCTACCAAAACAATAATAATAAATTACTGTGTCCTTCTTGCTAACAGAAAATGCCTGTTTTAAAAATGACTCTCTTAAATTAGGACGTGGCATAACTATTTTGTCAAACTGTAAGGGAACCAAGTTTCCCTTAACAATCAACCCTCCTTTCCTAATTACTTTCTTAACATCTCCTTGTATAACCTCAACATTATTTAGTCTATTCAGTTTAACATTATCTTTTGCATATTTATAACAAGCTCTAGATAATTCAATAGATGTGACCTGTCTTGCTTTTTTAGCAATAATGATACTATAAGGCCCAACTCCAGAAAACATAACTAACACTTTGTCTTTTTTCTTAATCTTACCTGCAACATCTTTTCTTTCCTCGCTTAATCTTGGAGAAAAATAACAAGTTTCAACATTTAATCTAAATCTGCAATCATTTTCCTTATGAACCGCTTCTTTTGTTTTTTCTCCAGCTAAAAATTTTGTCTTAATTGTCCTCAACCTTCCTTTAACTCTATCAGTCTTTTCCAAAACTGTTTTGATATTTTTTCTCTTTAAAAGTTGCTTAGCTTGTTTTAGTTTCTCGTCCTTTACAAATTTAGTTTTTCTTTTAGAGCTTTTCTTTTTTCTAAAAAGAAAACTCTCTTTATCAAATTTCATTATAGCAATACTGCCAATAACATCATAGTTAGCCATAATTTAAAGAATTAAAAAGAATATATAAATTATACTCTTGCAAGTCGTTTAAGCGCATTTTTTCTTTCTTTCATTAATCTCTTAATCTCCCTGTCTTTTTCTCTCTGAGGAAGGCTAGACTTGTCCATATTGGCAATTTCTTTATCTATTTGAGCAATTCTGCCACGAATTCCAGACTTTTCTGATTCTTTCCATTTCTGCCCTTCTAAAAATTTATGGATAGACCCATCTGCTATGAGAAAAATTAAAGCAATAAGCATTGTCCAAAAATAAATTTGTGCATAATTATCTGTATCATTTGTAGCCCATAAACCAAAATACAAAATAATAAAAAATATCCACCCTATTTTTCTTATAGTAGGGTTTTCTTTAGCTACACCATGTAAAAAAAAGAAAAATATTACAAAAGGCAAAATACCAGCTATTGCAATTCCTAAAACCTGGTAACTAATAAGAATAGTATTCAACCATGCAAAATTAATGAATCTCACTGCAGCAAGAGGCACAATCACAGAAACAATCCATAAAATAGCTCGATTATCATCAAATATCTCAATATTTCTTAAAGCAAGAGAAATAACTGATAATAATAAAATAAAAACCAAAAATCTTTCAAATAGCAATAAACCAGTATAGTCTTCTCCTCCAAGCAAGACTTGAAAAAAAGGCTCAAATAAATCTACAACTAGCTCAATAATCTGCTCTCCTCCTTGCCTTAAATCAATCTGCGCAGAAACTACTGGCACTAACAAGCTCATAATTAAACTTCCAACTAAAACACCCAAACTCTTTTTATTCATAGCTTATAAAGAAATAAGAAGTTTATAAATATTTTTACTTACTTAGTCAGATAAGCTATTTTTTTCTGATACTCTTTTTTTCTCTTATCTGCTTCTCTTTGGGTTATTACTCCACTATTAACTGAATCTGGTAAATCTAGTATCTTTTTCTTTAAATCATCTATAGCATATCTTGCACTTGATTTCCCAAGTTTGTCTACTTCTAATTTTACAAAGAATTTATGGATAGTTCCATCCATCCAAATCATTATTAATGAGATTATAATAGTTACTGGATAAATATATCCTGCATTAGAACCCTGAGCAAGTAGAAGGGACCTTCTCGTTATCCATAATCCAATAAAAATAACTGCAAAAAATATCCAAGCTACTCTTCTCACAACAGAAGGAGAGTTCTGAAATCCTATATTAACTATTAAAAAGTATAGAACAAAAGGAAGGCCTGCAGATATTGCTATACCTAAAGCAGAATAAGGAAGAATAATTGTATTAATTAAAGCTGCTGTTACTAACCACCTTGTAGATAAGATAGAAGCAGCAATACTTATTACTACAAGCACCCATGTATTTTCATTAAAAAAGTCCACTCTGCTTAAAGCTGTCCAAATAATTGCAAGAATTATAATAAAAAATAAAACTCTTGCAAACAAATACTGCCCATCAGATACATCGCCCAAAACCTTAGACGCTACTGGTTCAATAGTGTTAGTAAAACCATCAATCAATTTCTTCATATCACCACCAATATTCTGAGCAGAAACTAAACCCACAGATAATAACATAACTAAAAATGCAACTAATATGCCCCTTTTCATAAAACTTACAAAGAAATATTCTTTATAAATATTTCTGTTCCCCTAAAAGAAAATTCATTCCTCTCTTCTGATAAAAATAAAAGAAAACATTTATAAAATAGTTTCCCCCTATAAAATTAATAATAAAATTAAAAGGAGGTTAAAATAAATGAAAAAAGAAACTTCAAAAGTATTTAGTGTTCTATTGATAAGTGTTCTTTTTATAAGCATATTTACAGTAATAGTTGCAGCAGCTCCAGCTACAGCTAGTGGGAGTTTTGCTGAAGGTTTTGAAGCCTTTATTCAAGGAATTAAAGACACTGGCGATCCCCTATTCAGAGCACTACTAGGAAAATCTGCAACAGGTCAGCAATGGGTTATACAGATTCTTGCTTTCCTATTAGTAGTGTTTGTAGTCTATGGAATTTTAGATAATACAAATTTAATCAAAAATAAATGGCTAAATATGGGAATTGGAGTAGTAATAGCAATTTTAGGAATAAGGTTCTTACCAACAAGTATGCTAGAACAATTAGCAGTTCCTTCAAGCGCATTTGTTGCTGTATTAGTCATGGGCTTACCTATGATATTACTATTTGTTTTAATGAAAGATCTTCCAAGTTTAGTAAGAAGAGTCATATGGACAGCTTATGGTGTAATGATTTTAATACTATGGATAATCAACTTCAATAATCCAGCAATCTCTGGGTCTGCAAAAGCAGTTTATCCTGTGATAGTCATAGCTTGCATTATTGTATTTGCATTTGACGGAACCCTACAGAGATTTTGGCACAAAGCTCAAACTCAAAGAACACTAGAAAGCACTAGCTCAGTAGCAAGGAATAGAGTAATCGCAGAGATAAGAGACTTGCAAAATGCTTTAGCAGCTGCAACAACTAACAAAGAAAGAACAAAAATATCTAGGCAGATAGAAGGAAAGAGAAAAAACCTAGCATCGATGCACACTTAATCCTTTTATTTTTTTATTTTTTAGTTAGTTTTTTAAACTTGTTTCTCTAAATTTTATTATGAAAAAATTAGGTGTTTTATTATTGTTATTAGTCATAAGCTTATTCTCAATTTTAGTTCAGGCGCAAGACGCCTCTCTTCCGCCAGAAGTTGAAAAAATTCAGGATGTAGGAGAGAGTTTTTCAAGTGCAGGAAAAAATCTTACAGATGAAGAACTTAGAGATGAATACTTAAAACAAGAGTGGTCGAAAATCCTTGAAAAATCCAATGCAGGAAGATTCTTATTAGCAATAAGTAATGTCTTTAGTATTTTAAGCCCTGTATTTAAACTTCTTATTGGAATGGAATATGAATTATCATGGCTTTTCTTTCTTTCTCTAGGAGTCTGGATAGCAATTGTTATTATTATCTACAAGCCAGTCAGAAATTTTCTTCAAGTAAGTAACTGGGTTGCTTTTGGAATATCTGTAATTATTCCAACAATAGGCGCACAATTCGGAACACTCCAAATTTTTGTAAGTTTCTTTACTCCGCTTTTTAAAAACTTATGGAGCACAATTACAACTATAATTGTAATAGCAATTCTTATTTATGCTTATGCTGCTGTGATAGACCATTTTGGCAAATCTGCCAAGGAAAGCTTGAAAAAAGAAAGAGAACAAAGACGAGAGCACAAGGCAAAAACAGTTGAAAAAATTCATGATATAATTATAAAAGCACACAAATAATTAAAACAAAGTCTGTTGTTTGGCTTTTTCTCTAGCTTCATCCAATTTACTCAAGGCCGAATCTATCCTATCTTTAGAAAAATCATGCTCAAGTAGAATTTCCCTGATTTTCTTTTCACTAATTTTTGGAAACTTTATCTCAACAGATTTAACATCTGCTTTCTTAAATAATTCAAAAATTTCCTGCCAGTCAAATTCTAACTCCAAGTCTTTAAAAATAAGAGCAGGAGCTTTCTTGCCCTTAACAAGAGCAAGAGCCTTTTTAGGGCCTATACCTTTAACCCCTCCAGGATTATAATCTGTTCCAGACAAGATTCCTAAACATATAAGCTGGTCAAGATTTATCTGTAAACTATTAAGTACTTTTTCTAATTCTATCATCTCAGGCCCAATACTTACATACCCAGAAAAAGTTTTTCTCTTTCTAGATAAAGTTAGATTTTGGATTAGCTTAGGAGCTCCAAATAATAAACTGTCATAATCCTGGCTTGCAACTGCAAAAACATCTTTTTTCTGAGATAACAATGCAGCCTCTGCCTCTCCTTCACCAGGAGCCTGCACAACAGCTATGCCCATTGCTTCCAATAATTCTTTGCTTTCTTTGATTTTTTCATCATCTATTGTAGCAAGCTGTCTGGAGTATTTTCCCATATCCTCAATATCTTGTTTTTTCTTAGCTTTTTCATATTTTTCAAAAGCCTCTTCTTTAATTTTCTCTCTTTTCTCATGCGTCCCTGCTTTTAACCTTGGAGTTTGCCCGTCAAAAACATAAACTAGTTTCATGCCTTGTTTTAATAAATTAATGTTCCTGTAAAATAATCCTGATAAATGGCTTGTTACTCTCTTCTCTTTATCCATTAATGGTGTTCCATCTGGCTGTCTTATTGTAGATAAAAACTGGTAGATAGTATTAAAAGCATCTACTGCTAGTGTCTTTCCCTTTAAATCAGAAAATTCTATGCTTTTTCTAGGAATTATATTGCCTATCTGAAGACCCATATATTATAAGAAAAAATAGATATAAAAATTTATTGTTGATCCTTATTATTCTCAAACCCATTAAACAATTTCACTACCCTACTCCAATAACTCTCTGCTGTCCCACCATATCTTCTAGCAAGAAAATCAGCTGCAAAAACCTGCATTGCTGTTCTTCTATCTTCTGGTTCAGGATAAGAACCTCCTGATTCAATCTCTGAAATATTAAAGGCGTATTTCCCTGCTTTTTGTTTACCTCCCATTCTATTTAATTTATTAATTACAAGTTTAGGTTTATTACAAATCTCATCCCTATGTAAATAATGAGAAACAGCCCCAGCAGGAGTCGTTGCTATAATTAACCCTATTTTATGAACATTTGCATATCCTTCAACATTTCCAACATTATTAGAGAACTCTGTTGGCAAAGCAATAATAAACCAACTTTTTTTAACTTCCTTATCTAAAGAATCTTTCATTTTAATCCACAACTTTTAAATCTTCAGCTTCATCGCCTCCAATCTTAACTTGGAGTTCATAAGAACATAATTTTAATATATCTCCATCTCTTAAAAGAGCAGCAGTTCCATCAGGAATCTCTTTATTATTAATATAAGTTTTAGTTTTACTAAAATTTTTAACTCCTATTCCTCCCTTTGATTCAAAAATTAAACAATGAGTTTCTCTAGAAACATAGGATGCTCTTTCGCTTATTTTCGGATATCCACAATTTCTATATTTAGGATTAGGAATAACAATATCATTTGTAGAAGCCCTACCAATTGTTATTTTAGTCTTGTTTTCATCTTGTGGCTTATAAATAACTTCTGCTTTAGCAGGTGAATTTTTTATAACCAAATCAGTAAGTTGTATCTTCATATTTCCCACAACAATTTCCCCTTTTTAAATTTTTCTGATTGTCACCATTAAAAAGTGTATATTATTTTCAATTTAACTAAATTTAAATAACCAAAATTCTTGGTTTTAAAATGGAACTTGACTTCATTCCTCTGGACTATGATTATTTTGACTGGCAAGAAAAAAACTATATCAAAATAATTGGAAGAGATGATAAACACAGGAGGGTGTGTGTTATAGATAGCTTTCAGCCTTACTTATGGGCAATTTTAAAAGAACAGGTAGGCAGTAAAAAAATAGAAGAACTGATAAAAAAAATAGAAAAAATTGAGATTAAATCTTCATCCAGAGTTACAAAAGTTGAAAAAACTGAATTACAAAATAAACAGTTTTTAGGCAAAAAGGTTAAGGCAATTAAAATCTTTATAACAAACTACAAAGATGCTCATCCTGTTGCAGATAAGCTCGATTTCCCTGAAATACAGGCAAGAAGAGGGTATGATATTGGATTAATAACAAGATATATAATAGAAAAAAAGATTATTCCTCTTTCTTGGCATAAAATCAGGGGAGAGGTTTTAAACAACAGCCATGAATTCGGAGGGCTTGATAATGTTTTGGGTGTGGATATCTGCTTAAAAGTAGAAGAAATAAAAAAATCAGGAAAACAAGATTTTTCTCCAAAAATCCTTGCTTATGATATTGAAACACAAGAATTTGAAATAGGCAAGGGGGAGATTTTAATGATATCTCTTGCTGGAAAGAACTTTAAAAAAGTTCTAACCTGGAAAAAAACCCCAAATCCAAAAGCATATGTAGAAACCTTCAATGATGAAGCAGACATGATTGAAGCATTTGTCAATTATGTCAAACAACAAAACCCTGATATTCTTGTGGGATATTTTTCAGACGGATTTGACCTTCCTTATCTAAGAGCAAGAGCCATAGAAAATAAAGTCCGATTGTCCTTAGGTTTAGATAATAGCCAGCCAAGATTTTTAAGAGGAGCTATTTTAACAGGAAAAATAAAAGGCATTATCCACTTGGATTTATTAAGATTTATACAAACTGCATACTCCCAATATCTCAAGAGTGAAACTCTTTCTCTCAATGAAGTGGCTTCTGAACTGCTTGGAGAAAAAAAACTTGATTTTAACCCTCATGAGTCAATAAAATCAGGAAAACCAAACTGGAAAGAATTTTTCGAATATAATCTTCAGGATTCTGTTCTTACATATAAACTTACAGATAAATTATGGCCAGACCTTCTTGAATTAACAAAAATAATTGAAGAACCATTATTTAATATTAGCAGGGCTGGATTATCCAGTTTAGTTGAAAATTATATTTTACATAATTTAGAAAAATATAATGAAATAGCAGAGAAAAAACCAATACATGAAGAAATAAGCGAAAGAAGAATGAAGGAAAAAGTTGAAGGAGCTTTTGTCCTGCAACCAAAACCCGGGTTATATGAAAATATAGCTGTTTTTGACTTTACCTCTATGCATACAAGCATAATGGTTTCTTTTAATATCTCCAAAGCAACCCTACTTGAAAAAAAAGAAAAAAATGCTTATGAAACTCCTGAAATACCTTTTGGAAATAAAAAGACAAAATTCTATTTTTCAAAAAAACCTGGATTTTTTCCATTATTATTAAAAGAAATTTTTGAAAAAAGAAAAAGATTTAAGCAAGAGTATAAACAGAATCCAAACCAATTAACAAAAGCAAGAAGCAATGTTTTCAAACTTCTTTCTGCATCTGTCCATGGCTACCAGGGATTTTTTGGAGCTCGCTATTATTCTTTAGAAGGAGCTGCTTCTGTTCTTGCATTTGTAAGAAAATTTAATAAAGAAATAATTGAAAAAACAAATAAAGCAGGATATAATGTTATTTATGGAGACACTGACTCTATTGCCTTTACCCTTAACAAACATACAAAAAAACAAACTCTTGAATTCTTAAAAAAATTAAATTCTGAACTTCCAGGTATTATGGAGCTTGATTTAGAGGATTTTTACAAAAGAGGACTATGGGTTACAAAACGCACAGGAGATTTTGGAGCTAAAAAGAAATATGCACTTATTGATGAATCTGGAAAAATGAAAATTCGCGGATTTGAGACAATAAGAAGAGACTGGTGTCCTCTAGCCAGAGAACTGCAAAATAAAGTTCTCCAAAAAATACTAGAGGAAGGTAATGAGCAAAAAGCATTAGAAATAATTAAAGAAACAATAAAGAAAATTAAAAATCGGGAAATTAGGAAAAAACAATTAATCATCAGAACACAGCTTAAAAAAGCTCTTGAAGATTATAAAGCTATAACCCCTCATGTTATTGCAGCAAGGAAATTAAAAGAATCAGGAGAACCTATTAGCATTGGAATGTTAATAGAATACTTTATAGCAGAAACAAAAGGGAAAAAATCCCTTGTAAGAGAAAAAGTAAAACTGCCAGACGAAAAAGGAGAATACAATATTAAATATTATCTTGAAAGGCAGATTCTTCCTGCAATTGAAAATATTATTGAAATTTTTAATATAAATACAAAAGAAATCATTGATGGAAAAAAACAAATGAGACTAGGAGAGTTTTAAATGAACCACAAAACATTTAAAAAAATAAGTGTAATCTTCTCATTAATAATTCTCTTAATTTTTATTTTCTCGCTTATAAACTATAAAGTATTGAAAAAAAGTTTAGATGAAACTTTAAGTAACCAAGTTGGAAATTATGGATATTTTGCTGTATTTCTCATCTCATATGCTGTAGAAATTCTCCCACAACCATTTGTATCTGCTTTAGTTCCATTTGCAAACGGTCTTGTTCTTGAACTTGAATATTCCTTCCTGTTAATATACACCCTTATTGCGGTTGTCCTATCAAGTCTAACCGGATATGCCATAGGACTGCTTTATGGAAAAAAATTTACTATGAAGATTTTTGGAAAAGAAAAGTATGATAAATATAATCGATTGTTTAAAAAATACGGAAACTATGCAATGACTATTGCTGCTTTCACGCCTTTTCCTTATCTTCCAATAGTTCCAGGAGTATTTAAAATGAAACTAAAAAACTTCATACTTTTTGCATTAATCCCAAGAATAACTTACATCACTGTTTTTACTTATGTTCTTTCTTTGGTTTTATGATTCCTAATTCTGCAATTTTTAAAATATATTTTACAATGCATAAATGTTTTTAAAAACTAAAAACTTAAAGATAAACATGCCACCAGATTTTGGAAAAATAAGATACGGAGCAACTGCATGGGCTTTTAAAAACCCTATTGCAAAAAAAGATATTATACCTACTTTTAAACTAGCACGTGCAACATTCGATAAAGCAGGTTTTTCTGGAAGAAGATGCTCTATTGCATTGTTTGCGCAATTTGCTGATGGGGTAGCAGACATAGGTTATGCTAAAGTTGTTGGAGAAGCTTCAGAAGAATATGATCTTATTCCAATAACAACCATCCTTCGCCCAAAACCTAGCCCAAGCCTGGTTTCTGAAGCTAAAGAAGAAAGAAGTAAGGCAATTTCACAATGTAAACAAGGCATAATATTTGCATACGAAGCTACTCCTATTGGCATTCCTATAGTTGTAGATGGCCCTTTTCACTTGGTGCATGGACTTGGAGAAGAAGAATCTCTTAATACTAAAAGAAGAAAACATTTAAAAAATGGTTTAATAGAAATTGCTAAAGAACTAGAAGAAGTTCATGCTTATGGTGCAATAGAGCCATTAAGACCAAGTGAAACACAAATGTCTCCTGGTATACAATACTGGTTAAAACTTTTAGATGACGTTGGAAGTGATAACTTAGGAATTTTGGTCGATACTGTTCATTTTTATGAACTACAGAAACAAAGATCAAAAGCAGATCGTATAGAAGGAATGTTTTCAGATATCGAACAAGTTCGCAAAGCTGGAAGAGCTTATGGTTTCCACTTAAGTAATTCTCCTAGTCGTGTAGAATGGGAAGAAGCAGGAGACATTGCAAAACACACACCAAGATTACTTAATATGCTTAAACAAAGACGTTGTAATGTTACAGTTGCTTATGAAGGTTTTGTTTCATCTTTAGACAAACTTGTTGGATTGCAAAGAAGAAAGGATCAACAAGACCAATTAGTAGTCAATAAAAGATCAATGGAATATCTTGCAGGCCATGTTAACGCAATGGATCCTTAAATTTCCCCATGTTTTTTTTCTTCATTTTCAAAACCTGGAATTAAATTATGGTTATAATACATATGAAGATTCTTTTTAAATTTATCTTAATTTTCTTCTTATCCCAACAGATAAGCTTCTAAAAAGCCCATACTTAGTGTAAAAAATACATATACTCTGGTACAATAATACTTAAATAGTGTATTATATACACTATCTTATGGTAAGAAAAACACTAATAAGACAACGAGAGCTTGAAAATATAATTGACAACTATGAAGATTATACTGACAAATATTTTCTTCGAGGAAAAACAATCCTAACAAAAGAAGGAATAAACCCTATAGTAAGATATCAGGTATTTGCGAGACAGGATGTTCAAGAATTAAAAGGAGTAGATGAAGCTGCTTATTTTATAAAAAAAACCACAGGAGACAAGGCCAAAGTTTATGCTCTAAGAAATGGTCAAAATTATCAAGCCAATACTCCTTTAATGAAAATAGAAGGCAGAGTCCAGAATCTTATAGATTTAGAAACAGTCTACCTTGGAATTCTTGCTGGAGAACTTACTGGGCAAATAGATATGGATGAGGTAAGAGAAAAAGCTAAAGCAATAAAAACAGCAGCAAGAGATAAGCCAGTTCTTTATTTTGGAGCAAGACACTTCCACCCTGCCTTAGATGAACAAATAGCTAGAATTTGCTATGAGGAAGGGTTTGCAGGAACTTCAACAGACATTGGGGCTAAAGCCTGGAATGCAAAAGGACAAGGGACAATTCCTCACGCCCTTATACTAGCTTATAGAGCGTACCTAAAAGAACAAGGAATACAAGGAAATCCAACAATAGAAGCTACAAAAGCTTTTGATAAATATATAGATAAGAAAGTTCCAAGAATTGCTCTGATTGATACTTTCAACAAAGAAATCGATGATACTTTGGCCACAGCAAGGGCTGTTCCAAACCTTGATGCAGTAAGGATTGATACTTGCGGAGAAAATTATGCACAAGGTGCAAGAGAAACCAATCTTCCAGAACTTCCAGTAACAGAAAAATATCTCCAAGGAAAAGGAGTCACAATACAAGCAGTTTGGAAACTAAGGACAAGAATGATTGTAGAAGGATTTAGAGATATAGGTTTAGTGCTCTCAAGTGGATTTAATCCTAGAAAAACAAGAAATTTCATGATTGCAGACCAGTGTTTTCAGGAAAACTACAACAAACCCCTTTTTACAGCCATTGGAACCGGCAGCCTTGCTCATCCAATTATGACAACTTCAGATATTGTGGCTTATTACAATGAAAAACAAGGATGGCTACCAAATTCAAAAAAAGGGCGAGCTGAGACATCAACTAAAAGATTGGAGGAGATAAAATGACAAATCCTAAAATAGCAGTATATGAAACAGATGTTCAAAATGATTTTAGTTACAGAACTGGAGCCTTATTTGTTCATGGAAACAAACCCTGGTCAATGAGCCCCTATGGAGCAGAAGAAAAACTTCCAAATATAATTGATGCTCATAATTATGCTATTAAAAACAATTGGTTAATCCTTGGTTCTGTAGACAGACATTTTTATGAAGACGCAGAATTAATAAGAAATAAAGGTGGAATATTTGATGATCACTGTATGAATGGAACTTGGGGGCAACTAAGACTCGCAAGATTAGAACCTCAAAAAGACATATATATCAGAGCAAAAGATGGACCAATGCTTGAAATAAGAGTTTATAGAAAAGAAGAGCTACAAAAATATATTAACCGGGCAAAACAAAGGAAAGCTCAATTAATATTTGAAAAACAAACTTATGATGTTGCAACAAATCCTAATTTTGAGACTGCATTTAAAATGCTTTTAGAACAAGGATTAGAAACAGTTATCTTAAACGGCTTTGCAACAGATTATTGTGTTAAAGCTGCGGTGCTAAAAATGGCTGATATTAAAGATAAATACAAAAAAAATCTCCAGATTTATGTTACAACAGACGCTATAGAAGAAGTAAACATAGATTTTAGTGGAAATATTGACCCGAACTTTGGAAAAAAAGCTTTAGAAGAAATGGCTAGAGCAGGAGCTAAATTTATTAAAACAAAAGATGTTTTAGAAGGGAGATTAATATGAACTATCAACAGACCACTAAAAACTTAATACAACAAACAAGAAACTATTTCAGAAAAGCTGGAAAAGAAAATGCTATCTTAGGACTCTCAGGAGGAATAGATTCAGCTGTATCTGCGGCAATATCTGCGAGAGCATTAGGAAAAGAGAATACATGGGGAATTTCAATGCCTTATGCAGATCAAAGTACAGAAGATGCAGACCTAGTTGTCAGAACTCTTGGCATTAGAAGTCATGAAGTCAATATAGAAAACATTGTAAATGATTTTGATTTTCTAAATTTAAAGAAATTAGGGAAAGGAAACATCAAAGCAAGAGTAAGAATGACTATTCTTTATGGCTTTGCAGAAAAATTAAATGGATTAGTTGTGGGAACCGGAAATAAATCAGAACTTGAAATAGGATACATAACAAAATATGGGGATGGAGGAGTAGACATAGAGCCTTTAGGAAATCTTTACAAAACAGAAGTCAAAGAAGTTGCAAAAGTCCTCGGATTACCAAAAAAAATTATAGAGAAAACACCTAGTGCAGAACTCTGGGAAGGACAAACAGATGAAAATGAACTAGGAATGAATTATGAAGAATTAGATGCTGTTTTAAAAGGAAAGATAACTCAAGGAAAAATTTATGAAAAAGTCCAAAAAATGAGAAAAATATCAACGCATAAAAAAAACATGCCTCCATTATTTAAAGTTAAATAAATAACAACAAATTTAAATACCTTCGCTTATAAATTACAATATGAAACTTACAGATTATCCTTCTCCATCAGTGGCGGTGGATATAATTGTGTTTACAATAAATGAAAATCAACTTAAAGTACTTATTGTCAAAAGAAATGAGAGCCCATTTAAGAACAAGTGGGCAATTCCAGGTGGTTTTGTAAGAATAAAAGAGAGTATAGAAGAAGCAGCTGCAAGGGAACTTAAAGAAGAAACTGGAGTTACAGAAGAGTATCTTGAACAACTATATACTTTTGGAAACCCTGATAGAGACCCAAGAGGGAGAGTCATAAGTGTTTCGTACATGGGATTAATTAACTCAGAAAATACAAAACTAAAAGCAGATACAGATGTTTCTGAAGCTAAATTTTTCCCTATATCTTCATTACCAAAACTTGCATTTGACCATGACAAAATACTAAAGTATGCTCTAAAAAGACTAAGGTGGAAATTTGAATATACTACAGTGGGCTTTTCAATGTTGCCAAAAAAGTTCACAATGTCTCAACTACAAGACCTATATGAGATTATATTCAACAAAAAGTTTGATAAAAGAAACTTCAGGAAAAAAATCCTCTCACTAAATATACTTGAAACAGAAGAAATAAAAAAAGATGTCTCACACAGGCCCCCACAATTATATTCATTAAAAAAAGAAATTGGAGAGATTGTAGAGATTCTTTAATATAAAAAACAATAA
>CAZQLD010000018.1:0-19724 GCA_964594115.1 Candidatus Woesearchaeota archaeon
ATTCTCTTCTTGGTGAGCTATTTACAAGTTTTATAATCTCCTTACCTTCTTCAAATCCTTTTCTCTTATAGTGCTTTATTCCCGCCCACATTATAACTGGGATAGACAAAGCTACTATGGTTTTTACTAATGTCTTATTTATTGGCAAATACCAATATCTATCATTTCTTTCCATTTTCCCTTGTCTCTAAGTTAATTCCAAATACTTTTTCACAAAGAATCTTTTCTATTTTTGTTGGTCTATGCCTGCCAGTATAAATATCTGAACTAAGATGTCCTGTTGTACTTCCACTTACAGTCATCCCAAAACAATATATTGCCCCTAAAAAACAATATACTTGTACTACAGCCCTAATTCCAACCTTTGTTTTTTCATAAAAGGTTTTTTTCTTTTCCATTTTCTTTTCCCGCATAATTTAATTACTTTAAAGGCGTATATCATATATTTAAAATTTTTTAGTCATATTTTTGTCAAAACAATAAAATTTAAATAATAATCATTCCATAGTTAAAATATGTTTGGAAAAAATAATATTATTGATGAAAAGGACAGAAAAATTTTAGTAGAATTAGATAAAAATGCAAGGCAAACAGATTCAGAAATAGCTAAGAAAGTCAGGTTAAGTAAGCAGGTTATAAATTACCGAATTCAGAAAATAATTAAAAAAGGAATTATTACAGACTTTTACACAATAATTAATACAGGAATTCTTGGATTAAACTCATATTATGTTTATCTACAACTTGAAAAAATAAATAAAAACAAAGAAAAAGAATTGCTCAATAATTTAAGGTCTCTTGATTATATTGGATGGTTAGTTAGTGGTATGGGGCGTTGGGATGTTGTTATGCTTGTTTATGCAGACTCTATCTCAACCTTTGATAAACTACTTAACAAAATAACAAATTTATGTGGGAGCAATTTACATGAGTATAACTTTACAAGTTTGATATATTCAGAACATGCAGGTTACAAGTTCTTGGAAGGAAAAAATTATCTGGAAGGAATAAAACAAACAGAAAAAATAAATTTAGGAGAAATAGATAAAATTGATAAGAAAATCTTAACTGAAATTTCACAAAAAGCAAGAACCTCTGTTGTCGAAATATCTGAAAAAACAAAAATCCCAATTCATGTTGTTAGCTATAGAATTAAAAAACTAATAAAAGAAGATATAATTACTGGATTTAAACCAAAAATTAATATCAATAAATTAGGATATCAGTGGCATTTGCTCCTTTTGCAATTTCAGAAAATAAATGAAAAAAGAAAACAGGAATTTATCAGTTTTTGTAATCAACATAAAAAAATCTATTATATAACAAACTGTCTTGGACTTTACAATGCTATGCTGGATGTTCATGTCAAAAATATAGAAGAATTTAAAGAAGTTCTTTTGGAATTAAAAGAAAATTTTTCCGACATAATAAAGATATATGAATCAATGGTAATATTTGATGAATATAAAATAAATTACTTCCCTGTAGGATTAATCTAAACATTTATTAATATTCTTTCTCTATCTTATCTATGGCAGGAAAAAATTTAGCAAAAAAATTAACAGATTTTGACCCAGATTTTTCTCCAAAACATTCAACAAATAGAAAAGCAGCGCGAGAAAGAGGGCTAAGATATAATACTCAAAAGCAAGCATACGTTGATGTAGATGGTTGTTTAATTAGAGATGAGTATGGACACAGCCTTTTTAGTTAAATTTAAAATATCTTTATTATTAACTATTCTATGAAAAAACTGGTGTTAGTGTTGCTTGTTTTACAATTAATTTCAATAGTATCAGCTGTTGAAATTAATTTAAGTAAGGAAAGCTATGCTCCTTTTGAAACATTGCAGGCAGAAATTTACGGAAACTTTATTGAT
Source organism: Candidatus Woesearchaeota archaeon (assembly GCA_964594115.1). Lineage (GTDB taxonomy): Archaea > Nanobdellota > Nanobdellia > Pacearchaeales > GW2011-AR1 > MFWN01. The sequence goes on from CAZQLD010000018.1 coordinate 1,880, forward strand.
GGTTTAAAAGTAGAAAACATTCATTTTTATAGAGAAAGGAACATTCCTTTGATTTATGATATTCTAAAACTAGGAAACAAATATCTTTTATATGCTCTACTGCCTTCAACAGAAGGAAATTACACCCTGAAGATAAAAGACATAAGATATGAAACACCTTCTGGCGTATCTACAGAGGATATAATTAAAGAATTCAATGTTAAATCTACAAATGAAACTCCTTTGACTATTAATCCAGGATTTATAGTCACAAGAGATGATTTTTATATTAAAATTGAAGCTAATAAAAATACAGAAATAGAGGCAGAATTCCTAGGAGAAAAGCAAACATTATCTTTAGTGCAAAATAAAGAGAAAAAAGTTTATTTTTCTGTTTCTGAAATAAACAATTATACTGAAACAAACATAAAAATAAATAATTATAATATTCCTGTATTTGTTTTTCCTGAAACATCTTCAGATATAAAAGAAACAAGCAAATTCAGATTTAATCCTTCAGAAATAGAAACTATCATCTCAAAAGAAGATAGCTACTCCTTTAAAGTATCCTTAATAAATCTTGGAAATAAAAATATCACTGATATTACTCTATCTTCAAATATCTCAGACCTTGTTGTTGGAATTACTCCGGACTTTATCTCTGAATTAGAAGCTGAAGGAAGGGAATTTATTAATCTAACAATAAGTTCAGAAGAAGCAGCAGATTTTTCTGGCAAAATAATTGCTTCTTCTGAAAATCTTTCAGCAGAATTACAGGTAGATATTAAGATTGTAGAAAACAAATCTGATATTATTTATAATGGAGATCATACTCCAGGATATACAGAAGATGAAACTTGTGAAGATTTAGGGGGGAAAATTTGTAGTGCAGAAGAAAAATGTAATATTCCTCTTGAGCTAACCCAAGATGGATACTGTTGTAAAGGAGAATGCATAGTTGAAGAAGAAGGAGATACAAGCTGGATTTATGGAGTAATTATAATGATTGCAGTATTAGCTGGATTAATTTTCCTGTCTTTTTATATGAAAAAAAGACAAAGACCAAAAGATATTTTAAAACAAAGAGAAGATAAGTATCAGGAAAGAATGAAAGGAGAAGAAGTCACAGGAAGTTTATCAAAAATATAATCTCTATGACAATAATTCTTTTAAACAACCATAATTCTAAAGTTTTATGACTACAGTAAAAGATATTACTAACAAAATAGAGTTATTGGGTGGAGAAAAAATATCTCATGAACAAATAAAAAGGGGAGACTATCTTATTGTTGTCCAAACAAATGGAGGAGTTGTTTCTGGTTTTTGTATTACTGGTAATGCAAAAATATCTGCTATACCTTCTCAGAGAACCAAGACTGATTTTAATATTTATATGGAAAGAATTTCACTCCCAGAAGCAGCTACAAAAATGGTTGTTAAAAAATTAGATATAAAATATCACGGAACATGGGGGGAATTTTTAAATAAAGGAGGAAAAACAGTCCAATTAGTAAAATCAAGACCTAATAGGCATCATAGTAGACGATTTTTTGATTTTTGGGAAGATGAACCTCTTTACAGGGCTCCTGAAGATTCAGAATTAAGAGAGTTTTTAAAAACTTATCTATGATGATTATTTTTTCTTTCTTGTTCTCTTTTTCTTAGGTTTTTTAGGTTTTTTTTCTTTAACTGGAGTTATAGCGGGCAAGCTTTGTTGTTCTAACTGTTTTTTCAAGATATTTCTCTCTATTGCCAGGCTCTTTGCTATTTCATCATACTGATGCAACTTTCTTATCAGCTCATTTACTAAAGAATGCATTTCAAAGTTCTTCATTCTAAGTTCACTAGGAGAAATAATCTCAACATGAGAGGGCATGTAAACAAAGATAAGCTTAATTAAAGAGTCCAGGTCTGTAAATTCAATTTCAGTTTCTGCAAATGTTGTAAAAAGCTCTTGTTGTGTCTGTTCTAATTTTTTGGGTTCATTAATTTTCTTATCCAAAACCTTAAGACCATCCTCATTAGAAAGTTTATCAATAAACTGGGATAAAGTGCTCTTCAAATGTTCTGCAGGCCTTCCCAACATCTCAAATATTAAAACAGCTTTTATCTCACTTACCATTTCATTTTTTAGTTTACTTTCTTTTTAAACCTTCTTTTTCAATAAAAATATTATAATAATAATTAAAATAAAGTTAAGTCCATATATAGCATATTTCTTAACTTTTTCACTTCCAGATTCATATAAGACTCTTGATGTCTCATCTTCTTGTTTATCTGTTTCTATCTTATTTCTGGCTCCAAGTTTAATCACGCCATTTGCCTTACTTGTTTCTTTTTTATTTGTTGTCTCTGTATTATCCTGCTGCTGGACTTCTTCTGCTATTTGCTCTTGAGATTCTTCTTTTTCTAAAACCTCAATGTTTTCTTCATCTTCTGTAATGATAGTAGAGGTATCTGTTCTTCTTATTTTTACACCTATCTTTGCGTCCCCATTAAAATTTTCATAATCATCTTTTATTCTTAAAGAAAAACTCCGACTGTCATTTCCTGGCCCTGAAAATACATCCCCTAAATAATATGTGCTAGATTTCCATATGTCATCATCTTCATGATGAGTTTCAGAAATTATTGTATCATTTTCTTTAAATCTAAGATAAACTTTAACTTCATAACTTTTATCTTCAAGATTAAATACTCTAGCTTCAATTTCAAATTCTTCTCCGTTTATAATCTCATCTTCTCCCCATTCTAATTCAAAATAAATCTCTGGTGTTTGCCTCCCATCATCCGGGTTTTCATTTCCATTACTTTCATCTCCACAAGCATTAGCCGCGTTTTTTGTCGAAATTTTAAATATCCATCCTTCATTACAATACTGCCAGCTTCTTTCATCATTATGAGGATCATTTAAAATATTTGTTTCATAGATTATCGCTCCACTGTTGTTCTTTAATATAACTTTCTCATCTGAATTATCCAACCACTGTCTATCAAGATTTATTATTAAATAATCCTGAAAAGTTTGAGTTAATTCAATAGTCTCATTATCCTTATTTACTAATTGCCAACCAGTTAAATTTATTTCAGTTTCTGAATATAATTCAATCCATTCATTTCCAGAATCATTTCCAGCAGGGTCAAGTTCTACTTCATTTACAATTATAGCAGAGCTAAAACCAACAAACAATAAAATAAACAAGATAATCCCAAACACCATCAATTTTTTCATGTTAAAAATGTTAATTTTTAATAGGTCCAAAATCCTTGGATTTTGGCATTACATTTAGGACATTTACCCTGCTTTAAATTGTTTTCTATAATTGAAAATAACCTTCTTTTTACTAATAACTTACTGCATTTTGGGCAAAAAGTACTATCTCCCTCGTCATTTTGAATATTTCCAGTATAAACATACTTTAACTGTTTTAATGCTAGTCTTCTGGCATTTTTTAAGGTTTCAATTGATGTGGGAGGTAAATGAGAAAGCTTATAACAAGGATAAAAAGCAGTAAAGTGCACAGGAACATCTGTTCCAAGATTGTTTTTTATCCAGCTTATTAATTTTTTAATATCTTTTTCTTTGTCATTTAAACCAGGAATAAGTAAGTTTGTTATTTCAATCCAAATATTTTCTTTTTTCAAAATTTTCAAACTCTCAAGAACAGGATTAACTCGGGCATTGCATATTTTTTTATAAAAATCATCATCTATACTTTTTAAGTCTATATTAGCTCCGTCAATATGCTTGCAAAGTTGTTTTAAGGGCTTAGGATTAATAAATCCATTACTGACAATCATGTTTTTGATTCCTTTCTTTTTAGCAAGTTTTGATATATCTAACATATACTCATAAAAAATAGTGGGTTCTGTGTATGTATAAGAAATTATCTTAACATTTTTCTCTTTTGCAGTCTTTACAATTTCCTCTGGCTTAACTTCTCTCACTGAAAACTCATCAGGATTTGCCTGGCTTATCTCCCAGTTCTGGCAGTGCTTACAACTTAAATTACAGCCAACAGTCGCAATAGATAAAGCTAGCTGACCAGGAAGAAAATGGTATAATGGTTTTTTCTCTATTGGATCAAGTGCAAGACTACAAGGCTTTCCATAAACTAAGCTAATGAGCTTTCCATCCTGATTTTGTCTTACTCCACACCTCCCTCGCTCATTTGGTTTTATAACACAAAAATGCGGGCATAACTGACACTGAACAACTTTCTCTTTCAATTTTTTATAGAATAAAGCTTGTTTCATTACATCATCAGGGATTATGCCCAGCTTTCAAGCATGGAAAACCCTCTAAATTTGATTTTACTAGATGGATATTATCACTATAATTATCAAATTTACTAATTTCTGTTCTTCTTAGTTTTTGGTTTTGCATTAACATTTTTTATTTAATGATGCTTCTATCTTACAGGAGGGGTAGCCTATTTTATTCAAAATGCCTGGGCAAATTTCTTGCCTTTTTTTCTTGCAAGATCAAGGTTAATAACCCAGTTTTTGCCAGAATCTTTTAAATCTTTAGGATTAAGAAAAAACCACCCTATTCTGTTAAAACGAACAGCAATTATTGGTTTTAATTTAAAGAGTTCAGAGAAGATAACAAATTTCTCTACTTGCTCTTTACTGATATATTTAGTAAGTTTTTTGCTTGCCTTAACCTCTATACAGTATCTCTTTCCCTTTGAGTTTCCAGCAATTAAATCACAATCAGCATTTTCCATTATACCACTGCCTGCAACTCTGACAGCCCTATAACAATTATCAACAAACATCTGGTATAATTCTCTTTCAGCATTAGCTCCTTTCTCTTTATTTCCCATAGGAATAAACCTCTTCTACTTTATTTCCCATAAAAAAAGAAAGAGAAGAAGATTTAAAAAGATTGCCAAATAAAACTAGGAGATGGTAAAACTAGAAAACAATAAAAATGTGAAAATTATCTCTTTGGAAAATTTAATCAGCTTTTCAAGAAACTTAAATAAAAGTAAGGAAATTAAGAAAATTCTTGAAAGATTTGATAATAATAACAGAGTTAAACTTGCAGAATCTTATAATCTCCAAAATATCTTAGAAAAAATAATTAAAACTTATGTTGAAAAACAGTTTAAACAAAAACAAAGATTTGAATTTAAAGCTCAGTATGTTGGTTTTGATTCTCCAGACATGATTCCAAAAGTAGAGCCAAATATAGAATATGCCTCTTCTACATTTCTTAACTATCTTGCTGGAAATAATTCACAAAACACAGAAGTTTTAGGAGCATATGACCCTAGAACAAATACAATTTATGTTCTTAACACATTATACGGAAGAGAGCATGACAAAACTCTGCACCATGAAAAAGAGCACTGGCAAGATCCGAATGCATCTGAACATGAAATAAGAAGACGGACTGCAATGGCTGGTTATATTTAATCATCCAAGATAACTCGTATCTTTTTTCTGTTTTTGTTCTCCAGCCTTTTTAACACTTGTCATTAACTGCTTCAACTTATCTTCAAATTTTTCTGCAGCCTTTATCAAAGGCTTGTAATCTACTTTAAGTTCAAGATAAGAATCTAGGACTTTTACTGCTTCTCCAGCTGCTCTTGAATCAGGCAAAGTAGGGTCAGCTTCTACAAATATGCAGCTTAGAGGAATTTCTTTTGATTTTAATAGCAATACTCCAGTAACTCCAACAATAACTCCATTTTTAAAATTTTCAAGTTTAATTTGTTCGAATTTTCCTTTTTTTAAGTTTGTAAAATAATAAGTCTTTGATTTTTTTCTTAAACTCTCGCTCGCAACACCTTCTATACTAATTATCTCCTTGGCTTTTAGTTTTTTTGCAAGCTCCATAATCATCTCTGCAATCTCCCACTCTGCACCAGAGATATTAGACAAAGCTCTTAGAATAATTAAATTATGCTTTTTATCATAATAAATTTCTAAAGGGTCTATTATCTCTGAATTGTGTATTGCAACCATTGGCTTGAGCTTATCTGAAAAAATCTTTCCTATTCTCTTAGCATCCAAATGTTTTATCAAAAATTCAGTGGCAATAGTGCTGACAAACCCAAAGCCAGGGAAACCTTCTATTATTATCGGGTTTTTAGGTCTCTCTTTTAGTTCTATCATTTTTATATGTTAATTTTATAATTTATAAACTTATATGTTTTTGCTGGCTACTTTTTGCTATATCTATTTGCAATCATTCCAATAGCCACTATTCCTAGGATTATTGGAATCCAGGGAACATCAATTGCTATATAACCTAATTCACTAAATAACCAAATTACAGCGACTACTAACAAAATAACAGCGAATGTTGGAAATCCTACCTTACTTGCTTCTCCCATTTTTTTCTTTGGCATTTTAACCTCCTTTTATTTAAATTATTATAAGTCCCTTGCATGCAAGGTTCTTCTTCCATTGGCTTTTGCTCTTTCCACTGCTTTATCTAATAGTTCCTTAACTTTCTCATTTAAAGCTTCAGCAACCTCTCCAGCAACATTTGGTATCTTGTCTTTCACAGCCTCTCTTATATTGCTTTTTATAATTAAATTTGCCATCTTTTCCTCCCTTTATTTATTTCCCCTCATAAAAGGAAACAAAATAACATCCCTTATTGAAGGTTGATCTGTTAAAATCATTACTAGTCTGTCGATTCCAATTCCAATCCCACAAGTAGGGGGCATGCCTACCTCTAAAGCATTAATAAAATCTTTATCCATTCTCTGAGCTTCTTCATCCCCTTTTCTCAACGCATCCTCTTGTTTTTTCCAGTTTTCAGTTAATAATCTTGGGTCATTTAATTCTGAATAGTTGTTTCCAGTTTCAAAACAATTGACATATTGTTCAAATCTCTCTGCATATCTTGAATCATCTCTTTTTTGTTTTGCTAAGGGAGAAGTTTCTATTGGATAATCATAAAGAATAGTTGGCTGAACAAAATGTTTTTCACAAAACTCTTCTATTAATGCAATAATTGCGTTTCCTCGATTATACACTCCTTTTAACTTAATTCCCTTTTTCGTTATAATGCTCCTTAATTTGGCATCGTTTGTTTTTTCAATATCAATATCTGCATATTTTTTAATAGCCTCTCTAACTCTTATTCTCTTCCAGGGCCTTTTGAAATCAATTATCTTTCCTTGATATTTTACTTTTGTAGTTCCTTTTACTTTTTTTAAAGCATTCTCTGTTATTTCTTCCACAAGTCTCATTCCAGCATAATAATCATCATATGCAGTCATAGCCTCGAATAATAAAAATTCAGGATTATGGCTTTTATCTATTCCTTCATTACGAAAATCAATTGAAAATTCAAAAATCTTTTCAAAACCTCCAACAATGAGCCTCTTTAAATAAAGTTCATTAGCAATTCTCATATAAATATCCATATCTAGGGCATTTAATTTTGACATAAAAGGTCTTGCAGAACCTCCTCCGTAGATTGGTTGTAAGATTGGCGTCTGCACTTCAATATAACCTCTTTTTTTCATAAATTCCCTGATTGAATCAATAATCTTCTCCCTTGTTAGAAAAACATCCTTTACTTCAGGCTTCATAATTAAGTCCAGATACCTTTTTCTGTATCTTTCTTCTTTGTCTTTTAAACCATGCCACTTTTCAGGAAGCGGCAAGAGAGCCTTACTAAGCAGAGTTATCTTATTAGCTAAAATACTTAATTCTCCCCTTTTTGTTTTTATAATGTTGCCTTCTATACCAATAAAATCTCCAGTATCAATGTATTTTTTAAAAAAATCAATAATCTTTCCAGGTGTTGTAGGTTGTTGAAGTATTATCTGTATATTGCCTGTTGAATCTTGCAATCTTATGAAGTTAATCTTTCCCATATCCCTTACAATCATAACTCTGCCTGCTATTTTTGCTTTATCTTTTGTTATTTGGCCATTCTTTAATTTTTTATGTTTTTGTTGGAGGTCATTAGCAGAGTCTTTCTTTTCATAAGAATAACCATAGGCTTCTATGTTTTTCTTCTTCAATTCCTCTATTTTCTTAATCCTCTCTTTTTTAATCTCTTGCCCTCTTGCCATAATTAATTAAGAAAAGATTAATTTAAATAACTTACTAAAGCCTTATAATCTTAAATTTCTTAAAACCCTGGTTTTCAATTTTTTCAATTTTTACAGCTTCAACATGGCTACTAGAAGGCCCTTTTTTACACAACTCTATCAGATTTTCAACCTGCTTATCTTCTCCTTCAATAACTGCTTCTACTCTTCCATCATCTAGATTTTTCACAAAACCATTTAGAGCTAGTTTACCTGCCTCTCTTTTAATAAAAGCCCTAAAACAAACCCCCTGTACAATCCCTGAAATAAAAATTCTGATAGTTTTCATAAAAAAACAAAATCAAGAAGAATTTTTATATGTTTGCAAAATATCTTTTTTATTCCCATAATCTTTTAATAAACCTTATTTTTTAATCTAAAATGGGAGTTCCAAGACCAATAAATGAGACAATAATTGCTAGGCCAAAAGATATTGTTCCCTCAAGTGATGATATTGGGGTTGTTGGTGTTTGTAATCCTGGAGGAACAGTATTCACAGAAGTTGGTAAAGAAAAAATATACCTGCTTCTTAGGGTTATAGAAAAAACAAAATCCAGATTTTCAGGGCACATTGCATTTCCTAAAGCAATTCCATCCAAAAATGGCGATTATAAAGTAAGATGGGAGTGGGAGAGAATAGATAAAGATGTTATATCTGAAAACCCCTCTTCCTTAACAACAATTGAACTTGAACAAAAAGTAAGACCAACATACATCTCTCATTTTAGATTAGCAGAAAGTGAAGATGGCATCAATTTTAGGATTTCTGAAAAGCCAACATTCTTTCCACAGATGGGATATGAAGAATTTGGAATAGAAGACGCAAGAATAACCAAATTTAATGAAGGAATTAATATTCATGGAGAGTTTTATAAACATTTAATAACATATGTTGCGTGTTCAGAAGAATATGATGTATGCACGGCGTTTGCTGTTACAAATGACTTTAAAAATTTCGTGAGGCTTCCTAAAAATAATCCAAGCATCATATTTTTTGCTCCTAGTAAAGATATAGTTCTTTTTCCAAAGAAGTTTTTAAATTCAAGAACAGGGAGAGAAGAATTTCTTGCATTAACCAGGCCAAGCGGAAGTGCAGGATACATGGTTCCCAGCATATTTCTTTCATATTCTAATGATTTAATTCATTGGGGAGACCATAAATGCCTTATTAAAGGAGATGAAAAAGGGCATGTTGGTGCCGGACCCACACCTATTGAATGCAAAGAGGGCTGGTTAATAATTGACCACCAACATAGGTATCTTAAAGACGGGACTAAAGAGTATATTGGAAGAGCTTTTTTAGTTGATAAAAACAATCCTTTAAAGATATTAAAGAAATCAGAAGAGTTTTTAGAGCCCCATATGGAAATCCAAGAAAAAACAATAATAAAAAATGTGACATTTCCAAATGCTGCCGTAATAAAAGACGGCAAGATTTTTATTTATACTGGAGAAGAAGATACTGTTACAGCTGTCCACATTTATAAATTAGACGAGTTTATGGATTTTCTAAAGCCGGTTTAATTCGTCAGCAAGAATTAAGTGAGGCACTTTTTTCCAATCATATCCAAGAAGCAAAGAGCCCTTTTTATCAACTTCTAAAGGCTTTCCTGCTAAAAGAACATCCATTTCTTTTGCATAACCATTAATTTCATGCTCTAATTGCACAATACTTGCATCACAAATAGCATAATTAGGAAATTTGCATACTAAAATATCATGAATAGCATATTCAATAGGCCATTTATGCATTTTTACTTTCCAGTTCCCACCATAGAGTCTGGCAGGAAAAACTCCCAACATATTTTTTAATGAGATTGTTACTTTAGCCATAACATGCCCTTTTAAAACAGGCAGAGAAATCAAAAATCCTGAGAGAAGGGGCTTAGGATAGTCTATAAAACTAAATTTTTTAAATTTGTCACTTTTAATTCTTTTAGTTTCTGCTTCATTTAAATCAAGAAGAGGAATTTTATATTTCTCAGAAAGTTCGTTATAGCCTAATTTTTTAAAACATTTTTCTGTTTCATCTCCACCACTTCCTTCTGCTATGATAATTTCTGTTTTTTTACTGCATTTTCTTATGTATTTTATAATTTCTTCAACAAACTTAGGATCAGTTGTTGTTGGAAAAGCCTTGCAACAGGTTAGGTTAGGTTTTAAAAAAATTCTTCTCCTGTCTTTTATTACATTCTTAAAATTAGCATTATCAAGTAATTTAGGAACAGAGGTTTCATAATCAACAAACTTTACTTCTTCTACATCTTTAACTTCTTTTTTCTTTTTTCTTTTTTCTGTTATCTTAATCTGCTCTTTTTTTATTTTCACCTTCTTTTTCATATTCTTCTATCTATTTCATTATTTATAATTGTTACTGTTTGAGATGCAAAATAAGTTTCTTTTCCTATTGAAACTTTTTTAAATTTTTTAATTTCTTTTTTAGGAAGCCCTTCTTGGTCTCCTATAACAAAAACAGCATTATCTAATTCTACCTGCCTAATATCGTTTCCTTTTTTATCTAGAACTAAAATCCTCTTTCCTTTTTCTTCTAGTTCTTTAATAAGATTTGAGAAGCTTTTTTTCTCAATAAAACATCCAGGAAAAACTTTAACTTTTTTTCCTCTGCATTTATACAGCATTCTTTTTATTAATCCTGCAACATCTTTCTTGCTTATAGGCAGGTTTTTATCTGAAATAAACTCAAGATGCATTGGAGGATTTGGAGGTCCGCAAAAAATCAAATGTAACTTAATATTTTCCCTCATTTTATGGGATAAAAAGAAACTTACTATAATAAAATTACAAACGATATCCATTCTTCCAGCTTTCATTAAATCCTTCCAATTTCCAGAAGTTCTCGCCTTGTTTGAATAATAGATAAACTCTCTCATGAAGCACTAAGCAAATAAGGATTTAAAGAATTAACTATATCATTAGATTTTCAAGTAGTTAATAATTCTATCTTGTAGTAAATTTCTTCTTCCTGCTATCATCCTAACAGCACTTCTATCTGCAACAACTGCAGGAAGTATTGCTTCAGCCCGATATAATTTCTTAACAAGAGAAACAAACTTATCTGTAGTATTTTGAGAAAGAGCAGTATCTACTTCATTTACTAAATCATGAATCTTGGACAAATATTCAAGGCGATTATAATCGGGGGGCTCATCATCCTTTTTCATTCTGTAATTACTTCTTTACTCTTTAAAAAGCTTACTAATTGAATACAAACTCAGGTCTTGCAATTATGCCTTTTTCATCTGTTTTTTTTGCAACCTCAATAAACTTTTCTCCAAGAAAAACAGCAAACCTGTCTTCTTTTGGAATCTTTTTTAAATCTTTTTTAAAAATAGGTTTTCCAGTAAGAAGCTGTTTTACAGATGTTTTGTTTACATGCAATACTGGAAGTATTTTTGATATAATTTCAGCAGGTATGAGAATTTTTCTCAATTTTTTCCCTTCCCCTTTATTGTAATCTTCAACAGCTTCTTGTAAATCATATAAACTGACAATCTGTTCTTCTGAAAAAATTCCTGCTTGTATTCTTCTTAATTCTGCCATATGCGCCCCTCCAATTTCCTGTCCCAAATCATGAATAAGTTTACGAATATAAGTTCCAGCCTGTACTTCTGAAACAAATAAAACCTCTCTGTCCTGTTTTTCAATTATCTGGAATCTTTTAACCTCCCTTTCTCTTTCCTGTCTTTTTACTCTTGATTTTTTTGGAGGAAGCTGTTTGATTTTTCCTACAAATCTTTTCATTTCTTTTTCTAATCTGTCTTTCTCTATATCTAAATGAAGATGCATTATCCCAATATAAGTTTTATCTCTATGCATGAAATAATCACTTAACTTACAAGCTCTATTAAGAGCAACAGGCAAAACTCCAGTGACCTTAGGATCTAAGGTTCCAAAATGAGATGTTTTTCTCAAGCCAAGCCAGTTTTTTATCTTTTCATCAATCTGGAAACTAGTTGGACCAGAAGGCTTGTCTATGTTTATTATAGAAAATTCAAATAGTTCTTTAATTGTTTTATTTTTCTTAATCTTTTCTAAATTCATCTTCTTTTTCTAGAATTTTGTTTATTATTTTAGTAGAAGAATAGCCTTCTTCTAACTCAAAATTTTTAAACTCTCCCCCCCACGTTTCTAATAAATCTTTTTCTTCTTTTATTCTTTCTAGAACAAAACTGCCTCCTTTAACATGTTTTTTAGGCTTTATAATCTCTAATAATCTTAATGGATTTTCTTCATTAAAAATAACAATATAATTTACACACTCTAAAGCAGCCAACATCCTAGCCCTTTCATTCTCAGGTATAATTGGCCTGCTTTCTCCTTTAAATCTTTTAATAGACTCATCAGAATTCAATAAGACTATTAAAATATCTCCTTCATCTCTAGCTTTTTCAAGCAAATTAACATGGGCACAATGTAAAATATCAAAACTTCCATTTGTTGTAACTATCGCCCTTCCATCTTCTCTTAATCTTTCAACTATCTCTAATATTTCTTCAGTTGTTTTTATTTTATTTTTCATTATATTTCCCCTCTTAAATATTTTTTCCTTTTTTCCTCAGGAAATTTTTCTATAGAATATCTTAACATTGTTCTTGGCATTTGTTTATAATGTTTTTTTAGGAAGTTTTCAAGCTCTTTTTCGTCTCTTTTTCCTATTTCTCTTAACATCCATCCAACTGCTTTATGTATTAAATCATGATTATCTTTCAACAAAATTTCTGAAATCTTCAAACTGTCTTCAAACTGATTATTTCTAATAAAAATAAATGTTGATAAAACAGAAATTCTCCTTTCCCATAGATTCTCTGAAACAGTAAGCTGATATAAACTTTTTCGATTCTTATTAAGAAGAAAATCTCCAGCAATATTTGGAGCAGACAAGTCCACAAGATCCCAGTTATTGATGTTTTTTGTATTAGTCAGATAAAAATCAAATATCTGCTTTTTTTCTGCTTCACCTGCTTTTTTATATCTATCAATTAATATGAACAAAGCTATAAGTCTTTTTTCATGAATCTTTGAATTTAAAAGAATCTGGATTTCTTCTATTGAAAGCTCTTGAAATTTTTTTGCTATTTTTCTTTGTTCTGGCACCGTGATTCCAAGAAAAATATCTCCTTCTCCATACTGTCCTTTGCCAGTCTTAAAAAATCTCTGGAGGAGGATTGCTTGCTCTTTATTTTTATGTTTTTTTAATTCTAATTCTAAATCTTTCAATAACATCAAGAAACAATGAAAAATACAATTATAAATTTTACTTCTGTAAAGCCATCCTATGGGCTGTTGGTTGTTTTTGTTTTCCTGAGATATGCTCTACTTGCTTAGCTTGCTGTTTTGCTTGTTTCAACCCTGCTTCTTTTACAGCCTCTTTTTTCTCTTCTTTTTCTTTAGCTTCTTTTTCTTTATCTTCCTCCTTTTCTGCTTCTTTTTTCTCTGGCTTTTTCTCTTCTTTTTTCTTTTCTCCTTTTGCCTTTTTCTCAGCTTCTTCTTTCTTCCTCTTTTCTCTGTCTAGCTTATACTGGATTATTTTAGGAATCTCAACTAGCTCAACTCTAACAATATCATTATCGAATTTTTTAGCTTTAACTTTAATTTTAGCAGGAGGTTTTTTCATACCCCTAAATCTTAATTCATTATTAAGAAGAATATCAATCTTTACTTTTTTTAAATCCCTGTCATAAACTTTCATATGCCTTGCAATGAACTGTTTCATGGCTTTAACAGCTTTATTTGCCCTCTTATATTTTGGTACTTTTAACCATTCTTTTCTAAGGGGGATTATATATTCTCTTTCAAGAGTTATTTTAGGTTCAACTGTTTTTTTTGCCATTTTATTTTTAACCTAAGTGCCTCTTTCTGACCTTTCTTGGTTTAATTTTTAACTTGCTTCTTTGCCAATTTCTTTTTACACTAGTCATCCTACTCGGATGGATTCTTTTACCCATTCCGTATTTTTTTAAAACAGCCCAAAAAGGAGCCCATTTTGTTCTCCTCCCGTGCACAGCTAGTTTTATTTTTTTTTGATATTTTTTTCTTCTAGTTGGCATCTTGCTCTTTCCTTTCTTCTTTAATTGAATCTAAAAATTCCCTGCCTTTTTCAGTAAGTTGTCTTCCAGCTCTTTTACTTTTAATTTTTTCAACAAAACCAGCAGTTTCTGCTTGCTGTAATATTACTCTAATAATCTTTCCACTTCCTTTTCTAAACCTTTCTGGCTTTACTCCCCTATCTTTCCTTCCACCATATCTTGTCCTAAGTCTTCCAACCCCTACAATACCATGGATATAAAGCTGTCTTAAAATACTTGCAGCACGCTTATACCAAAAGTCTTCTGCTTTTGGAGGTCTTTCTCTTGCCACACTTGTTTTAATATACTCTGCCCATTCAGGCATTTTAAATTCAGGCATCTGCCTTAAAGCTTCAGCTAATTTTTCATTATATTCTGCTGCAGGAATATCATAAACTGACATTTTTTCTCCTATAAAACAGCCGTATCTTGCGATACTAGAACAGCCAAATAGGCTGTTTAGCTTAAGATTACTTAGAGAGAGGGTTTATAAATGTTGCTAGGATAAATTAATCTATGGATTTGGAAGGTAAATTAGTTTTAGGAATTTTATTTGTTAGCGAGGGGCTACTTTCCTTTGAAGTAGCAAAATTAGCTTACCATACAAATAAGGTGAAGATAGCCACAACAAAATTTCTTAATTCCATCACAAACTATCTTTCTGCAAGAGTGTCAAAACCAGGAGACATTAAGAGTTTAGCAGAGTTAGCAAAATATAGAAAAGAAATAAAGATATAATCTTTTATCTCGCCTTTCTCCACTTTTTCAAGAAGATAGCAAATCCAATAGTTTTATATGTGTATTTGTTGCCAAGTTCTGCCTGGATTTCTTCAGCAATCTCTCTGACTTTTTTCTTGTCATGTCCAACACTTTTTAATAAACTCACTTTAATGTCATTATGTGTTTTAAAACAATTTTTTATATTTTCTATAATTCCAGAAGTTAGACCATTTTTACCTATTTGTATAATTGGTTGCCCGTATTTCATTTTATGATTCTATTTTTTATTAGAAAATCTTTAACTATCTGAAAAATCTTTTCATGGCCCTTAGAATTAGGGTGTACGCCATCTTCTAGTAGTGCCTTATAATCTTCTTTTATTAACTTATCATATACCTCTATAAAATAAACTCTTTCTTCTTTACAAACCTGTTTCACCTTATTATCAAATTTCTCAACAAGTTCTTTCCTATAAGATTTCTTAATCTTATCTGTCCAAGGAATTGGATCAACTTTTGATTGGTCAATAGGGTTAAAACCAATAAAAATAATCTTTGGGGCATATTTCTTACTTAAGCTTATTAATTTTTTAAGATTCTCTTCAAATTTCTCTATTTGAATTCTTAAATCTTTTTTGTCATGGTCAAACTGAGAGTCATTAACTCCTACACTAAACATAATTATTGTTTCTTTTTCACCTGCCCTATCCTTAGTTTCATTTTCAAACCTCCTTAATACATCTTCTGTTGTGTCTCCACTTATTCCTAAATTATAGACCATGCAATCATAATTTGGGTCAGAAATATTTTTTTTATCTATAAACTTTCTTAATCTCTGAACCCATCCTCCTTCTTTATCCCAAGCCCCCCAAGTTATACTTGCACCAAAAATTAAAATATTTGTCATTTTATTTTCCAAAGCTCTCTATCTGTTTTCTTTTAATTTTAATTTTTTTGAACTTTTTAACTCCAAAAGTTCCAAGTTTCATTCTTTTTTCTTTAAAAATCTCTTTTCCTTTAAAATAATGCACAATAACATCTTCTTTATTATCCCTCCAATCCTGGCTGTATCTTGCACAAAATACAGCTGCTTCTTTAATGTCTTTCTTTCTTGCCTTGCCTTTAATATTTACAAAAGGACTTCCAGGAGGTTTTGTATGTAGAACCGTTTCTTCTGGTTCTACTTGCTTAATCAGCTGTTCATTATTTCCTGCTGATTTCCCGCCTAAAACAAGCTTTCCTGAACTTGTTTCAAACTCACGAAATTTTATTTTTCCCATAAAAATAAGAAAGAAAAACTATTATTAAATCTTGTTATTCCCCCAATAATTCAAGGCATTTTTCAATTCTTCATGTGTTTTAGAGTATTCTTTTAAACTTTTTTTCTTCATTGTAGCATCAATTGCCTGCCTTGCTGCCATAGCTCCTTGTTTTGTTCCTTTTGGATTTCCGTGAATCCCTCCCCCCATTTGTATAACTAAATCTTTTCCTAGATGCTTGATTAAATATGGAACATGCCCAGGATGTAGTCCTCCTGAGCTAACTGCCATAACCGGCTTTATTTTACCCCAGTTCTGGCTGAGCCTTATTTTTGTCTCTTTAACTGTTTTTTTCTCAATTTCTTCTTCTAATTCAGAAACTTCTTCTAAGCTTCCTTCTAATTTTCCAACAACAGTCCCTATGTGTAACTGGTCAACTCCAATTAATCTGGCCAAATCAGCTAAAACCATCATACTAATGCCGTGTTTTTTATTTCTAGTAAAAGCTGCATGCATTGCTCTATGGGCATGAATTGCTAATTTAAAATCAGCTTCTCTTAGTGATTGGACAGCTGCAAAACCTGCTGTAATAATATCAATCATAATATATTTTCCTCCTAATTCTTCAACTAATTGGGCTCTTTTTATCATTTCTTTTGTTTCAGCTGTCACATTAACCAAATAAGCTTTTTTTTCTCCTGTTTGTTCTTCTGCTTGATGAGCTTTTTCCAAACTTCTAGCAAGTCTTTCTTCAAACTCATTAAATTTTTGATTAGCAAGATTCTCATCATCTTTAACAATATCACACCCTCCAATCCAAGCTTTATAAGCAACCTTTGCGTGGTCCTTTGTTCTTAAGCCAAGTTTTGGCTTAATTATTGTTCCCAACAGCGGCCTATTCTTGACTTGCATCATCTTCCTTACCCCTTCTATCCCAAACCTTGGACCAAGAAAAGAATTCAAAATTTCTTTAGGAATTTTTATATCTTCTAATCTCAGATTCTTGACAATTTTCATTCCGAAAATATTTCCAGCTATACTACTAAGAATATTTGGGGCGTTTCCTTTTTCAAAGAGCTTAGAAGGATAAGCAATTTTCACCCAATTGTCTTTAATAGAAAAAACCTTGGCTGCAAGATTTTGCATATACTTTTTTTCTGTTGTCAGCTTACTCCATGTTCCGGTACTTGATTCTAAGGCAACTGTTTCAGCAGCTTTTCTGATTGAAACCCCTTTAGCAGGCTCAACTCTGAACAAACATACTAAGTCACTTGCCTTAGGACAATAGTTTAAATTCAGGAATTTCATCTTCTCTTTTTATTATTAATTAAGGAAAGATTGTTTTTAAATTTACTTTTTTGGTTTATCGTTAGTAAGTAATGGAAAAAAGTCATCTAAAGTTTTTAATGCAGTTTCATATGCCTTCTTAGAAGCTATTGCAGTTATCTCATTACCTCCCTCTGAGACTCTCTTTAACTTTTCATAAGCATCTCTATTAGCTTCTAAAATTGTCCTATAGGCTCTTAATCTCTCTTCTATATTCTCGCGACTTCCTTTTAACATTATTACTTTAAACTTCAAATATATTTAAAGAAATTTATACTCAAAAATACATTATTAAACCCTTATTTTAAATATTTATTCCTAGTTTCTTCAGTTCTTTTTTTAACTGCTTAGTATTTTTAAACAAAATAGTTTTCATACCTAATTTTCTAGCATTCTTTAAATTATCATTT
>CAZQLD010000019.1:0-14970 GCA_964594115.1 Candidatus Woesearchaeota archaeon
AATAGAATAATTAATAATCATTGAAGCTGCTTCAGTTGAATCTTCACCAGAACTTGTGATCTCAAGGTCAAGAGAGTTTGTTCCAGTATGGTCTAATAAAACCATAATAGAATTTCCTGACTGCCAGCCTGCTCTATCAATAACATTTTGTAAAGGAGTACTTAAATCAGGAGAACCTACATAACCTGTTCCAAGACCACCTTGCTGCCAGGTAACTTCATCACCTGTTGAAGGCCATCTATTAGAAACATTGTTGGCACTTGTTGTAAGAGGAGAGGCATCATCTGATTGCTCAAAATCAATATAGCAATTTGCATCATCATCTGCAGTATCAAAAGGAAAAATATAAAATACAGCGGAATTAATCTGAGCTCCTTGAGAAATATCAACATTATAAAAATGAAAAGCTCCCCACTCATCACCTGCAAATAAATCTATACTTCCACCAAAATCCATTGCAGTCCCGTCCTGTCCAGCATCCTGACCATCATCTGTTATATTAAGAATCTCTAAGAAATTTCCTCCTTGTTCTAATTTACTTATATCAGTTGTATCGCCAAAAGTTGTATCACCCTCAAGACTTGTTGCTTCAATAAGATAAGTAATCTCATCATTATTCTCGTCAGTTGAGCCAGAGCAATTTAATGTGACATTTTGATTAATTGTGATATTACAATCTCCATTATTGCAGGTTATATTATTAGGAGTTGTTGGTTCTGTATTTAAAACAGGATTAAGAGAGATAGTTATACCCCCCCATTCTTCATTCGCATCTCCATTAAATGTACGGGTTCCTGTGGCTCCTGCACTTGCTCTTATTTCATCTGCTGTACCTAATGCCATTCCATTTCCACCAGAAGCTGTTTCAGTTGCCTCTCTCCCACTTACGCCTGCATCAGGAGGATAATAACCTGATTCTACAGCAGGAACCTCGTCATCATCTTCAAAACCAATATAAATTACAGTCTCATTAATACCCTGAGTAATAATACTTGGTGCAACAGGATCTCCTGTTGCAGTGCTCTGACTGGTAGCAGTCTGATTAATTGGATTATTAGAATCGATATTTCGGTAAGCGAGAATCTGCCCAACCATTCCTGCCCCAGGAGCAGCTACTGTAATTGTAAAGGTATAACTAGAAGGTTCTGAATCATTTGCAAATTTTCTAAAAACACTGACTTCTGGAACTGAAGGAGGTGTCTGGCCAACATCAAGATTTTGCACTAAATTCCACCCACTTGGAGTATTTATATTGCCATCTTCTGATTCTGACTGTCCAATAACAGCAATCAGCAAATCCCCTTCCTGAGCTAAAGCAGGAACATTTACTGCAAGAGAAGTTGCTTCAGAAGCACCAGAAGTTGCCTCTGTGCTATCCACATAAGAAGGTGCAGGAGGATCAACAATATAATCAATCTCAATATCCCCTCCTAAAACTCTTAAATCAAAAGTGTCCTGGCTTCCTTGTAAGTTAGTCAACAAAACTTTATTATACCCATTACTAATTAAACTATTAAATTCTGCAATAACCTTAGTCCCATTTTCTTCATAAACCTCTATTTTAGGATTTCCACTAACAACCCTAAGATAAATAGTAATGTCATTTTTATTTGTCAGATTCTGTTCAAACACAACCCTTACATACTGCCTGTCAAAGATTATCTTACTCCAGATATCATCTCTCGCCCTGACTTCTTCATAAATATTCTCAATAAAACTCCTGTTTTCATCCAAATGCTGTGCCTTAACTACAATTATAATCTCAAAAGTCTGCTCAGATAAATGAGGTATTATCCACTCTATTTTATCAATCAAACTATTATTATTCTCGTCCTTAGCTATAAAATCAACCTCTCTATTCTCTTCTTTCCAATAAACCTTAATCATGCCTTTCTGTTCTAAACTTAAAATTTCTTCAATTTTAGTATAAGAAGTAACATTTTCATAATCCAAGCCTTCAGGAGAAGACACTTTTACTTCCTTCTTAAACTTGCTTAAATTCTTCTCCACAACTTTTGGTGCTTCTGTAAAATACTCTTCTTCTCTTCCATTAACTATCTTCTTCCATTTCACTAGCTTTCCTATAATTGCTTGTTCCTGAATTTCTTCTTCTGCTTCTTCTTCCTCTTCTTTTACCTCTGCTTGCTCTACTATTTCATTAATCTCTGTTCTATTATCAATGAGAGACTCTTGTTGTGTCTTATTTGTCTCATTAAATTCCATAATCTGGTCTTCTACACCTTCCTGTTGCTCTAAACTTTCAATAACTTCAAAACTATAACTCTCTATTTTTCTATTATATTTTACTTCAACCTTGTATTTGCCAATTTCCTCTGGAGTAAACAAAATAACATTACTTATTCCTATTTTTACATAAGATGTGCTTGGAGTTGTTATCTTCAGTTTATAAATCCCATATCCTCTTAAATCAATCTTAACTTTTTCGCCTAAAACATATCTGTCTTTTTTAATAGCTGCAGAACCTAGTGAAACTAAAAATAATATTATCATAAATACTATAATAATTAGAACCCCTATTCCTATCTTAGCCATACTTTTTTTATTCATTTTCACTCTTTTTTCATCCGCAAAAAGCTCACTCTAAAAGCTTAGTCTTTTCTACCTTGATTTATCTGCCATAGATTCATTCTTCCAACTCTAAAGCCATTAACCCTTCCTCCAACTTGTAGTCTCAAACATCTTGTTTGTACAGAATGCCATGGCTTTCCTAACTCACTGCTTATATCTTGTGTTGAAAGAAACTTGTCAGAATTAGACAACAAATACAAAATTTCCTCCATCAGCTTATCTAGCTCCCCTTTTTGCGTACGATTCATCACACTCTTCTTCATACTATTTATCGCAAAATAGAATTTATATAATTTTCTGTTTTCTAAAATCCAATATAAATATGTTCTTCTATTCTTGATTTTGCTAGAAGAACAATGCCAAAAATTAAGAATAATAGTCCAAGAATTATTGATGCCCCTACAAGATTAACAGACAATCCTAATTCCATAAAATCCTTATTAGAAGCAATTAATCCAAAACCTGCAATCAGCAAAGCAATATCTTTTAAAAATTTCCCCCCAATAATAAATAAAGATACAGCTATTAAAAGAGGTGGTAAAACTCCCCCTAATATAACCACACTATTATTGGGTAACTCTTTACATAAGATTTCTGTATGTGGAAAATTTTCTTCATAAACAATCCTCCTATACTCGCATTCATAAAACCTAGAAACTGTAAAATGCCCAAATTCATGAATCGCGATAGTTCCTATAAAAACAAAATTTGTCAGAATCAGTATAAAAACAAAATGCCTCAAAAAAGTAAGAAAGTAAGACCTATTTTTAGGCTTCGAATACTTTTTATAAAAATAAGGATATTTCCGAATATCTTTTAAAAAATTGAACATTAAAATTAAAAAAATGATGTTCGAACACAAACTAAAGACATACACCTCCCCTATTCCAAACAACAACAAGAACTGAAATGCTAAAGATAAAGAAGAATAAAAAATACCCAAATATCCTATCTTCCTATAAACATCAGACCTAAAAGTAAAATTAACAAAAAATAAAAAAGTCAGTAAAAAAGAGGTTATTAAAAATAAATACAAGAAATTAAACATAGAAAAGAAAAAAGAAATGAGAATTACTAAATAAAAAAATAAGAAATAAAATAATTTCTTGTTTCTTGAGATTAAATAAATAACCATGAACAAAAATAAACTCTGAACTAAAATGATTAAAGAATAAATAAATAGAAAATCTTCTTTAGCATAACTTAAGAAATCAAAAAACCACAAAAAAGAAAATATTGCTATAACAAGATAAAGCAACCCTGTAAGAGAAAGATAATTAATTATTTCATTTATCTGTTTTCTTTTATAATGTTTAAAAAAATTCAGAGATAATAAGAGGAAAATAGCTGATGAAACTAAAAAATTTATAAAAAATATGGCTTTCATTTTAATCTCCTGCAGCCTGAGAAGCTCCAAACAAAATACTTCCAGAACAATCTCCTGCAACCCCTAAAGGAACATAAACCCTCCAGTAAGTTTCATTTATAGCATAATTTTGAGCGTCATTAGTCCTATAATCTAAATTAAACTCTTTGATATCAGGAGAACCTGTTAAATTAGAATATTTTGTCTCTGATTCTGATAAACTTAAAGAGCCAGGATTTGAAGCAGTTAAATTATATTTCTCAAATCCTATTGATATATTCTTTCCCCTTCCTAAACTGCAATTCATTGACCAGTTGTCTCCTTCACTGACTGCATATCCTGACAAAGATAAATTTACCATAACATTTCCGTAATTAGTTACATTTAACTCTACTTCAGAAGAAACAGAGGTAGCATTTACAATCCCGAAATCCAGAGAAGACACAAGTCCAATAGAGAGAAGAGTATTAACAATTGTTAAAGCTGAACCATTTCCAGGAACTGAAAAATTATCTTCTGCTTTTAAAATACACTCCCATTGTCCGGGATTTGCATAATACTCTACCTCAAACTCACAAAAAATCTGGCTTTCATCAGGGCCCCCATAACTTCCATCTACATAGCAAGTATAATTTGTATAATGGTCATTATTATCATCTAAACTTCCATAACTTGAAGAGCTATGGAAAAATTCAGCGCTTATATTTTTCAAAGACTGTCCATCTAATTCTTCAATAATTGCCTCGCATGTAACTGTTCGAGTAGCTGCAGTAACCAAATCAATCTCTCCCGCAGGAACCGTAATAGAATCATCAACTGTAATCAAGGTTATATTAGGCGGGCTGTTTAGTGTTAAATTCTCAGCAACATCATAACCTGCCCCTGTTACTGTCACGTTTGTGTAATTGGTTATGTAACTATCTCCATTATCCATAACTTCAATTCTCATTTCATCTCCTATATTGCATGTTATATTTAACAACTCACAGTCTATCATATAAATATTATCTGCCCCTGAATTGCCGCTTGGTCCTATTATGTCTGTTAAATTATCATCTTCTCCAGCAATAGGGTTCCATAAAACAACTGTGTGACCATTAGCCCCCATTCCATCTCTTGCATCATTAACTATCCCTACAATATAGTGGGCAGCTGAGACTGTCGGCACTATGAGAAGCAATAAAAAAACCAAAATCAAAAATTTCATTTTCCTATCCTCTTAATAAGGCAACACCAAAGTGATGTTCTTCCCTACAATTATTTCATATTCCCTACTGTCAACTATAAAATTTTTTCCAACACCATCAAAAACATTGACATATCCTATGGTCTCATTCCCAACTTTATAAGATGCCACCTCTATACTCGGGTTTAATTTTACAAGAGTTTTAATATAAAATGGCTGGCTTATATTCAGCTCAACATAATTCTTGCCCTTAACTAGTTCAACAGCATCTTTTGAAGAGATTGTAATAAAAGAAAATATAAAGATTATAAAAATAATCATAAACTTTTTAGTCTTCATTTTTTCCCATCTCCTTTTTTATTTTCTCAAAATTAAGTATTTCTTTTTTAAACTTGTCAGGCAATTTATTGTAGTTCTTCTCCAATATATCAAATAATTCCTTGTCTTTCTGCGTTTCTAAATGCTCTAAACTTCTTTTTATATTAAAAACAAGAATTTTATTGCGCAAGAATTCTATTTTTCCATAAACCTTCTGTTTTTCTTTTTTCTCTAAATTTTTATAATCCTCTTTAATAGAACTATAAATTTCTCTTACCTGCTTTATCTCCCTTTTTTTCAAAAGTTCTAATGCTGTTCTAATTTTCTTATTAATTGGAAGAAATTTTAAATTCTTGTTCTTCTTTGAATATACAAAATACCCTAACAAAGCAATAATTAAAACTATTCCAATAAGAATTCCAATATAACTTCTCTTAGCTAAATCCAACAAATAATACCCTGTAATCTTTGACTCTATTTCCTCTTCCTCATAGATAAATACAAAACCCGTTTTGATTGCCCTTAAAGAGCTAAGACTTAACTGGTTATTAAAAGAATAAATAATATTTTTAGTATCAGAACTAAAAGATAGGATAGGATCTTCTTTTATAATACTATAATCTAAATTTCCTATATCTAAGTCTGAAACACTCTCTGCAACATCTTTTGGAACTATCTCCACAAAAAATGTATTTTCCTTTCTCTCTAATCCACCAGATATGACCCTCTTCACTATAGAGATGCTCTTTTTTGTGCCGTCTAGATAAATAATCTCAACAATATAAAAAATACTTTGTATTTCTAAATTAGACTCTTCAATAATCTTTATAGTTTGTTTTATGCTTTCTTCTTTTTCTTTTTCAGAAATATCCTGTTTTAATTCCAAAAGTAATTCCCCTATAGCTCCTTCTCCAAGCCCCTCTGTTCTAGACTCCTCTCCTAAAATTATTAGACTTTCAGGAACTTTTCTCTTTATTATGTTTAACCTTAATCTTGCAGAATTAAGTTTTTGGTTTAATTCCTCTTTTGTCAAATCCTGAAGCTTATATGTATCAACATCCCTCTTTAAAGCATTTAGTTCTGATTCTGCATCAGTTATTTCTTTTTCTAATTTCAAATCTGTAAATAATGCCTTTTCGCTTCCTTGTTTTATTGAAATTGTACTTCTAATATTCTTTATTTCAGATAAAACTGACTCTGTTTCTGTTAAAAAATTATCCACATGCCCTCTTAATTCTAAAGCAAGACCTGATGAAACTGAAGAATCATTATTAAGCAAAGCAGTTGCATAAACCTCTTTTGATAAATCTGCTTCATTTCCTGCCCCATCTACTGCAGCAACCTTATAATAATAAGTCTTTCCTTCATCAACCGAAGTGTCACCAAAAGGGCTGTCATCAGTTGTCTTGTAAAAATCAGTATAATCAGGATTAGGAGATGTTGATCTGTAAACATTAAATTCCTCTGCATCATCATCAAGATGCCACTCTAATTTCACCTCTCCTTTATAACCTACTGCATTTATATCTGAAATTATCTTTGGCTTTATAGTATCTATAACATAAACCCCTCCATTTGTAATATCTCCTCCTTGTCTTCCTTCTAAATCATTTGCTTTAAATCTAAAAAAAACAACTGCCTCTCCTAAATTCTTAGGAATAATCAAAAATCCCTTCCATATTTTCTCAGAACCAATTAAACCAATCGGATTATAAACTATCCCCTCAAAAGAGTAAGACAAGGAAGGAGTTTGTGATACTATTTTTGAAGTTAAAAGGGTAATCTCAGTCTTTCCTGCTTTTAATGGAGCTTCTTCAGATAAGATGATCTGCCCTGTAACTAAAGAATTAACTCTGAGTATAATCTCCAGTTCCCTTCCCTCCAAAGAGCCATTTACATCCAGACATCTGACATAATATTTGTAAATTCCATCTCCAAGTCCTGTAAAACTTTTCTCATGAAGTTTTCCATAAGTAAGATCAAAATTTCCTTCCATCTCATTATAACCCTTACTAACAGTGCTATAACGACAAGTTGCATCCCTATCTGTAGTAACCCTTAACAAAACTGATGAAAAATCAACAGTCCTCTCTTCTAAGGTATCATTTGAAAAAGAGTAAGGAACTGTAATAGACTGGTTTTTAGCTCCAACTAGCATTATTCCTAAAAATAAAAACAGTACGAAAATCCAGACTATCTTGATTTTTTCTCTTACCATTTTTATGTCTTTAAATGTTTTAATTTATTTATGTACAATTTTTTCTCCTTTCTGATTTTATAAAACAAAAAGAGTATCAGGACAATAAGTACAATATAAATTAAAGGAGTAACAAGATAACTTAATTGAAATTTTTTGGTAACTACATTTAAAACAGTGCTTGACTCAAAAGTTCTTTTACTGCTATAAAAAACCCTCCCACTTATGACGTATTTACCTACTTGTTTAGGGGTAAAAAAGAGATTAAATTCTTCTGATTCTGAAACCAGAACAGTAAATCTATCTGTTTCAAGAATCTGGATTATTTTTTCTCCAAAAGTTATTTGTCCCTTAAAATAAGCTTCCACCTCTTTTTCTCCAGTATTTTTAAATCCTACTTTAATCGGAACTGTCTCATCAACTTCTGCTGTTTTTCGAGTTAAAATGCTCGTTAAGACTCCATCGGCCTTTAATGCTCCCTCTTCTAAAACATCAAATGTTAAAGTTTGAGAACTATAACAGTCTATAACTGAAACATCTGCCCAATACTGCCCAATCTCTAAATCATTTGATTTAACTCTCACCACAAACTCATCTTTAAGTGTTGGTAAGATTTCCTTATTTGAAAACTCTTCGGTTTTAACAATACTAATTTGATCCTGGTCCCAGATATCTATGATTATTCTCGGCTTTAATCTTATGTTTCCAGAATTAGAGATATCAAAACTAAATACAATATCATCTCCTTCTTCAGCAGACTGAACTTTAAAACCATATGCACTACAATCAACAATTTCCACATCAGTCACCTCCACTGTTATTGCTAAATCCAAAGAAGATCTTATAACTCCCACAGCATGCCCCTCAACTCCTTCTCCAAATGCAGAAGTCATTAATCTTAAAAAACCATCGTACTCTCCATTAGGCATATCTGCAGGAGGAGTAACTGCTACTCTTAAAGAATAGGGTTTTCCCTTAGAAACTGTAAAATTTTGAGAAAAATCTAACCAATCTTTTATAGCTCCTCTTGGAGTTGCTTCAACTGTTATTGGTTTATCTGAATCTGTAGAAATTATGGCAGTTTTTTCTGAATACCCTCCCCTCAATACTTCCCTATAGTCAAATGTTGCAGGACTAAGCCCTATATTTGCTGCTGAAACAAGATATGTGCAGATTATACACACTAATACCAAAACCATAATTCCCTTCATCTTAATTCTTATTTTTACCATTTTAATCTCCTTCAGCCTGGGAAGCACCAAATATAATATTCCCTGAACAATTTCCTCCAACCCCTAAAGGAACATAGATTCTCCAATAGGTTGTATTTGTAGCATAATTTATTGTGTCATTACTTCTATAATTTAAATTAAACTCTTTAACATCAGGAGAACCTGTTAAATTAACATAGGTAGAGTCAAAATCTGTCAGACCCATAACACTTGTATTTGAAGTAGTTGAATTATATTTTTCATGGTTTACAGAAATGTTTGAATTTCCTAAACTACAGTTCATTGCTAAACCATCTCCTTCAGTAACTGCATATCCTGACAAAGATAAGTTAAGCATGACATTTCCTACATTAGTTATATTTACTGGATCTTCATCTGAAACATAAGTGGCATTCACTGTTCCATAATTTATTATATCAGGAAGACTTATTGCAAGCAAAGACTGAATGGTTGTAGTGTTGCTGTCTTTAACACCAAAACCAAAATCATCAGTGACATTAACAGTACAATTCCAGGTTCCTGCATTAGCATAAAACCAAATATCAAATAAACAAGTGGCTAAAACTGTATTCACATCCCCATAACTTAAATCTACATAGCAAGTATAATTTGTATAATGGTCATTATTGTCATTTGGACTTCCATAACCTGAAGAGCTATGAAAAAATTCTGCAGACACATTTACAATATCTATTTCTGTATCATAATCTATTATTTCAGCTGAACAATTAACAACTTTTGTAGAATTAGCAATCAAAGTAACAGAGCCTTGTTCAACATCAATATAATTTATAATTGGGGGAGATTTTCCTATACCCATCTCACTAATTACTGTTACATTTTCCCCTACATCTGCAATAACTGCTCCTAAAAAAGAAGAAAAAAGAAGAAAAAGCAGGAAAACAATTAAAATAATACCTACTAGAAAAATACTAAAGCTAATTATCTCAAATGAATTAATCATTTTCATTGCCTGCTTCATGCCCTCCTTTCAGCCTGTTAAGAAGATGATTAGGATCATGTAAAGAAACAAGAGAATCTGAAGAGAATTTCTTTACTTGGCTTTTTGAAATAAAAGAACACTCAATTTTCTTTTCTAATTTCTTAGCAAAAGCATCTATCCTTAATTTTAATTTTTTAGAATCAGAAATAATTATCAATCTTGAATTGTTTGCGGATGTCTCAATAAAAATACCCTCTAACTCCTGTAAATTCTCTTCTAATTTCCAAAAGATTTTTTCCATAGGATAATGTAAAGAAGCATCCTCAAGCATCCATATTTTCAAAATGCTTTTATGGTGCTCTGTAATATATAGCAATTTTTTTCCAGAAAATCCCTTACTTAGAGCAGTTAAATAAAGGATATCTTTAAAAATAGAGAACAAAATTCTTGGCTTTCCTTTTTCAACAGCCCCTGTTCTCTGCTTTTTAACAATTCCTGCCGCATCTAAAAGTTTTAATTGCTGGCTTATATAAGAAACAGTTGTATTCAATTTTTTAGCAATTTCCACAGGGGAAGAAGGATTTTTAGCTATGATTTGCAAGATTTCCCACCTAGGAGAAGCTAAAAACGAATCAAAATCCATAGATTTAACTTATTTAAAGTACTATTTAAATGTTTTGTTCACTTAATTAAACATTATTAAATTATTTATTAATATCATTTTATCTATTTAATTAACTAATAAAATAATACCTTAAGAAATTGGAAAAACATTCGAAAATTACTGCAATTCTACGTAAAAATAATAGTTTGTTAGTGCGGTGTTTGTCCCATGCCCGTTCTCCAACACTATCATTTCAAAATCATGATATCCACTATCAAAACCTTGCATATCCTCTTCTAATAACGCTGTAAAAATAACTTGTATGTCGTCTGTTTGATCTGTAAGCAATACTTCTTCAAAACTATTATCCACCCCTTTCCCTGAACTATCATATATCTGAGTACTCGGACACTGCCCTTCTGTAAACTGTGTATTGGATGTGTAAAATATATCATGCCCATTGCCAGTCGAAAATGTTTCATTGACTCCATCTACATCATCCTTAGAAATATTATAATAAGTCTCGAGTGCTGTGTGGTTTCCCATCTTAAAGCAAGCTACATTTGTCCAGTCTACACTGCTGTTCTCAGATGCATAAACCTCACCTTCTGGGCTTGCCAAAGACCAATTGTACATAACATTATCATTAACATCTGCTAACTGAATTGCCCCAGAAACATTACCAAAATAACCCTGCCAGGATTGGGTAGTTGAATAGCCAAAGATATTAATCTCAGTTACATTTCCTGCCTGGGCAGGAATTGATTGAGGAGAATCTAAAGGAGCACTCTCAGACTTTATTCCAGTATAATTTGCACCATAAGGCTCTACAGCCCCAACTAAATTTCTTAGATAAAAAATCAGTAAAAAAAGAAGAACAACTAGAACATAAGCTACCACTTTCATCTCTTTTATTTTAATAAACTCTTTCATTTTAAATCCAAATCCCAAAATATGCTTCTTGGAGCTTTTATCCTTCTTACTTTTTTCCCAAAAGCCCTTTTAAAACTCCTTATCCCAGCTACCTTATTCTGCTTAATTATTCCCTTTTTTCTTAAATTATTTAGTCTCGGAGTAATCGCTGAAGAACTTAATCCTACACTCTTTGCTATCTGCCTGCTTACAAGAGACCCTTCCTTATATAAGGCCCTCAAAATTTCTCTGTCAATTCCGTCGAGAACTCTCTTTTTTCTGACCTGCATTTTTATTCACAATTTCAACTTTGATTTGTTTCTTGGAATTAATCAACCATCTTAATTTATCTCCTTTCTCTAATCTCAAATGCTCTCTTATTTCCTTAGGAATCCTTGTCAACAGATTCCTTCCATCACTACTAAGACTTGTAACTTTCTCTACATCAGCCTTAACCCCAATTAATTTTTTTAATTCTTCTTCTGTTATAGCCATAGTTATATTAAGTTTTTGTACTTTTTAAATATATGTATCTATATCGTGCGAGCGTACTCTTTATTAAAATAGAACTATTCCTTAAAATATAAATAAAGTGTACACATAATTAAAATAAATCTAAAAAGTATGCATCTTTATAATCTCATCTCCAATCTTAAAAACTCTTGGCTTCCCCACTCTTGAAACTTGAAGCTTACCAAAAATATTATCTGCAATCAAAATATTTCCATCAGCAAGATTAACCATTTTTCTGGTGGTTAGAGCAAAATTCTTCAAAAACCCTAATGTTTGCTCAAACTTCTTTGAATTCATAACAGTTGAAACCTTAATGTTTTTAATCCTAGCTCTTTCCTTTATCGACCTAACTAAATTGAATATTTTAATCTCAGGATTTTTTTCAGGATACGAGTAAAAAAGAATAAAATAAAGGCTGTCATTTACTTTAGTTAAAGAAAGATTATATTTTTTAGTAATCCTCTCTACTTCTTCAAAATATTCATCAAACTTAAAAAAGACCATATACGCCATTTTCTCAGAACTCTGAAATTGCCTTGACTTTATCTTTTCTCTTATTTTAAACACCCTTCCTTTTTTCTTAACCAAAAGATAAAAAGCAACAAGACAAAAAACTAAAATAAAGAAAAAAAGATAACTTCTTAGGCTTATCTGCATTTCAGGAGCTACTGCTGCTCCTGTTGGCCCTGTCAAATATATCTCACCAAAGCCCTCTCCATCTATAACTATATTATAATCTCCTTTAAAATCAAGAGAGTGGTTCTTTTCCTTACCCAAACTCAAATTAACATTAATTACTATCTCTTCGTTATAAGAGTCATTTTCTACAAGAACCTTAATCACGCCATCATACCCTATATTTCCAATATTTCTAATCTCTATATAGCTACCATCAGAACTATTCACAACATCAACATCTAATTTCCGATTATCCTCAACATAAATAGGTTTTATTGCATGAAGATTTCCGTAATATGCATTAATATTCCAGCCCCCTCTTGTTGCATTATCCTTAAAAAAATAAGAAGAAGAACTATTGCTTCCCAACGACTCTTCTAAAACTATATCATCAGGGCTAAATAACTTAAAGATTATGGTTTCATTTTCTATTAAATTTTTAGCCTGGTCTAAAAGATTGATTCTTATTAGAACATTTGCCGGAGGCTTTACAGATTCATTCACCTCTATTTCTATATAAGTTGATTTTTTTTTGACTTCAATCTCTCCCTCTGTTTCCCCGTAATTAATAATCTCTTCATCTGGGTTTTTTTCAATCGCTTCTATATGAAGACTATATTTTCCTGGAGCATCATCTTTTTTTATTTCAAAGCTTAAGAAGAATTTCCCATCCTTAACTTCTACTGTCTTATTTATCAGTTCAGGAATAGAGATTATAACAATTCCCTCAAGAGTCTCACCATTTTTCTTTAAAGCAGTTCCATTCATAATAACCTTTTCTAAAGGAAAAAAGAACTTATTGTTTAAATCATAATCAACCAGTATCCTATTACTAATCTGAAACTCCTCGCTAGTTCCTGCTTCATTATCAAAAATTACCTCCAAATTACACCTTCCTACTAAAGAAGCAGGAAATTCAAAATAAAGATACTGTTTTTTATTTGAATTTATTTTATAATATTTTTTATGAACAAGCAGTCTTTCCTTGCAATCTAAAAAAGTTTCAATATAACCTGAAGCAGAAGTCTGTTTTTCTATAGAAAAATTAACAAAAATTGAATCTTCAATATTATAAACTTCTTCAAAATCACCTTCAAAAATAATCTTTCCACTGACTAAAGATACTGAAAATATGATAATAAACACAACTAGTAAAATTCCTTTTTTCATTTTCAAATAATTACTATTTTAAACTATCGACAATTGTCTTAATTTCTTCTATATCTTTTGTTAAAGAAGATTTTTTCTGAATTTCCCTTAATGCATCAATATACCTCTGAACCTTATTTACCAACTTCTCAACTTCTGCTTTTTCTGCTAATCCCCCCATCTTATCTTTTAAAAAACCTGCATCCTTTGAATTCTGGTCTATTCCTACTTTCATTTCATTAACCTTAGATTCAAATTCATCTAGTACCTGGAACTTTGTCCTCATCTCCGAGTAAATAGTCTCAACCTTATCTGTATTTATGGCTATTTTTGACTCAATTTTCTTAATCTCAATCAATTCTCTCTTAACCTCTTCGCTTAATTTAACGATTTCTTCTACTCCCCTAAAAAACTCTATTTTCTTTTTTGTCTCTTTTAATTCTTCCATAACCCTATCCATTATTGACTCATTTCCTTCTAAATTAGCTTTCAAAGCTTCAGCTTTGGCATCTTGTTTTTGAACCTGAGTCATTATTTTCTCTGGATGAACAGAGTCAACTAAATCATAAGCTTTAATTGCCTTTAATTCAATCTCCTGAATACTTTTATCTCTTTCAAGAATCATACTTCTTAATTCTCCTATCTGCTCACTCACTCTTGTGAATCTTTCTGTAAAAGACTTTCTTACTTCTGTAAATGCCTCTATACTTGCCTTCATCCGGTCTATCTCTGTGGAAAGTTTTGTCAAACCAACAGCTGCAGATGCTTCTGATTTTTCCTCTTCCTTTGATTCTGTATTTTCTTCTGGTTTCTTTTCTTTTCCTGCACCTTCAGATTTTTTCTTTTTTAAGAACTTAAGCATTTTTCAACTCTTTTTCTATTTCCTTAAACAAATTTAAAATAACCTTAAAATCTCTCTTATGGAAAGTTGCATTGAAAAATTTTATTTTTGAATTGAGTGTGTTTGCCTTAGTTGTTGCAAAAAAAACATCTTTTTTCTGTTCTGTCATTTTTTTTATTCTTTTCTTTAAATCATAATATTTAATTTCTAAATCTGATTTTATGGAATATTTTATAACTTCTATCTTTTCTCTTCTGTCTTTTACTGTTCTTAGTTTCTTTAATGTTCCTTTATGAAGTAGTTTTCTAGCAAAATTCATCAACCTTCTTACTTCTTTTTTATCCTCCATCATAAACCAAGGTTTTCTTGATTTATATTCTTTTTCATTTCTTAACTTTCTTCTCCTTCTTTTTTCCTTTCTTTGGTTCCTCTGTTTTCTCTC
>CAZQLD010000020.1:0-14713 GCA_964594115.1 Candidatus Woesearchaeota archaeon
GCCGGGATTTGAACCCGGGTCCCAGCCTTTTTTTGAGTTTTTATCAGTCTTGAACCTCTTAAAGGAGGTTGACTGTTAAGCTTGTTAGCTCACATCTCGAAAAGGCTGAATGCTTGGCCACTACACTACAGGGGCGTGTTTGGTGTATGCGCACCTTATTAAGACATAATTTTTTGGCTTTTAAAGGTTTTGTGTTTGGGGGATTAGAAAGATTTATCATAGAAGAAGGAGTTTGAGTTTGTATGTTACGTAGATAGTTTTTATGTTCATGTTAAATTTTTAATAAATTGATTTATCCTCTTATTGTTTTTCAAAATAATGAATTTCTTGTTAAATTGTTTTGCTAGATTGACTTGTTTGGGGTAGTAGTCATAAGTATATCCATATGCATACCCTATTATTCTTAGAAGATCAAATAAAGGACCTCCCTTATATTTTTCTTTTTTAATCTTTCTTTTAATAAACCTAACAATCACTCTTTTTGTTGCAATAATTGGGTTTATATTTAGGAGTATTATAAAATCTGATTTTTTAATTGCAGGGTAAATCCATTCTCCGGCATAAGCCCCTTCAATTATCCATTCTTTCTTTTTAATTATTTTGCTTAATCTTAGATCTCTTGTTTTATCTGAAACTTTTTTTGTGAATTCTTTGTTAAAAGTAATTTTATCTAAATCATAGACAGGTATATTTAGTATAGCTGATATTTGGTTTCCTAGTTCTGTTTTTCCGTGTCCACAACCTCCCCAGATAATTATCTTTTTCATCTTCAAACTCTCGCCAGCTCCAACTTATCTTGAGTTTCTTTATCCTCAATAGAATAATACATATTATAAGCTTTTCTTAGAAGTTACTCGACTTCTACACCAACCATACACTAAGAGGCTTGAAAACAGATGTTTATTAAGGTTTTTAAAGTTTGTTTTTATCATATTTCTATGAAAGAAAAGGAAATTAAAAAAGAGATGAAAAGATGGAAGAAGATTAGTTATGCTTTGTTGATTGGTTTTGCAGTTGTTGATTTTTGGTGAGGAATCTGGGGTTTATTAGATATTTATTTGTTTCCTAGAAATCTTAATTTGAGTTTGTGGATTTCTGCGTTCTTAGGAATATTTATTTTAGTATTTACTCATAAGGTCATTAAAGAATTGATGCGAAATTTTAGAGTTTAATAACTGAAAAGAAAATTGTTTTTAAAACTTCCTATATTATTACTACAGGTTTATTTTTTCAGCTAAGTCGCCAATAATCCAAGTCTTTTTTTGTTGTCCTTGTAATGCATATATCCAAGTCATTACCCATAAAACAATCATAAAAACCCAGCAAAGCCATCCGATTACAGGAATCCATCCAACTGCACTTGCAATTAAAAACCCTATAAATAAGATAAGGCTCTCTTTTGCATAGAACATCACATATTTATCTTTTTTCCATAAGATTATTGCTATTAGAAATCCGATTATAGTGAAGAAACTTGCAATAAAAGCATACAGCCTGCTTTCCCCATTTTTCTTACCTGAAGATTTTCTCTTTGCAGATTTTTTTGCCACCTTCTTTTTTGCCATATATTATATATGGGCTGGATGTTTTTAAAGCTTGTGGAAGGTTTTTTGTTTTACCACTTTTTATCTGCAAAAAATTTTATAGTTCAAAGAATATATTTTAAATTGCAATAATGTTTAAATATACGGCTTTTGTGAAATAACTATGAAAAAAGTGAGTAAGTTAAGTTTGACGTTGATTTTAATGATTGCAGTTTTGGCAACAAGTTTTGTTAGTGCTGATATTCAGAGCATCAAAGATAATTATCTTGCTACAGAAAAAGTTTATGTCAGGAGTACTTCTCACTTGTGTATTAACCGTCCGAAAGAGGCAAATGTATCATTATATATTGTTGAAAATAGAGATGAATGGTTTGGGGGAGATGTTTTGGAAGATGTAAGAGGTGAACCTCAGCTGATTAGAAATTCTCAGTTTGCTTCTGAGATGATATGGGATAGTTCTGAATCAGGATTTTATGATATTATTGTTGATTGTGTTGAGAATGAGGCATATGATACTCTTGAGCCAACAGATTCTCTTGACAAAGTCGGGTTTGCAGTGGAGATGGTTACTGGAACAAGCAAGGCAAGTATAGGAAGCAAAGATGTAGGAGACCATTTTTGGATGTATGACCCAGAAGCTATAGATCTAATTAATGAAATGTTACAGATAAGTCTTCTTGCAAAAGGAGAGGATATTGAATTAACAAATATGACAGTTCAGGCAATTGGTTCAGGAAATGATGCAGAGCTGGAGAAAATCGAAATTTATGTTGATGAAAATAATAATGGCAAGGTTGATGAAGATGAATTTTTAATAGGATTTTCTCAACCAGCATATTCAGATGATAATGGTTTAGTAACTGTTGAACTAGAGTATTTCTTAACTAAGGATTTGGAAGAAAATCTTTTAGTGGTTTATACAATGAAAGATACAATAGAAGAAGGGGAATTTTCCTTGAAAGTTGAGTCTATTTATGGTGTTGGAGAAGGTTCTGGGGAATTGATTAAATTTTCAGGTCTTCCTATGACTTCTGGAGTAAAGACAGTCTTGCCTAAAAAAACCTGCTTAGGGACATTAAATCTTGAATTAGAACCAATTATTGCTGCTAAAGGCGATAGAGTTATAGCAAGAATAACCGGGCTTAGCGGGTGTTTAAACAAAACAATTTCCTTAAAAACAAATCCATGTGGCTCTTCTATAAAAGAAGAGGCTGGTTCTTGTAAAGTAGAGGAAGAGGGGTGTGAGATAACCTTTAAGGCAGTAAAAAGTCAGACATATCATGCTTGTATTGATAAAAATAATGATGGTGATAGTGTTGATCTTGGAGAGTATGCTTTTACAGATTTGATTGTTTCTGAATTAACGCAAGAAGAAGAGGGCATTCCTGAAGAGACTAATGTTACTGAAGAAGTTAATATGGCAGGAGAAGAAACTGAGGAAGTTGGAGAAGAGCTTGCAGGAATAACAGGAGAGGTTATAGAGGAGTTCAGGCAGACACTTTCAGAAACAAGCAGCTTTTTCATACTATTAGAAGTTACTCTTTTACTTATTTTATTTGTGTTAGTTATGATTATGTTTAGGTTAAAGCCAGTAGTAGAGAAGTCTAGTAAGGCACCTAATAAGACAAAAGAAAAAGAAGATTAACTATATGATTTTTCCTAGTTCTTTAATAGAATTTATATAAGTTATTGAGATTTCTTCTTGTATTTCTGGTTGTATTTTAGTAGAGAGGGTGTTTTTAAATACAATTAATTTTGTCTTATTGTTTCTATACTTTTGGTGGAATTTTAATGCTGTTAGGGCTCTCATGACTCCTGGGGACATTCCGATTACAATACAAATATCTCCAAAAGCAGCTACTTTTCCGTCTGCATCATACCAAGAATCTACTTCTAGTTGTTCATCTATTAAGGAGAGAAATTCTTTTATATGGCCTAGTCCATAGTCTTTATCTTTAACTGGAACCACTCCTAAAACTTTCTTACCAC
This sequence comes from Candidatus Woesearchaeota archaeon, assembly GCA_964594115.1. Lineage (GTDB taxonomy): Archaea > Nanobdellota > Nanobdellia > Pacearchaeales > GW2011-AR1 > MFWN01. The sequence goes on from CAZQLD010000020.1 coordinate 3,534, forward strand.
CATTCTTTTTATAGATTTTTGAGATTTCTAAAGGAATCCCTTTATTAGGTATTATAACTGCTTCACATCTTTTTTCTGCTAATAATTTTCCAATTTCTTCAATTAGTACTTTTAGTTCTTGTTTTGACATAGCTGTATGTCTGGAAATTTTGGAAATATCTCCTGTTCCTAAAATTGAGATTTTCATTTTATAATGTAAGTAAGAGAATTATATAAATTTTCCTAAAGATATGCAGGGATTAGGCCCCATTTTTTAAATGTCTGAAAATCTTTTCTAATACCTTCTCTGTCTGAAGCATGCACTATTGTTCTGTATTTCATGTTTGGATTGCCAAATACCTTTCTTATTGTTCCTTTTCCTATATTGTCTGTATATTTTGTAGGTCCGGCAATTTGTTTCACTCTTCTTATAATGTCAGGCCCTTCATAAACAAAAACAGCCAGGCTTTTATTATTAAATTCATCTGTCATTTCTTTTAGAATTTCTGACCATTCTTCTTTTAGGTGACTATAAAAATCCAGATAAAACTCTTTTGAAAGAGGCTGGGTTCTTATTCCTAAGACTCTTTTAAAATCATTTCCTAGTTTCTCTTCGAGAAAATTAATAATTTCCAGAGCAGTTGCTTTATCTATGTGCGGATTCCTGCAATCAGGTTTCACAAAAAACAATGTTCTTTCAATATTTGACATTTTAATAAGAAAATGAGCCTGCGCGGATTTGAACCGCGGACCCCCAGCTGTCTTAGTTTAGAGCTTTTTGTTCCTATTGGAGCAAAGCCTTATAAGACTGGTGCTCTAACCTAACTGAGCTACAGGCTCATAAGCCTCTAAATGTTTTACTGTTTTTAAAGTTTTTGAGAGAGGATTTATAAAATATAGTTTGATTGTATTAAGGATGAGGGCAAAATATCTTGCAAGTTATGTTAATGTAAATCTTCTTAATCAATTAGGGTTTAATGAATATGAGCCTTCTTTTAATTTTACAAGAGGAGCTGGAGAAAAAATGAAATCTTGCAGAGCACATATAGGATATTATCCTGAAAAAGAAAGTGTTCTAGTTATAATTAGAGCCCAAGACGAAAATAAGAAAAGAAAAAGAAGAGAATGGTTTTTTGATACTGTTTCTTCGAAGGGAGTTTATAATTTGGAGGGACTTCAAGATGGAGAAAAAATTATGGAAATTTGTGTCAACACTGTTTCAAGAAAAAACAGGATTGCTGGAAAAGATTTAGAAACAGAGTTAGAAGGAATTGCTTTTTAGATATAGAAAATTATTTAACCTCTCTTTTCTAGTATACAATATGGGAGAATTTGAAGGACTAAGGGAGAGCTGGCTGGAGCTAGTTAAACAAACAAAGATAGATGAAGCTAATTCTATTTATTGGGAAAAGCTTTTCCCACTTATAGAGCAAAGATTTCTTGAAAATAATAAGGCTAAAGAAGAATATGACTGGCTTATTTTGCCAGCTGGTTTAGAGTCTTCTTATTATATTCTTTTGATTAAAGTAATAAAACCTAAAAAAGTTTATTTTTTAGGAACAAAAGAGTTTAAAGAGAGTTTTTTAGACAGGATAATTGGGCAAACTGAATTAAAGCCTTCAGAATATATTGTGGATACTTTAAATTACGATGAAATGGATGTTGCTGATGTTTATGAAAAAATAAGAAAGCGTTTGGATTTATTTTATAACAAGAAAGTTATTCTTGATTTGACAAGGGGCAAGAGGATAATGTCTGTTGGTGCAGGAATTGTTGGAGCTTTTTTTGGTTTTGATTTAGTTTATATTGATGAAGACTGGATTGATGAAGTAAAGAGAGGGAATCCTGGAACTGAAAAATTAGTTACTGTTAAAAATCCGTTTGAGGTTTTTGGTGACTTAGAAGGGCAGGAAGCAAGAGAGCTGTTTAATCATTATAATTACGGGGCAGCTATCTTTTTTTATAAAAAATTAAGGGAGAAAGTAGCTGATCCAAGAAAAATAGAAACTGAAGAGATTTTGTCAGAAGCATATCTGCATTGGAATTCTTTTAATTTTAAGGCAGCTCTCCACAAACTTGAATTATTAAGGAAAAAGTCAAAGCAGTACAATGTAAAATTAGACCCTCTTATATATGATAATTTAGGTGTCCTTAGGATTTTAATTCAGGGAAGTAAGGATGATGAGTTTAATCTTCATATTATTGTTGATTTATATGCTAATGCTTTAAGAAAAGCAGAAGTTGGAATGTTTGAAGATTCTGTAAGCCGTCTTTATAGGGTTCTGGAGCTAATTTCCCAGTATAGATTAAAAAGTTATGGCATAGAAACTTCTGGTCCTGATTTAAGTAAGTTTGAAGAAGATTATAAAAAAATAAGCAAGGAGATTTATGGTTTTGAAAAAAACTCTCCTTTTGAGGTTGGTTTAAAAGATGGCTATATTCTTTTGTTTATCTTAAAAGACTATATTGCTGAGGAAGATTCTTTAGAAGATTTAAAGAAGATGTTTGGAGTCATTAGGGTGAGAGATATGTCTATAATTGCCCATGGCTTGGAATTAGCTGGGGAAAAAGCATTTAAAAATATGAATGAGCTAGCAAGAAAGTTTATCAAAAGAATATGTGAGAAACAGGGGAAAAACATGCAGGAGATTATAAATCAGCATACTTTTGTTAAGCTCTAGTTATCCTATGAAAGCATGTCTATCCCAAAACTCTTTGTCTTCATCTAATTCAGGGCAGAATTTTCCAGGATATATTGATAGGAAACCATCCCCACCTTTTTCTAAAGGGCCCATGCTTATAACTAAATGATTTGTTGGTTTCTTCATAACATTATAAGCAATATTCACTTCATTTTTTCCATCTCTAACCTCTGGTTTTACTTCTGTTCCTTCTGGAAGATCTGATAATGCTACGACCCCTTCTAAACCGATTGGATAGTCAAAATCTAATTCAATTACTGTTTTTTCTCCGTTGTAGCCTTTTTTTTGTACTTCTTTCCATGCAAAATCAATTACACTTCTTGGTGTTGAGAAAAATTCTTGCCCTTGAACCTTGCCAACCATTCCAAATTTAGAGCCTACAGTTGGGCTATTTGGAAAATGTCTTTTCAAATGATGCCAGAAATCTGCTTCATATCTTGTAAAAATATAATCTCCGACTCTACATTCTCCCCAAGAGTCTACATTTTTCCAGTAATCTGCAGCTCTTTGGGGATCAAAATTTTCATGATTTTCTGTAAAATCAAAAACTTTTTTAATAAGATCATAAATAACATTCCCCTTTGAGATAATTTCAGGATTTATAATTATTTTTGGTTTTCTTCTCTCTTTTTTTGTCATACCAAATGTTGAAAATCCCGAAGCACCTTTGTCAGCTAAGTCCCTAAATACGCGAGATTCAAATTCTATTTCTTTTGCTTGTTCAGAAATAAAAGTATTTCCTAGTTGGTTTTCTAAACGAGCAACTAAGTTCCTCATTTGTTCTATTTTTTCTTCTAAGCCTTTTGGTGAAATATTTAACTGCTTTAGCCTATGTGGAACAGAATACCCTCCCATGAGCTTATATTTTTCTCTTAATTGTTCTCTATATTCTTCTCTTCTCCAATTTTCTAATTCTTTTAATCTTGCTTGTGCATAATCTATATCTATTCTGTTTAAATCAATTCTTGGACCAGCTTTTCCTTTTGAATCATAACGCTCTATATGTGGGTTTCTTATTTGTAGTTCGCCTATATGTAGTTTGTTTAGTCCTGTTCTTGCCCTATCTATAAGAATTAAACTACCTAAACAGTCTTGCAAAATAAAAGCAGCTTCTCCTGATTGGAAAAGTCTTGCCCTATTAAAACTTTTTCTTTCATAACTTGCAGTAATTCTGTCAGCAGGAAGTGTGTTTGTTTCAATAAGTTCAGGTACAAAATGATATTCTGGCATTTTACATCTCCCCCCAAGAATCTATATCTTTCCAATAATCTTCAGCTTCCTTAAGATGAAAGTGTAAGGGCCATTCTATAACTTGAAAACCCTTTATTATCAGAGAATATACTTCTTCTACAGACTCTATTAGTCTAGATGAAATTATTGTTCTTGGGAGATATCCAAATTTTTTGGCAGCTTTGTCAAGTATTTTTATTAATTCACTATATTGCTCTTCTATTTCTACTACTTGTTCAGAAATAAAAGTATTTCCTGGTTGGTTTTCTAAACGAGCAACTAAGTTCCTCATTTGTTCTATTTTTTCTTCTAAGCCTTTTGGTGAAATATTTAACTGCTTTAGCCTATGTGGAACAGAATACCCTCCCATGAGCTTATATTTTTCTCTTAATTGTTCTCTATATTCTTCTCTTCTCCAATTTTCTAATTCTTTTAATCTTGCTTGTGCATAATTTATATCTATTCTGTTTAAATCAATTCTTGAACCTTCTTTTCTTGAACCATACACTTCTATATGTGGGTCTCCTATAAGTTTACTTCCAATATGCAATTTATTTAGTCCTGTTCTTGATAAATCAATAAGAATTAAACTTCCCTCATAGTTGTTAATGATGAGTGCTTTTTCACCATTTCTAAGGTATAAGGCATTATCAAATCCCTGAGGGTTGTAGGTTACAATTAATCTATCAACTAGGGAAACATCCGCAATTACTTGATTTGAGTCTCTTACAATATGATATTCTGGCATTTTTATCTTCTTCTCTCAGAATTAATTCTGAGGCTTGCACCTCTTTAATTTAAGAAAGAAGGTGTTTTTAAAGTTTTTCCAGCTGAAATATACTTCCTATTATAGTTATATTTTTATATCTCTATTTCTTTGTGTATTATATGAAAGAGAGCATAACTAGAAGGCGTTTTTTAAAGGTGTCTGGCATAACTGTGGCAACTCCTTCACTAATTAAAGGAGGTAAAGTATTACTTGATAATTTAGGTGTAGAGTTATTGGAAAAAACCTCTTTAGCTAAAGTAGCAAATAAACCAGCAAATAGACCAGCACAAAAGAAAGGAAAATTAGATGAAAGATTGGACTGGATTTTTGATCTTTGGGATGTGCCTGGGTCAAATAGTAGGGGGATTGAGGGTTGGAATGAATCTGGATTATGGAGCTTTTATTTTGATTCAGAGACTGGAGAAGTAGATTATGGGTTCTTTTTTGATTACAGAGATAGGACCTTTTTGAAACTTGATTTTTATTATGAACATAAAACTCTCTCGCAACTTCGTGCAGAGGGAGTCTCTTGGCCAGAGATTAATAGACTACATTACGAAGGATTTTCTAATAATCGAGGGTACATATGTTTTCCTGATGAAGAACTTCCTGCAGTATAATTAACCTTAAAAATACTTGTTTCTTAAAAATAATATGTTAATTGGACTTGTGGGGAAGCCTAATTGTGGAAAATCAACGTTTTTTAAAGCATGCACTTTAGCAGAAATAGAAATAGCAAATTATCCTTTTACAACAATAGAAGCTAATCAAGGAGTTGGTTTTGTGAGAGTGAATTGTCCTGAGAATGACTTAAAAGAACTAAAGGAAAGGAACAAGACATGTAATCCCCAACATGGTTATTGTGTTAAAGGAGAGAGATTTGTGCCAATTAAGTTAATTGATGTTGCTGGCTTGGTTCCAGAAGCGCATAAAGGAAAGGGAAGAGGAAACGCATTTTTGAATGATTTGAGAGAAGCTGACTTATTGATACATGTTCTTGATGCAAGTGGAAGAACAGATGCAGAAGGAAATATAACAGAAGGCTATGATGTTGCTGAAGATGCCAAATTTTTAAGAGACGAAATAGAGATGTGGATATATGGTATTTTAGAGAACAACTGGAAATCTCTTGTTAGAAAGAGTCAAACATCTAAACTCTCATTAGAGCTAGCAGAACAACTTTCTGGGTTGAAAATAGTAGAAGAAGATATAAAAAAAGTTATGAAGAAATTAGAGCTCAGTGAGAGAGGAGAAGCCTGGACAGACGCTCATATTTTAGAGTTTGTAAGGGAAATAAGGGAGAAAAGCAAGCCAATAATTATAGCTGCAAATAAAGCAGACAGAAAAGAAGCTAAAGAGAACATTAAAAAATTAAAAGAGCAATTTCCTGAAACTTTGATTATTCCGTGCTCTGCAGAGAGCGAATTAGCTTTGCGTGAGGCAAGCAAAGATAAACTTATAGATTATGTTCCTGGAAACAAAGATTTTGAAATAGTTGGAGAGATAAATGAGCAGCAAAGACATGCCTTACAGATTATAAGAAAAGATGTTTTAGATGTTTATAATTCAACTGGTGTGCAGAGTGTTTTAAATGAAGCTGTTTTTTCTTTTTTAAAATATATTGCTGTATTTCCTGTTGAAAATGAGCATCATTTTACCAGCAAAAAAGGGAATATACTCCCAGATGCTCACCTATTGCCTTCTGGCTCTAAAACCCTAGATTTAGCTTATTCTATTCATACTGATATTGGTAAGAGCTTTATATCTGCTATAGATTGCAGGACTGGAAAGAAACTGGGAAAAGATAGTGAGTTAAAAGACAGGGATGTTGTTAAAATTATGGCGAAAAGCTAATCAATATGCCCTGGGCAGAGAATTTTATAATTTATTTTTTTTAGTTTTTCTAAGCTATCTTGCATTTTTTCTGGCTGGCTTTCTGGGAGGTCTGTTCTTCCAATGCCATTATGGAAGAGAGTGTCGCCTGAAAATAGAACATCTTTGTAGAGAAAAGATAGGCTGTCTTTTGAGTGTCCTGGTGTTTTAATTATTTTTATCTCTCTAATGGGAAGCTCTTTAATATTTTTTGAGTCATAAACTTTTGCTTTTTTGAAAAGATTTAAGTTGCCATTATGGTCATAATGTTGGTGGGTGAGCAAGATTATGTCAATTTGTTCTGGTTTTATTTTTAATGTTTGTAAATCTTCGAGAACTTCTTGTTTGTTTTCTTTTGTTGAAGTGTCAATTAAAATAGTTTTTTCTAGTTTTAACAGATAAACACAGCTTCCGAATTTTTTGAAACAAAGTTGGAAAATGTTAGTGGCTATCTTGTTTATCATATTGTTTTTATCACAATAATGCTTATAAATCTTTTTTACAGTTGTCTCTTATGAACTTAGTAAAACTTGCTGATAAAGATACTCATTTTAAGTTAGATGAATCTCTTACTTTAACTGAACTTGGAGTTAAAGCATCTCAGCTTGGAGGAAATGGACCAAATTTTCTTTCAGTAGTAGGTAGTCTTCAATATATTGATTTTAGGATGGAAGGAAAGAAAATATTAAGAATATTTTATAAGCAGAACGATAGTGGATGTGGAGGATATTGTGAAAGAAGGAGGATTGTTATTTAAAACAATTTTTTTTGTTTTTTATGCTCTTTTATAAAATCAGCTGCTTTTTCTAGCATTAATCTTTCATTTTTAATGCGCATTATTTTTAATGCGTCTTTTAGTTTGAGAAATTTGAATGATTTATGCTCAAAACTCACCCTCACTTTTTTTGCTTGTTCTTGAGAAATCTCAGCAAGAAAATAAACTGCAAATTTCCGTATAAACTTTCCTTTTAACCTGTAAAACCATCCTTGAGTTTCTTTGAATCCCTCTAATAGATTTAATTTTGAGATATTTGCTTCTTCTTGTGCCTCTCTTTTTATTGTTTCTTCTGTTTTTTCATGCTCTTCTATTTTCCCTCTGACAAAACCCCAGTATGTAGGATATTCTAATAGCAAGAAATAAACTTCACTATCTTTTACATAAAATATAATTACCCCAGCAGATTTTTCAATTATCATCTTTTTATTAGTGGAGATAAGTTTAAATAAATTACTTATTTTGGACAATTATGAGGGTAAAAATTAAAGTAAAGCCAAATTCAAAAAAACAGGAGATTGTGCAGATTACTGATTGCGAGTATAAGGTAAATTTAAAAGAAAAAGCTGAGAACAATAAAACTAATATTGAGTTATTAAAATTATTGAGAAAGCATTTTGGAAAAGAGGTAAGGCTCATTAAGGGTCTTAAATCAAAAAATAAGATTGTGGAAGTGAAATGCCAATAAAATATGAATTAGCACCAGAGATTATGGGCAGACTTTATAAGATAGCTAAGAAAATTAGAATGGAGCATGTGAAATTTTCTGGTGTTTATGCTGTGAGAAGCAGGGGAAGCCAGAGCAGAGGAACTCTTGCAAGATGCCATGCACTTTCCAAAATATGGCAGAAATGTTTGAACATAAAAGCAGTTTATATTATTGAGATAATAAGCGAGAGGTTTGACAAAATGTCATTAGAGGAGCAGGATAAAGTGTTGATTCATGAATTAATGCATATCCCAAAGAGTTTTGGAGGAGGGTTCAAACACCATAATGTTGTTAATGAGAGAAATGTAAATAAATTGTATAAAATTTTTAAGAATGAAAATCAAAATTCGGGAAAAGTTTGTTGAAGTAGAACTTTGTGATACTCCCTTTAAAAAAATGAGGGGGATGATGTTTAGAAAAAATAGAAAGTCCTTGCTTTTTGCTTTTAAAAAACCGACGAGACAACCAATTCATTCTTTATTTTGCAAACCTTTCCTTGCAATCTGGATGAAAAATGGAGAAATTGTCGACGAGAAAATTGTCAAACCTTTTTCTTTGTCTGTTAGGCCTAAAGAATTTTTTACACATCTTGTAGAAATACCTTTGAAGAATAGTAATAATTTTAAAATTCTCGACGGAAAAATAGAAAGATTTAAATACAAGCGATTTATCTAATTATTATCATTGTTAACAAATAACAATCTTTGAAAAAGATTGTTTCAAAATAAATTGTAAAAGGAGGTTAAAAAAATGGGAAAAGTTATTGTAAAAGGCGTTGTTAAGAGAAAAACCGGATACTTATACTATGTAGATGGAAAAGGAAATGTTTGTGAAGCAAAGATGGCAAGGGGCGGAAGAAAGAAAAAGAAGAAAGCAGCAAAAAAGAGGAGAAAGTAAAGGGCCAAGGTTTTTTCAATATTTTTATTTTTAATTTTTCGATTGATTTATAAATCATTCTTTCTAGATTTTTTAATGAAAGCGATAATATTGTGCGCAGGTTATGCAACAAGGCTTTATCCTTTTACAATAAATGAGCCAAAAGCCTTGTTGATGGTAGATGGAATGCCCCTTTTGTCGTATACAATTAGAAACTTGCAGAGTATTGAAGAAATAGATACGATATATGTTGTTACTAATGAAAAATTTTATGATAAATTTGTTGACTGGAGAAAACAAGAAGACAATAAGATTGAAATAATTAATGATAAAACTTTGACAAATGAAGAGAGATTAGGGGGCGTTATAGATTTTGCTTTAGCTTTAGAAAAAGCAGGAAATGATGATATTTTTGTTGTTTTTGGAGACATTTATTTTAGTTTTCCATTGAGGCAGTTTGTTGATTTTTTTAAAAACAATAAAAAAATAAGTGTGGCACTACATGATTTAAAAGATAAGGAGAAAGTTAAGAAATTTGGAGTTTTGGAAATGGATGAAGACAAAATAGTGGGTTTTGAAGAAAAACCTGAAGAACCTAAATCAACATTAATTAATGCAGGGGCTTATGTTTTTCCTAAAGAATCTATTCCTGATTTAAAAGATTATATTAATTCTGATAAAAACAAAGAAAATATTGGATACATAATTATTGATTTTATTGAACAAGGAAAGGATATTAGGGGCTTTGTTTTTAAAGAAGATTGGCATGATATTGGAACAATAGAAGATTATGAAAAAATAAAAAAAGATATTAAGGAAATGGAAGAAAATGATACTGGGAATTGAATCAACAGCACATACGTTTGGTGTGGGAGTTGTGGATAATGAGAAGGTTTTAGCAAATGTTAAGGATTCTTATACAACTAAAAAAGGAGGGATAATTCCTATGGAGGCAGCTGAACATCATGAAAAAGTTGCAGAGCAGGTTTATAGAAAAGCCTTAGGAGAGGCTGAGATTGAGGAAAAAGAGATTGAAGCAATTGCAATTTCTAATGCTCCTGGATTAGCTCCTTGCTTACTTGTTGGTTTAAAGTTTGCAAAGAAATTGGCAGCAAGATTAGGAAAGCCTGTTATTCCAGTTAATCACTGTATTGCTCATCTTGAGATAGGCAGAATGACTGGAGCTAGGGATCCTGTTTTATTGTATGCAAGCGGAGCCAACACACAAATAATTGCTTATGCTTCTGGAAATTACAGGATTTTTGGTGAGACTCTTGATATTGGAACAGGAAATCTTATTGATACTTTTGCAAGATATGCTGGAATTGGTTTTCCTGGCGGACCAAAAATTCAGGAACTTGCTAAAAAGTCAAGCGCAAAAGATTATATTGAGTTGCCTTATTCAGTCAAAGGTATGGATGTCGGTTTTTCAGGAATTCTTACTAAATTAAGGTACTTATTGGAAAAAGAAAAACTAGAGGATTTATGCTTTTCTTTACAAGAGACAGCTTTTGCTATGCTGATTGAAGCAGCAGAGCGAGCTTTAGCGCATACAGGCAAGAAAGAATTGTTGCTAGGAGGAGGTGTTGCTTGCAATGAAAGACTGCAGGAAATGTGCAAGATTATGTGTGAAGAAAGGGGAGCAAGATTTTATGTTCCTGAAAATAGTTTGTTAGTGGATAATGCAGGAATGATTGCATTTTTAGGAGAAATTATGTGGAAAGCAGGTATCTTTACTAAAGTAGAAAATATTGGGAATTTGGATATAAATCCTAGAGAAAGAACAGATGATATTGAAGTTAGATGGAAGTAACAGTAATAAATAAAAACCTAAATCTTATACCTTTTTATGGAAGAATATAATACTGAATCTCATAATAATATCTCTGATTATACTAATCCAATAGATTCTTTGGGAAGAGAAGAGTTAAAAAGAAGAATAAGAGATTTTAAGGGCAGATTTAAATTAGATTTTACTGAGGATTATTTAAATAAGATTTCTGTGGGAAGGTTAAGGCATATTCTGCTTGCTGCACTAATTAATGCAAGACCAAAATCAAATAAATTAGAAGATAAAACAAAGTAAAAACATTTATTAAATCCAAAATTATTCTAATTTTATGGAAAAGAGAAAAAAAGAGGTATTAGAAGTTTCTTTTGAGAAAAAATCAGACAAGAGCAAGGTGATGAAGATATTAATAATATCAATTATATTAGTTCTTTTAGCAATTATTCTTATTATAGGATTTTCTTTTTATAAGTATTTTA
>CAZQLD010000021.1:0-14401 GCA_964594115.1 Candidatus Woesearchaeota archaeon
TCATGTTATAATTTAATTGCAATATTAGAACACTGAAGTTTATAAATATTATTATATAAAAATATATCTTATAATACAATAATGCATACTAATTTTCTTTTCAATAAATAAAATTATCTGAATTTATCTATTATTGCCATTGCTACTCCAATAATTGTCAGTATAACTACAATCCAGCCTGCAAGTGGAACTATTGGTTGCACTCCAGGAACCCTCAATGTTCCATCAGCCATTCCAAATCCTACTGCTAAAGCCACTAGCACTCCTGTTATCCACCCTACAATATGTATCAACCTTCCGACATGCCTTGTTCTTACCTTCTTACTTTTTCTTTTTGCCATTCTTACCTCCTTTTTTTATTTAAATAAAAAATAGAAATTATTTTTTTCTTTTTTTTACTGATTTGGCCTTTGGTTTTCTTGGTTTGTATATCAATAGGTATATTATTGCTAATAGTCCTAAATCTCCTAACAAGAATGCTGCAACAAATAAAACTGTAAACCAGATGATCTGCTTCCTCTCTATAGTCTTATAAAGAGCTAATCCATACCACACAAGTTTCCAAATCATTACTATAATCACTAAGATTAATATTTCTGTTGTTAAACCTGCTATTTCACCAAGACCAAGTCCTGCTAACTCTGCGAAGTCTGCCATTTTATTTTCTTTTACCCCCTTTTCTTATTTTAACAAAATAGTATATTATGGGAATTAATGGCATTAGTATTATATTAAATACCAACCACCCTCGCTCTTTTCTATTAACACTCTCTTGGATCATTGAGACAGAGAATAATGCAATTATTAAAAATAAAGGAACAAAAAAAGCGATTTTCCAAAATGATAATACAGCAAGGATTACTATTAGGAATACACACGCGTCATGAAGTTTCTTGAAAACTTTATCATCTTTTATTTTTGAGCATATAAATATATAAGGTATTGCGAAAAATCCAGCAGCATTTATTAATAATGCAGCTATAAACCATGCTATTTGTTTGTTTTTTGAAGCTTTCCATAAAGCAATTCCTTTCCAAACCAACCCCCAAAGTGAAATAAGGCTCAAAAGAACTATCGCAGTTAATAAAGAAATCCCTAAATAATCTGCCACTATCTGATAGACATTCCCACCTTCTGACAGTATAGTTGCAACATCAGCCATTTTAACCTCTTTCTTATTAATTAAAAATAAAGGAAGGTTTTTAAATGTTTTTGAAGACTTTTATATAGTAAGATTTTATTTTTGAAATAAAAATGAAAACAAGAGAGCTGAATGATTTGATTAAAGCATGGTTTATGATTTCTTTAGCTTTTGCAGTCTTATTTTCAGGAGGTTATATGTTATTTGCTGAATTTGATTCTATTGGCTTTCTTGTTGTTTTTTTAATTTCAGGATTTACAGTAGGATTAGCTTTTTTATTCCATGAGCTAATGCACAGGGCTATTGCCCATAAATACAGATGTGAAGCAGAGTTCAGGGCATTTCCAAATATGTTGTGGCTCGCCTTGCTTATGAGCTTTTTTGGTTTTATTATTGCTGCTCCTGGAGCTGTGATGATATCTGGATTTCTGACAAGAAAGCAAAACGGAAAAATCTCCCTTGCAGGCCCATTAACAAATATTGTTCTTGCTATTTTATTTCTTATCATTCTCCTAGCAACGTCCCCCTTTTTAGTCAATGATTTAATCTCCCTTATTTTAATTTATGGTTTTAGAATTAATTCACTCCTTGCTTTATTTAATATGCTTCCTTTTGGAGTTTTTGATGGAGCAAAAGTTCTTGACTGGAACAAGACAATTTATACAATTTTTGTCTTGATAGCACTGGCTTTATTTGTTATTGGGTATGTAATTTAAAACATATTTTCAATCACAGAAATCTTTAAATACTACCTGTTTCTAATAAATACTGCATATTGTATTTAAAGTCCTAAGTAGATACAAGATGTTGTAGTTACTATAAAGTTAGTAACCTACAAGTCAAAACGAGGTAAAATGAGATGTATTTTTTGCAATGGAGAAACAAAAGTTACTGATAAAAGAGACAGCCATACTGAAACCAGAAGAAGAAGAGAGTGTTTAAAATGCAGGAAAAGATTCACTACTTATGAAAGAGTTGAAGACCCTAATTTTATTATTATAAAAAAAGACAAAACCCGAGAACCCTTCTCTAGGGAAAAATTAAGATTAGGAATTTTAAAAGCATGTGAAAAAAGGCCTGTTGAAACAGAGCAGATTGACAAACTTATAAATGAAATAGAGAGAAAATTAAGAAACAAGATTAAGGGCAAGGAAGTTGAAAGCAAGATTCTCGGAGAAGAAGTTATGAAAGAGCTGAAAAAGCTTGATAAAGTAGCTTACATAAGATTTGCCTCTGTTTATCGCGATTTCAAGGATATTAAGGATTTTAAAAAAGCAATGAAAGAGGTAAAGTGAGATGGTTGCTGTTGCTAAAAAAACTAATTCCCGAAGGGTTGAAAAGACAGGGAAAAATATCTATTCTCCGTATCCTTTGATAAGAAAGAATCCTGAAAGACAAATTCTTATTGAAGATGCATACCAATTAGTTAAAAGCCAAAATGATTCTAAGCTTCCTGTCAGTTCTCTTGAGAATGCGGTCGCATCTGGAAAAATAAAAACTTACAATTTTGGTGGAAAGCAATATTTAGACAGATTAGATATTGGAAGAGTCTATCATAAGAAAAAAGATGAAACAAAGGGCATGAAACTAGAGAGATGTTTCTCAAAAGAAGGAAAAGATCCTTTTGATGTTGGAGAAAGATATACTAGAAGAAACCTTCTTCTAAAAGGAGAAAAATCTGAAGAGGTTGTCTTTGAAATAGAAAATGCTGAATTTCCAGAATCTTGGACAGATAATGAGGCAAGGATTGTAGCTCAAAAATATTTTTTCAGACCAAATGAGCAAAAATGGAAAAACAGGATGAAAAAGAAGATAGGTGTTGAATATGAAGATTCCATAAAGCACCTAATAAAAAGAGTATCTAGTTTTTTTGCTCAAAAAGGCTGGAAATTAGGATTTTTTGAAACAGAAAAAGATAGAGATATTTTTGAACAAGAACTTATTGCATTGCAAATACAAAGAAGAGGGGCATTTAATTCTCCAGCATATTTTAACACAGGAATTTATAATGAATATGGAATTAAAGGGCCTCCTTCTCTTAGTTTTGTTAAAGACCCTAAAACAGGAAAAATTAAAAGAATAAAAGATGGATGTTATATAGCTCCTCAAAATCATGCTTGTTTTATTAGAGGGCCTACAGATGATTTAGTTAGTATTTTAACACAGACAATGGATGAAGGAAGTATTTTTAGCGCAGGGTCTGGATGTGGGGGAGACATAGGTGCTTTAAGAGAATTAGGAGCAAAACTAGGCGGAGGTGGTAAAACCTCAGGCCCTCTAAGTTTTATGGAAGTTTTTGATAGAGGAGCAGGATCTATAAAATCCGGAGGAAAGAGCAGGAGAGCTGCAAGAATGCAGACAATGAGGCAAAACCATCCAGATGTTCAAGCTTTTGTTATGGCTAAAGTAGGAGAAGATAAAAAAGCATTAACATTACTAAAAGCAGGATATTCTGGAGGGATGGACGGAGAGGCTTATACTACTGTGGCATTTCAGAATACAAATCTCTCAGTTAGGCTTAATAGGTATTTTTTTGAACAAGTTGAGAAAAAAGAGAAAATTCAATTAATAGGGGTTAAATCAAAAGAAGTTGTCGGAGAATTAGATGCTGAAGATTTGCTTAAAAGAATCTCTTTTGGTTCTTGGAGAATTGGAGATCCTGGAGTGCAGTATGATGATCCTATACAAGAATGGCTTACCTGTCCAAATTCAGGAAGGTCAAATGCAACTAATCCTTGCGGAGAGTATATAAATGTAGATGATACTGCATGCAATCTTGCTTCTCTAAATTTATTAAAATTTTCTGATGAACAAGGAAATCTTGATGTCAAGAACCTTTCTAAAGCTTGCAAGTTAATAACCCTTGCTCAGGAAATTGCAAACAAAGCTTCTTCTTATCCAATTAGAGATGTAGCAAGTGTGAATGATGAATTTAAAGCAATTGGATTAGGGTTTACAAATTTAGGAGCTTTATTAATGAGAAAAGGACTTGCTTATGATTCTGATGAAGGAAGAGCCTATGCAGCTGCAATAGCTGCTGTAATGACTGGAAATGCTTATGAAAACTCTGCTAATATGGCAAAAAACCTAGGGACATTTTCCCAGTATGAGTTTAATAGAAAGCCAATGTTAAATATAATTAGAAAACATAAAAGTAAATTAGAAGAGATTGCATGGGAGCATATTCCTGAAAATCTAAAAACAGAGGCTTTTAGGGCTTGGAAAAGTGCAGAAAATAAAGGAAAAAGGTATGGTTTTAAAAATTCTCAGGTCACTGTGTTAGCTCCAACAGGAACAATTTCTTCTTTAATGGGTTGTGCCACTACTGGAATTGAACCTTCAACTAATTTAGTTATAAAGAAGAACCTTGCAGGAGGAGGGACTTTAATTTTAGTAAATAAAGAGCTTCCAAATGCACTTAATAATTTAGGTTATGCTTCAGAAGCTATAGAAGCAATAAAAAAATATACAATGGAAAATGGCTCACTAGTAGGATGCCCTGATACTATGCATGAACATAGAGATATTTTTGCAACAAGTTTTGGAGGAATCAATGGAGAAGGCGCAATTCCTTTTGAAGCACATATTAAGATGGTTGCAGCGGTCCAGCCGTTTATTAGTGGAGGAATTTCAAAAACAATGAATGTTCCAGAAAATGCAACTGTAAAAAAAATATATGATGGATTTAAATTAGGAAACAAATTAGGTCTTAAAGGGCTGACTATTTTTAGAAGCAACAGTAAACCAATTTCAGCTCTTGGTGATAACAGAAGTTTCAAAGAACCTAGAAGAGGAGAAAAAGTAGATCTTGCTACAAAAAGAGATGCAAAAGAATTTGAAATTAAATTAATTACTGCTAAGGGAAAGAAACATCCAATACATTTGCTTGTAAGCGAGTATCCAAATGGCAAACCAGGACAAATTGCTTTTTTAGCTTACAAATCTGGTTCTTCTGTAGGTGATTTATCAAGAATTACCGGAATAAGTACTTCAGGTTCATTAAAAAGAGGAGTAATAGTACAAGATGGTCTTAAAGGATGGTTAGACCATGAATTTGAGCCATATGGAGCAGTTTATGGTCACAAATATATAAAAAGTTGCAAATCCCTATTGGATATGGCAGCAAAAATAGTTTTATTAGAATATACAGGAGATAGGACAATGGCAGAAGATCCTAATTCCGTAGATATAACAGAACTAAGAGGTTTTAATAATGGCGCATTCTGGGCATATGATAGGGAAAAAGTAGATGATTGGGATTTTAAACAAGTAATGAAAGATCATTTATATGGAGGTTTTGTTCCTCAGCCAAAAGATTCAATAATGGGTGTTCCAAATCATAAAATTCAGCAAGAAGAGGTTATTCCGTGTCCAAGTTGTGAAGGAAAAATGAGAAGAATAAGCTCTAATTGTTATAGTTGTGATTGTGGGTATTCAATAGGTGGCTGTTCATATTAAAATGCTCTTAAAAGTAAAAAAACTAAATTCAGAGACAAAATTGCCAAGTTATGGGCATAAAGGGGATGCAGGACTTGACTTATTTTCTTGTGAAGATGTTGTCATACCTGCAGGAGAAAGGAAAATGGTTTCTACTGGAATCTCAACAGAGTTTCCAGAAGGATATGTTGCTTTAATCTGGGATAAATCAGGAATAGCCTCTTCTGGAATAAAAACAATGGGAGGAGTCATAGAATACACATACAGGGGAGAGTATAAAGTTATAATGTTTAATACAAGTAAAGAAGATTATGAAATAAAAAAAGGACAAAAAATTGCCCAATTATTAATTCAGCCAATACTTACAGCCGAAGTTCAAGAGGCAGGAGAATTAAGTGAAACAAAAAGAGGAAATGGTGCATTTGGCTCAACAGGATTAAATTAACCAACCTCTCACAACTTCTATATTTTTGTGATAATACTCATAATTTTTTTAATAGGGAGCCTCAGTATCTCTTAAATTAAAAGGTTTTTCCATAAAACAAAAACCTTTTAAACTATCTATTTCTTAGTTTTTTCATGATTAGTAGGGGTGGAAGTTTAAAATGGCAACAAACAATGATAAAGCAGTTGATATCTCAGCAGGCGAATTTGAAGAAACAATTAATAATTCAGGAAAAACTATTGCTGTTATAGATTTCTATGCTGAATGGTGCATGCCCTGCTTAATGGTTGCCCCTATTCTTGAAGAGCTTGCTGGTAAGTTTAAAAACATCAGGTTCGCAAGAATAAATGTAGATGAAAACAAAGAACTCTCTTCTAGGTTTAATATAGCTTCTATACCCACCTTAATTATCTTTAAGGATGGAAAAGAAGTTGAGAGGATTATTGGGGCTCTTCCAGAAGAAGTTTTAGAAGAAAAAATAGGAAAATACACAAAATAAATAGAAGATTTTTTAAACTCAGAACTGTTATTTAAGCTACGGTTCCGTAGCTCAGTCTGGTTAGAGCACTGGCCTTTTAAAGTAAGGTAGGAAACCAAAATACTGTAAGAAAGCCAGGTGTCGGGGGTTCAAATCCCCTCGGGACCATTTTTCTATCTTTAATTTTATAAAACTTTTGCCGAAAGCTTTATAAAGCTACTTTTAATTTATTTTTAGTATTACAAAGTTGTTAATGTCAAAATTGTAATAATTTTGTGAATTCATAAATATGCCCTAAATTCCCAACTTATTTTCAAAAATGCATATCCTTCAGCCGAAACACTTTAAACTTAAGCCAGAAGAAGTTTCTAAATTGATTAAGGAGTACAATATTTCTCTTTCACAACTGCCAAAGATAAAACTTGGTGATTTTGCTTTGTATGGGAATTGTGAAATCGGAGATGTTATTAAAATAGAAAGAAAAGAAAAAGGAAAGGTGAGGGTATACTTTAGAGTGGTAGTAGCCTAAAAATAGGAAAAAATAAAAAATGAAAGAAATAAAAAAACAACAAGACAGGCACCTGCTTGTTAAGAAGTATCTACAAGAACACAGCCTTGTAGAGAGTAATATTATTTCTTTTAATAATTTTGTCAATGAAAGAATGCAGCAAATTGTCAATGAATTAAATGAGAATCTTATAAAAGAAGATATTGAAGTTAAACTTGGAAACATAAGAGTAGAAAAGCCAAATATAATTGAAGCTGATGGAAGCCAAAAAAATATAACTCCTGCAGAAGCCAGACTAAGGAATTTAACTTATTCTGCTCCTGTCTATCTTGAAATAACAATCAAACAATCTGGACAGATTGAAAGCCATGATGTTGAAATTGGAAGAATACCTGTTATCGTTAAAAGTGATGTATGCAATATTTCTTCTATGGCAAGAGAGGAGTTAGAAGAAAATTATATAGATCCTCTTGATCCTGGGGGTTATTTTATTATCAATGGAAATGAGAGAGTTATGGTTATGACTGAAGATCTGGCTGCTAATCAGCCATTCATAGAAAGGTCAAGAGGAAAGCTGATGTTGCGTTTGTTCTCGCAAAGAGGAAGCTATAGAATACCAGTATCTATTTCTGAGACAAATGATGGTATACTGGAAATTTCATTTTCCAGATTCAGGAATATTCCGGCTGTGATTATGTTAAAGGCATTAAATTTAGTAAAAGAAGCTGAAATTTCTCAACTTATAGGAAAAGAAACAGACAGTTTAATTGTTAATTTATATGAGTATGCTTCTGTTCAATCAAGTGAAGAAGCAATGATGAAAATAGCAGAAATCACAACATTACAAGGAACAAAAAAAGAAATACTAGACAGAGTAAAACAGAGGATAGACTCTTACTTCTTACCCCACATAGGACTAACTGAAGGAAACCGAAAAGAAAAGGCAATGAGTTTATGTAAGTTTATAAAGCAGTTCTTGATAGCTAAACAAAATCCTGAGGTTTTAACAGATAAAGATCATTATGCCAACAAGAGAGTCAGATTAAGTGGAGATTTGCTCGCCGATCTTTTCAGAGTTAATCTAAATATCTTGTTGAGGGACATACAATATAGCTTGCAAAAAATTTCTAAGAGAAAGAAATTTTATTCTATTAAAACTATAGCTAAATCAACCTTATTTTCACACAGAATGGAGTCAGCTATAGCAACAGGAAGTTGGATTGGTGAAAGAACTGGTGTAACTCAAAATATGGATAAGACTAACTGTCTTGCAATATTATCTCAGCTGCAAAGAGTATCAAGTATGTTGCCAGGAGAACAAGAAAATTTTCTGGCTAGAACCCTTCACCCAACACATTATGGAAGATTTTGCCCTATAGAAACACCTGAAGGAACAGAAATAGGGTTAAGAAAAAATTTATCTATTTTAGCAAGAATTTCAACAGAAACATCTTTAGATGAAGAGAAATTTCTGTCTATCTTACAGGAATTTGGTATGGATGAAGAGATAGGTAAAACAGATGTATTCTACAATGGAAGATTCATAGGGTATGTAGAAGGACATGAAGAGTTTATCAAAAAACTAAGACAAAAAAGAAGAGAAGGAGAAATTCCAATAGAAATTAGTATAAGATATGATAAATACTTAGATACAGTTTTAATATCTACTGAAGTAGGCAGAGTTCTTAGACCTTTGGTAGTTGTTGATAATGGGAAACTGACATTAAAAGAAGATCATCTTGCTTTAATTAAAGAAAATAAAATAAAATGGGATGATTTATTAAAACAAGGAATCATAGAGTATTTAGATGCAGCAGAAGAAGAAAATGCCTTGGTCGCATTAAAAGAAGAAGAATTGACTGAACAACATACCCATTTAGAAATAGACACTATAGACTTATTGGGACTTGTGACAAGCCTTGTTCCTTATGGAAATCATGATCAGAGTTCGAGATTGAACAGGGGCAGTAAGACACAAAAACAAGCTCTTGGTTTATATGCAGCTAATTTCTTATGCAGGTTAGACACTGATGTTTCTGTTTTGCATTATCCTCAAAAACCAATAGTTAAGAGTTTTATTTATGATACTCTTAATGTTTATCCTGCAGGCCAGAATTTAATTGTAGCAGTTATGACATATGAAGGATACAACACCGAAGATGCTCTTGTTTTAAATCAGGGAAGTGTTGATAGAGGATTAGGAAGAAGCACCTACTTTAGACCATACACTACGACTGAACTGCATTATGCCGGAGGCTTAGCAGATAAAATATGCGTTCCAGAAAAAGATACTGTTGGCTACAGGACAGAAGAAAGCTATCGTTTTTTAGAAGATGATGGGATAGTTTACCTTGAATCTAAATTAACTGGAGGAGAAGTTGTCACTGGAAAGGTTTCACCTCCTAAGTTCTTATCAGAAGCAAGGGAAATAACTATAAAGACGAAAAAAGAATCAAGCTCAGTTGTAAGGCAAGAGGAACAATCAACAATAGATTCTGTTTTCATTACAGTTGATTCTGAAGGGAACAAAATTGTTCAGGTTAGAACAAGAGATGAAAGAAAACCTGAATTAGGGGATAAATTCTCTACACCACACGGTCAAAAAGGTGTTGTAGGATTATTAGTGCCTGAAAATGATATGCCCTTCACATCCAAAGGTGTCAGACCTGATTTAATCTTTAATCCTCATGGAATACCAAGCAGAATGACTGTAGGTTATCTACTTGAACTTTTAGCTGGAAAAGTCGGCTGCCTTAGTGGGAGGACAATAAACGGAACCTCATTTTCAGGAGAGAGTATGGAAGAATTAGAAAATGAATTAGAAAACTTAGGTTTAAGATATGATGGAAAAGAAACACTATATGATGGAATAACTGGAAAAATGATGAAAGTTAAAATTTATATTGGAAGCATGTATTATCTGAAACTAAAATACATGGTAAGCAATAAGATGCATGCAAGAGCAAGTGGAAAAGTTACCTTACTTACCCGTCAGCCAATTGAAGGAAGAGCAGTTGGAGGGGCTTTGAGATTAGGGGAAATGGAGCAACAAGCTTTGGTTGCCCATGGTTCATCCTTATTATTAAAAGAAAGATATGATTCTGATAAAGTTATAGTGCATATTTGTACAAAATGCGGGGCAATGGCAATTAAAGATGCAATACATAATAAATTAGTCTGCCCTATTTGCAATAATCAGGAAATAGAGCCAGTTGAAGTATCTTATGCATTCAAACTTCTTGTAGAAGAGTTGCAAGGATTACATATTCAAGCGCATTTTGAATTAAAAAATAAATATGAATAAAATGGAAACAACACTTGTCAAGCCATTAGGTGAAAATTGCAAAGTTCCAGTTAAATTGAGAGAATACTGCGATATCGGGCCTTGTCCTCTAGATCCAAAATTCTCAGGAAGGAGAAAATAAAAATGTCTGAAATAATAAGAAAACAAATTAAGACGTTAAGTTTTAGTTTACTCAATCCTGAGCAGATTAAAAAAATTTCTGCAGCAAAGATTGTTACTCCAGAGCTATATGATGTTGATGGATACCCAGTAGATGGGGGATTAATGGATTTAAGGCTTGGCGCAATAGATCCTGGAGTGAGATGCAGGACATGCGGAGGAAGGCTAAAAGAATGCTTAGGCCATCCAGGAAGCATAGAGTTAGCAAGGCCTGTTTTACATGTAAAATACGTTCCTCTTGTTGAGATGTTCTTAAGATGCTTTTGCAAAAATTGCGGAAAAATACTTTTGAGTGAAAAAGATATAAAGAAGTATAAGATAGCACAAAGAATTAAGAAAAGCAAGGATAATAAAAAATGCCCTAACTGCCAGGTAAGCCAGGAAAAAGTTAAATTAGACAAACCCACAACTTTCCGTATAGGTAAGAGAAGACTTTTCCCTATTGAAATCAGAGATTTCTTAGTAAAGATTCCAGATGAGCATATTAGAATGGTGGGAGTTAATCCAAAAACAGCCAGGCCAGAATGGTCTATAATAACCTTATTACTGGTTCCACCTGTAACTGTAAGGCCAAGTATTACTTTAGAAAGTGGAGAGAGAAGTGAAGATGACTTAACGCACAAGTTATCTGACATAATAAGAGCCAATCAGAGACTATGGGAGAACTTAAATGCAGGAGCTCCGGAAGTTATTATAGAAGACTTATGGGATCTTTTACAGTATCATATTACAACTTTTTTTGATAATCATATCACAAGGATTCCTCCTGCAAGACACAGATCAGGACAACCGTTAAAGACCATAACAGAGAGGATTAAAGGAAAAGAGGGAAGAATTAGGCATAATTTAGCAGGAAAGAGAGTTAATTTCTCAAGCAGAACTGTAATTTCTCCTGATCCTTTTTTAAATATAAATGAAATAGGCGTGCCTTTTGAAGTAGCTAAGGTAATTACAGTTAGCGAGAGAGTTAATAGTTTGAATATTGAAAAAATGAAAGAATTGGTACGTCGCAAAGAATATCCCGGAGCAAATTATGTAATAAGGCCAGATGGAAAAAGAAAGAGAATAACTGAAGAGTTAAGAGAAGAAATTGTTGAGGAACTGGAAGTTGGTTATTTTATAGAGAGACATCTACAAGATGGAGATATTGTCTTGTTCAACAGACACCCTTCCTTACACAGGCCAAGTTTAATGGCACATTTTGTAAAAGTACTTCCTTATAAAACTTTCAGACTGCACCCTGCAGCTACTTTCCCGTATAATGCAGATTTTGATGGAGATGAGATGAATATTCACTCTCCTCAAACTGAAGAAGCAAGAAGTGAGGCTAAAGTTTTATTAGATGTGAAGCAGAGTTTAATGTCTCCAAAAAACAATACAAATCTTTTAGGATGTATAGCAGATGCCATAACTGGAAATTATCTTTTAAGCAATATAGAATTAGACAAAGGAGAGGCTTCACAAATATTATATGAAGCAGGCATAGATGCTAAATTTTCAAAGAAAATTGTAGGAGGGGAAGAAGTTTTTTCAGAGACGCTTCCAAGCATAACTTTCTCCACAAAAACCAAGGCATGCACAGGTGAGGATTGTAAGTATTATGATAACTGTAAGAAAGAAAAGTGTCCATATAATGCATTTCTTAGTATTAAAGACGGCAAATTCTTGTCAGGGGTGATAGATAAAAATACCTTTGGTGTAGAAGATGGTTTTCTTGTCAAACAATTGGACAAGATTGTAGGAAGAGACAAAACTCTTGAGACAATAAGAAATGTATTTGCTTTAGGAACAACCTATTTGTCAAGAAGCGGCTTTACAATCTCTCTAAGGGATTTAAATGTAAATGAAAGGACAAAAGAAGAAACAGAAAAAATAATTAAAGAAGCAGAAGTAAAATCCAATAAAATTGTCAGCTCTTATTATGAGAATAGTTTAGAGCTTATACCTGGGAAATCCAAAGAAGATTCCAGAGAAATTAAAATTTTGCAGAACTTAAATGAGGTAAGAACAAAAGTAGGCAGAATTGTCAAGAAAGAGTTTCCAGTAGAAAATCCTGTTAATACAATGATTATTTCTGGAGCTGGAGGAAACATCCTAAATATAACCCAGATAGCATGTTGTGTTGGTCAGCAGGTTTTATGGGCAAAAAGAATTAATTTTGGTTATACAAACAGAACTTTGTCTTTTTTCAAAGAAAATGACCTTTCCCCTATAGCACACGGCTTTATTTACTCCTCTTTTATGAAAGGGCTAAAACCTTATGAATTTTTCTTTGGAGCAATCTCTGGAAGAGATGCCCTCATGGATACTGCTTTGAGAACACCAAAATCAGGTTATTTATACAGAAGATTAGCTAATGCCTTACAAGACTTAAAGATAGAGTATGACGGAACTGTTAGGGATGCTTCTGGAAACATAGTTCAGTTTATTTATGGAGATGATGGTTGTGATGTTTCTGGTTTACATAAGAATGAAAAGATTTGTGCTGGAGAGGCAATTGGAATTGTTACAGCTCAATCTTTTGGAGAACCAAGTACCCAGATGGTATTAAATGTTTTCCATTTTGCAGGAGTGCAAGAAATGCAGGTTACCCTTGGACTTCCTCGTTTAATTGAAATTTTTGATGCAAGAAAGACTCCCTCTACTCCATTAATGGAGGTTTACTTAGATTCAGAACATAATAATGAAAAAGAAGCACGAATCCTGGCAGAAAAAATTAGAGAGGTCAAGCTACAAGATGTTACGTCAGAAATAAAAGTTAGTTTTTCTGAGAAAAAAATAGAAATTTACTTTGATAATCATGCAGTTAAGAGAATCCATACCACCTCCTCTACAATCTCTCAAAAACTAAATGAAAAAGGATTTCAAAACAAATTAAAAGGGAATGCTCTTGTTCTTAACTTATCTAAATACGACTTTAAAGATATCTATAGAACAAAAGAGAAATTAAAAGAAACTGTTGTTTCAGGTGTTAAAGGAATCACACAGGTTTTAGTGGTTAAGAGAGAGCGAAATTATGTAATTCTAACTGCTGGTTCAAACCTTTCTGATATTATCCAATTAAAAGGGATAAATAAGGATAAAACAATAAGTAATGATATACATGAAGTAGCCAGAGTTTTGGGAATAGAGGCTGCAAGAGAGACAATAATAATAGAAATAAAGAAAGTCATAGAATCACAAGGATTGGATATTAATGAAAGACATTTGAAGTTAGTGGCAGATGCAATGACTGCAGGTGGAGAGGTTAAAGGAGTTACGAGAATGGGAATTATTTCAGAAAAAAGCAGTATTTTAGCAAGAGCCTCTTTTGAGACTCCAATAAAACAGTTTGTTAATGCCTCAATTAAATCATCAAAAGATGAACTCGCTTCTGTTATAGAAAATATAATCCTGAATCAGCCTGTTCCTGTTGGAACTGGCCTGCCTGGTTTATTTGTGAAAGTTACAGGAAGTTTAGCAGGAAAAGAGAAGAAACAAAAGGCAGTAAAAAAGAAAAAAAGATAGAAAGATGGCAAGAACACTGGATATGAAGTTTATAAGATATTTGAATTTATTTGAAAAAATAACCAAAGTCAGAACCCAACACTGTTTTTGTTATAATTTCTGGATAGTTTTTCTTGTTCATCGAATAGAGATGGTCAGGGCAATTGGAGAATCTGGGAAAAATATTAAAAAATTATCCAGGATATTAGAGAAAAAAGTCAAAATCGTGGCAATTCCCTCTGGAGAAGAAGATTTGGAAAAATTCATCTTAGCCATAGTATATCCTGTGAAATTCAAGAGTGTTGAAATCAAGGATGATTGTATAACAATTAATGCAGGAATGCAGAGCAAAGCAGCATTAATCGGAAGAAACAAAACCCGGTTGAGTGAAATGAAGGATATTCTCAACCAGTATTTTGGAGCTAAAGATGTAAGAATTGCTT
>CAZQLD010000022.1:0-12403 GCA_964594115.1 Candidatus Woesearchaeota archaeon
TTAAGCAACTTGTAAAAAGTTGTCCCAAGAATTTACCAAAAAGGTATTATGCCCCTGCCGAGCAATAGGGTAAAATGTTATATTGAAGGGATTTTTTGCCTCTTTTTTACCCTTGCTGTTTATTATTCCTTCAAGACTGCTTTTATTTATAAATATTGTCGACCACCGTTTGGTGACAGAAATATCATTCTTGATTTGACTTTTCAATGCACTTATGCGTAACATAGTGAAGTCTAAAAGAATCTGCTTTTTCAGTAGCTTCAAATAGTTTATAGAATATCTTCTCCCCATTATCAGAGGATTTAGCTAGAAAATGCATTGCAACTAAACCTCCAGCTAAGCCTGTTAAACCTGCAATTGTAGATGTTATTTGAGGAGAACGTGTAAAATAATAAGCGATTGGGAA
Source organism: Candidatus Woesearchaeota archaeon (assembly GCA_964594115.1). Taxonomy (GTDB): domain Archaea; phylum Nanobdellota; class Nanobdellia; order Pacearchaeales; family GW2011-AR1; genus MFWN01. Next base: position 407 of record CAZQLD010000022.1, read on the forward strand.
ACCTATGGCAACCGCAGTAGCAGTTCCAAGGAGTATTTTTCTACCTATCTTAACTTCTCTTGTTTCTGGGGGTTGAAAATCATTTCTTACAAACTCATAAGTTAATTTGTTGTTATCAATAGGATTTTCATGAAAATCTTGTAAAATTTCTAAAAGGTATTTTGGAATCTTACCTATTCTATAAGGCTTTTCTTCTTCTAGACTAAATACAGGAAAATTACTCCATTTAGTATATACTTGTTTATGAGAAATATCATAAAAATTTTCAAGTTCCCATTGAAAACCATACATACCTCTAGCTATGTCTTTCATGAAAGGATTTTCTTCATGTTTCTTAAATATCTTTGCATATTTATTAAAATCTTCTACTGAATAAATTTCTCCTAACTTTTCCATTTTAATTTACTCCTAAAGCCGAGACAAAAGTACCATATATAAATATTATATCCCCCCTAAGGGGTATGTATTTAGAAAAGCTTATAAACTAAGGCAATCTCTATTGATTATGAAAGATGAACTTAAAAAATTAGGACTTACTGAAGGAGAAGCAAGTGTATATTTAGCTCTTTTAAAGTTAAATTCCTCAACTGTAGGTGCTATTGTAAAAGAATCTGGTATTTCATATTCAAAAATTTATGAAGTTTTGGGTAGACTTATGGGAAAAGGTCTTGTTAGCTTCACTTTAAAAGAAAAAACAAAGCATTTTCAGAGTGTAAAACCAAATAGGCTTTTAGAATTTATAAGGCAGAAAGAGGAAGAAGTAAGAAAAAATAAGGAAATGCTTCAAAAAATACTTCCTGCATTAGAGGGAATGAGTGGAAATAAGGATAATCAAACAGCAGAAATATTTATTGGGTTGAAAGGATTAAAAACCGCTTATGATTTGCTCCTTAAAGATTATTCAAAAAAGATTCCCTTATCTTTTTTTTATGTTCATGATGAAAAATATTCTGAAATAGCAAATGATTTTTATGAAAAAGAATTTAATCATTTTAAAGAATTGGGAGTAAAGGTAAGGGGAGTAAGTAATGCAGATTTGAAAAAATCAAAATCTTTTGTTAAACCTCCAAAGTTTATAGATTTAAAATTTATAGACTTTCCATTACCATCTACTATTGACATATATCAAGATAAAATTTTATTAACTACTTGGAGAGATAAACCATTTGCATATTTAATAACTTCTAGAGAAATATCTGAAAATTTGATGAATTACTTTGATAAAGTTTGGAAAATAGCTAAACCCTAATCCTCCTTATATAAAAACATCAAAATAGGCATTATTTCCTTACCTTCTTTAATTCTCAGAAATCTCTCCAAAATCACATTTTACTAGGATGCCCCTGCCGAAATGTGAACCTAAGGTTCAGGTTAGGTCTGATAAGGATTTTTAGATGAGATTGGGTATATGGGGTATATTTGATATATGTTTAAGAAGATTTATAAAGATTGTCGGCTACGTGAGGGTGACAGAATTAGGATGGAATTGCCTCTTTCCTTATTTTTAAGTTATTTGCCTCTATCTTACCGAGTCAACATAACTCTTAGCTTCCTCCAAAACTTCCTTTGTATTAAGATATTTTATGCTTCCGTTTGTTATCTCTTCATTAAGTTGGCTTTGAATGGCTAAACAATCTTTTAATCTAGTAGTTCCCTGACTAGAAAGTTCCTTTAACTTATCCAACAGTTTCTTTCCCTTGCTTTGTTCCCAGTTAATTTGGGATAGATGTTGTACATAAAACATTTTATTTTTCCTCCAATCTTATTTCATCTGGCAATTTTGGTAGAGGTGTATGTTGGATTTCAAGAATTCTTTGCGATTTCTCTAAATCCCCGATTATTCTATATACCCTATAAAGACTATTAAGTTCTCTGCATTTTGTGTATAAACTAATTGCTCTTTTGTAATCTCCTACTAATTCAGATAGAAAACCAGCATTCCTAAGCCATCCTGCCCCCTTTTTTTCATAATTTTTGCTTGCTCTTACTAAATACCCAAGCCCCTTAGATTTAATAGCTGCTCCAAGGGAATCTCTTTCTCTTTCAAGCTTTCTAAGTGTTTTAATATCTAAATATCTTCCAATTCTTTCGATTTTGTTTTTTATTGACATTTTTTCTCCATACGTTTAATTACTTAGAAGTACTCCTAGATAATTTAAGTACTTTATACCGATATTAGTCGGCTTTATTCATTAAGCTATTTTTAAGAAAGATTCAATTATTTTTTTCTCAGCTTTTCTTAGGTGTTCTTGAAATGTAGAATATGATTTATTAACAATCTTAGCTAGTTTTTTAATTGTTAATTTTCTAGGATAATTATAATATTTATTTTTATATGCAATTTCAATGCTTTCTTTTTGTTTTTTAGTAAGGTTAGGAAATATATTTACTATAGAAACTGAACTTATTTTTTCTTCTTTTATTGAAAACAATTTCCCATTATAATGCTTTTCTGCCGCATTAATTATCTTCATAAGCTCTTTTCTATCTAAACATCCCACTTCCCAATATTCCAATCCATCTTTTGAAACATGAACAGGGTTTATTATTATATATTGAGGATTATAAAAGATGGTTATTTCTGTAATAGTCTCTCTTGATATTGGGTGAATTGCATGAATAAGAATAAAATCTCCTATTCTTTCCATACTTTTAACTCTCTTATCTTTTTTTAACTCTCTTAGATATTTCTTCTTATCTTTTTCTTCTCCATAAATATCTCCCGCAACAATCAAATTAATCTTACCATTTTTTTTAAAATTAGTAATAGGATAAGCAAAAAAGTCTATTTTATACTTTTCACACAGAGGACTGTAAATATCTTGTTCATCTTTTAGTTTAAATTTAGCAACCCACATAATACCAATAATAATCGGTTCTTTAAATAATTTTGGAAACTAGCAAAACCCAAAAAAAAGCGAGGAAAGAAAAATCAGAACCTCGCAGTGGCAAAGATTAAACCTAGTAGGAATTTTAGAACCAAAAGATTTAAATATAATAAAAACTTATAAAAGATAAGTAAAACTTATAAATTAAAAAATGGCTCAGAATATTTTTGAAGTAGGAGAAAAAGAAAACAGAGTTCTTGGCATTGTTAAAGCTAAATATGGACTAAAAAATAAAAACCAGGCTTTCAATTTAGTTATTGAAGCTTTTGAACAAGAACTTCTTGAACCAGAAATAAGACCCGAGTATTTAGAGAAATTAAAAAAAATTGATAAAGAAAAAGGCATAGCTTTTAAGAATATTGAAGAATTAAAAACCATTATAGAATCAAGATAATTTCTAAATAAAAAAGAGGAAAATGGATTATGAAATAAAACCAACTCTAAAGAGGATACTTAATAAGATTTCTAAGAAAAATTCATTGATGTATGAAAGAATCTTAAAAAAGATTCAAGAAGTAATTAATTCAAATGCCGAGCATTATAAAAATTTAAGGCATGATTTAAAGGAGTTTAAAAGAGTTCAAATTGGCTCTTTTGTTCTTGTTTTTAAATTTGTAAAATCAGAAAATAAGATATATTTTGAAGATTTTGACCATCATGACAAAATTTATCAGAAGAGATTTTAGGGAATAAAACGCGAAGATATAATTCTTTTATGAACCTAAGGTTAAGTGCCCCCGCCGAAACCTAGACCCTTTTGGCTAATCTTTGAGACTGTTTTTTAGTTGTTTGTACTTTTGCTTGTATATGATTGTAAACTTTATTAGGGATTTGGTAGTTTTAAAGATTATGCTGGTTTTGAAATTATTTTTTCTTGTTTTTTTCTTTATCAGTTTCTATTGATTTATTGATATTTTTAGAAACCTCCTCTAAACCTCTATCAAAATCTTCTTTTTTAATTATTAATTTTTCTTTTTTCTTTGATTTATACACTCTTTTTATAGCATTAATTCCTGCATTTCTACAAACAGCTTCAATTTCTGCCCCTGTCCATAAATTTGTTTTATTTACATAATTTTTTATTTTAATAGATTTGTCAAGGGGCATATTCCTTGTATGAACTTCAAATATTTTTTCTCTTGTTTTTCTATCAGGAATTGGTAATTCTATAATAGCATCAATTCTTCCTGGTCTTAATAAAGCAGGGTCAATTAAATCTTTTCTATTTGTTGCTGCTATTACAATGACTTTTTCAAGTTCTTCAATCCCATCAAGTTCTACTAATAATTGGTTTACAACCTTTTCTGTTGAGTCATTTAATGAAGCCCCTCTTTGTTTTGTGATACTATCAAATTCATCAAAAAAGATTATTGATGGAGCAACTTGTTTAGCTTTTTTAAATATTTCTCTAACATGTTTTTCAGATTCCCCAACCCATTTACTAATAAGTTCAGGACCTTTAACAGAAATAAAATTAGCATTAGATTCTGTTGCAACAGCTTTAGCTAACAAAGTTTTTCCTGTTCCGGGAGGCCCAGAAATAAGAACTCCTTTAGAAGGTTTTATTCCTGCTTTTGCAAATAAATCTGGTCTTAATAAAGGTAATTCAACAATCTCCCTTAATTTTTCTTTTGTCTCTTCTAATCCTCCAATATCCATCCATTGAACATGGGGTTTATTAATTAAAACTTCTCTCATAGCTGAAGGTTCAACAAATCTCATTGCATCAATAAAATGCTGTTTACTTATCTTTATTTTATCTAAAATCTGGGTTGGAACTTTCTCTTGTAAATTTTTTAATTCAGAAAAATAAGGTTTTAATGATTTCAAACCTGCTTCTTTGCACAAAACTTCAATATCTGCTCCTGTGAATCCAATAGTTTTTATTGCGATTTCATCAAAATTAACATCCTTGTTTAAAGGCATACCTCTTGTATGTATTTGTAATATTTCTTTTCTTCCATTTTCATCTGGAGGATTAATTTTTATTTCTCTATCAAATCTTCCTGGTCTTCTCAACGCCTCATCAATATCTTCTGGTCTATTAGTGGCAGCCATAACAACAACCTGCCCTCTTGATTTTAAGCCATCCATAAGAGTTAAAATTTGTGCAACAATTCTTTTTTCTGTTTGATCTATTCCTTCCCCTCTTTTTGGAGCAATAGAATCTATTTCATCTATAAATATAATTGAAGGAGCATTTTTTTCTGCTTTATCAAAAATATCTCTGATGTGCTTTTCAGATTCTCCATAAAATTTAGAAACAATTTCTGGACCTGCAATAGAATAAAATGTAGAATCTGTTTCATTTGCAACAGCCTTGGCCAGCAATGTTTTGCCTGTTCCAGGAGGCCCAGTCAATAAAACTCCTTTTGGGGCTCCTACACCAAGTTTTTGGAAAACTTCTGGATGTTTCATTGGCAACTCAACCATCTCTCTTATTAATTCAATTTCATTTTTTAATCCACCAATATCTTCATAAGAAATTCCTGTTGCTTTTAAATCCCCTGAATAAGGTTCATCTGAAACAATTATCTTTGTTGAAGGCGTTACAATAACATATCCTTTTGGATTTGTTTTTGTAATAACATAAGAAAGCCTTGTTCCAAAAACATCAATTACTGTTGTTTGATTTATACTAAGTGGTTTATGCATTAATTTTGTATGAAAATATTCTGTAGGATTATCACTAAATCTTACTTCTTGCAATGGTGCAAGAGTAATTGTTTTTGCATCTAAAATTTTTATAGGAGTCACTAAAACCTTATCTCCGATAGAGGCATTAATATTTGAACGAATAGTTCCGTCAATTCTAATTATTTCTTTATTATCATCTTTTAGTAATCTAAGTACTTTAACAACTGTTGCAGATTTAGCTTTGATTTCGATAATATCTCCTGAATCTAATCCTAATGAATTCATAATTCTTGAAGGAATTCTAACAATTCCTTTGTCAATATCTTCTTGTAAAGATTCTATAACTTCTAATTCTCTTGGTTTAATTTTTTCTTTTATCATTTTTTATCAAAAATTATTTCAAGCACCCCATTTTTCATTGTGTGAGTAAATTCTTTAATGTTTATAAATTTCGGGAGAATTTTTTTAATAGAAATTCCTTGATGTAATTTTGGTATTAAATAATCTTGAATTCCTTCACTCCTTCTCTTATTAATTTTAATCTCTAACTCTTTACCTTTGATATTTATTAAAACATCTTTTTCATCATATCCAGGCAATTCAAAAACAAGATAAATTTTGTTATTATCCTCTACGAAATCAATAATTCTTTCTTCTTCCTCTCCTTTTATGATCTTTTCTTTATATCTTCTAATATCTGATCTTATTTCTGGTCTTGCCCCAAAAAATCCTCTTATAATATCTTCAAATGGGTCTTCATCATCAAAAAAATCATCATCAAATGGTCTCATTTTATCTTTTCCTTAATTAATAATATTAAATTATCTAATTTAAAGTTTTTGGTTTTGTCATTTATTTTCTGAATTAATTATCTCTCCTATAATTTCTTTAAATATTTTTTTATATTCTGGATTTATTTCAACAATAGGTTTCATTTTTCTTTTAAAATCTGAAAATCTTTTTTAAGTGTTTCCAACTTATTTATATCGTAAGTTGCAACAGCAGGGTGATATAAAGGAATTATTTTTATAATCCCTGTTAGAGTCGACACATTAAAAATTTCTCCATGAATCTTGCTTATTCCCTGGATTTTTTCTTTTAAGCCAAATTTTTTTAATATAAAATCTGTTGAGAAATTTCCTAAACAGCAAATTATTCTTGGTTTTATGATATCTATTTGTTTATTAAGATATGGCGTGCAGGTATTTATTTCTTCTTGTGTGGGATTTCTGTTTTGTGGCGGGTGACATTTGAGGATATTTGTGATGTAAATATCTTCCCTTTTTAAGTTAATTGAATTAAGTAACTCATCAAAAATTTTTCCTGCTTGTCCAATAAAAGGTTTCCCTTGTTTATCTTCATTAAATCCAGGAGCCTCTCCTATAAACATAATTTCTGAATTTAAAGAACCTCCTCCAACTACTGGATTTGTTCTTGTTTTCCATAAACCACATTTTTTACAGTTTAGGATTTCTTTTTTTAGTCTCATTTTATCTTTTCCTAAAGTTTAAAATATCTCCTTTAGTTTTGCTGTCGTCATGAATTAGTTCTATATGCATTTCATTTTCAAATTTAAACCCAGCTTCTTCAATTTCTTTTCTAATTTCTCTTTTTGAAGTTACATCTGTGTGAGTAGTGAGATGAGTGGGATAAACTGAAATTAAAGCATTTTTTCTAGTCACTATATAAACAGCCTTGTAAAGTTTTCTTCTATCATCTATAGTGCTGCTGTCATTTTTCCCAACTAAATGAATAACATCATAAAGCAAAATCACATCAATACTTTTTTCTCTTAAGGGAATTCTTAATCTTCCTGGTGTATCAATTCTTTTTATATTCTCTAAACTTTCCTTCTTGGCTTTTCCCATTAATTCATCTAGAGGATAAGAATTTTTATCTAGAGCATAAACTATGCCTTTTTCCCCAACAATCTTAGCAGCTGGGATAGTATAATGTCCGTTCCTAGCTCCAAAATCTAGAACAGTTTGTCCTGGCCTAATTCCTATTTTTCTCAAGAACTCAACCCCTTCTTCTTTCTCCCATTTTTCAATTTCTGGTTTCATTTTAATTATACCCCACACCGAGGACAATAGTTTGTTCTCTTGATTCCTTTAATGTTCTTTCTGTAAAGCTCTGCATGCTCTTCACTACAAAACGGCTGAAGACGCACCCCTGTAAATTCAGGAACTTTTACTTTTTCCCATACTTCCTCACCTTTTTCAATCTTCTCTTTGCAATATACACATTTCTTTTTGAATAAAGCCATTTTTTATCCTGAAGGTTTTTATTTCTTCTTTTTAATTAACGTCCTGCTTTTTCAGCAATTCTTTTTTATTAATTTAAATATTCTATTTCTATTTTAGTTACTGTTTTAAAATAAGAAGGAATTTGATTATATATTTTGCCTAAATGATATCTTAACTGTTCATTATTATGAACATCAGGATAGCTACCAACAAAATCCTCGTTTGTTAAATCATCAATAGATATTTTTTTCATTCTTTTAACCCTAACTCTTTTTATTAAACCCTCTACAAATTCTGGTTTAATTCCTCTTTTATCATCTCCAGATTTTTCAAGAACTCTCAAGATTAGTTCTTCTCCTGGTTTAAAGCATTTTTCATTTTTTCCATTACAAATCCTGTCTTCTGGTCTATAAATTATATTAATTGCCTCTTTTTTTATATCTTCTTGGTAAACTTTTTTAAACCATATTTCATTTCTTGGGTATTTCATCCTTTATTTACCTCCTTAAATACCTGTTCAATTGTTTTTTTATCATACTTATTCTCAAACATTTTTGGATTCCTTTTATATAATTTTTCTGCAGCGATTACCCCTTGATTTGTTACCATTCCAATACCTCTTACTAAATGTTCTAAACCTGCTTGTTCTGCTATTTCAAGTGTTTTTGGTTTTCCTGCTTTAGGAAGAGTAATATCATAAATTATTATTTCTGGATTTATTTTTGCTAAACCTTTCGCTATTTTTAATGATTCTTCGTTGTTTCTCCTAACTCCTTCAGGATCATCTATATCTGCTTTAGCAAAAGCAGCATAATTTTCAAAAGGTTCTGCTCCTTTTTTAGTAACATTTACAACTGCATCAACCTTATTTTTCAATAAACATTCTCTAATTTGCTCTTCTCCTCCATATTCTGCAACTCCTTGTCTTATTTTATTTGCTTCTTCTGCTAATCTTTCTGCTTTTTCAACTGTTCTATTTAAGATTATTAATTTACCTACTCCTCTTTGCACCAAATGTCTTGGAAGTTCTTTTCCAACACCTCCTGCTCCAAACATAACAATTGTTTTTCCTTGTATTCCTCCCTTACTTAATTGTCTAAATCTTTCTTCTAAAGGCAACAACATTCCTTCAATGTCAGTATTATATCCAATTAGTTCTTTTGTTTTAGGATTCTTTGCAATAAAATTAACTGATTTAAGTTCTTTAGGAAATATTCTATCTAGATAACTATGTTGTTCTTTCCAGCCACTACCAAACCCTCCTCCAACATATTTTGGATCAGACTTAAGTGCATTTACAATAATTTCTGCATCTTCTGGATTTCCAACAAAATAAATTGCTCTATAATTTAATCTCTGTCTTTCAAAGAATGTATTCCACATTAATGGACTTAGTGCACCATAATCTTTTTCAGTTAAAAATGCTAAATATCCTTTTATATTTTTTAAGTTACCAAGATTTAATAACGAAATATCTTTTGGAAATTCTCCACTACTTTCTTTAACAATCTTCAGTATTTTATTTCTCCCTTCTTCATTAAATAAAAAATCATTTTTATCTGGAAGCCAAGCTGGATAAATAAAACCTCCTTGTATTAACTCTACTAAATTTTGTGGTTTTTCTTTTACCATCTTCCTCTGCCTCCTCCTTGTCCTTTTCCACCCCCCATTCCACTACCTCTTCCTCTGCCCATTCCTCTTCCTTGACCAACTCCTTGCCCTCTTCCCTCACCTCTTCCCATGCCTTTACTCATCCCTCCTTCCTGACCAACTCCTTCTCCACTCCAGTGGCTTTGATTATAATCTTGATTCAAATTTGTATTAATATCTTCATTTTTAGGTTCTTCATCAAACAAAATAGCTCCTCTTGGACAAGCATTGGCAGCATCTCTTAAACAATCTGCATTTTCATCTTTAATTTTTGCAATCCTATTTGCTATTTCAATACCTTCAGGGCAGATATTTGCACAAATTCCACATCCAATACATTTTTCCTTAATAATTTGAGGCATTTTTATTTGTTTCCTTAAATTTATTTTCCATTTTTATTCCCCCTAATTTCTTCATAAGCAGAAGTGGCTGCTATTGCTCCTTCTCCACAGGCTGTTATAACTTGTTTTAAAGGATTATTTGTTATATCTCCAGCAGCATAAACACCCTCTAAAGAAGTTTGTTGTTTTTTGTCTACAACAATGTAGTTTTCTTCTGTTTTTAGTTTAAGTTGTTTTGAAATTTTTTCATCTGGAATAGAGCCTATTTCAACAAAAACTCCATCAACTTTTAAGTCTTTTTTTGTGTCTAATTTAACTCTGTTAACAGAATTTATTCCATAAATTTCTTTAATGTTTGCATTAAAAATTATTTCAACTTTTTTATTTTTTTCAACTTGACTAATCCATGTAGGTTCTGCCCTAAAGAATTTTTCTTTTCTGTAAATAATACAAACTTTTTTTGCATATTCGGATAATAATAAAGCTGCTGTTAAAGCAGCATTACTTCCTCCAATTACTGCGACTATTTTATTTTTAAAAAATCCTGCATCACAAGTTGCACAATAACTTACTCCTTTACCTAAGAATTCTTTTTCTCCCGGAACATTTAGTTTTCTTTTTTCTGTTCCAATTGCCAAAATTATCTTTTTAGCCCTATAAGATGAATTGTTTGTTTTAACTTCAAAAACTTTATTTTTTTTAATCTCCTCAACATTCTCTTGTTTAATCTTAATTCCTAAATCTTTTACTTGCTCTATTATTTTTTTTGTTAATTTCATACCAGAAATAGTTTTATAAGAAGGAAAATTACAAACTTTATGCGCTTCTGATATCATCCCTCCAGGGAGTTTTCCAATGATTAAAGTTTTAAGCAAGTATCTACTAGCATAAACACCTGCTGTTAAACCTGCAGGACCTGCCCCTATTATTATTAAATCATATAACATTTTTATATCCAAAAAATTTAATTATTAATCTACTCTTAAGATAACTCTTAATCTAAATTTTTATCAAGCCATTCCCTAACATCAGATTCTGGTATAGCTCCTATAAATCCACCTACAAGTTTTCCATTTTTAAACATCTTTATATTAGGTATAGATTCTACGCCATATTTTCTGCTATTTTCAAGAGTCTGTTCTGTATTTGCTTTTGCTAATATAAATTTTTCTTTTTGTTCTTCTGCAATTTTTTCTAATATAGGTCCTAAGATATTACAAGGAGGACACCACTCTGACCAAAAATCTACAACCACGGGAATCTCTTCTGATTTTTCTATTACTTTTTCTTTAAAATCTTTATCGGTTATGTTTATAATCATTTTTACCTCCTGAATTTATTTAATTATTATTTGCTTTAATTTATTTTTATTGAATTAAAATTTAACAAATTAAGAAGTATTTAAATGAATTGGAGTATCTAAGAATATCTCTCTAAAAATGAGATACTCCTACCATTTTTTCAAATCTATTTCTACTTTCTTTGTCCAATTATGGATTATACTTAAAATTTTTTGTTTTAAAATTAATTTTTCCTTAATAGAATAAACAAAAATATACCCTCCTTTTTCTAAATTTCTTTGGCCTTTTTTTATTAATTCTGTTTCATTAATTTTTTTTATTGCTTTTTGTGATGTTGATAATCCAATTTTAAATATTTTAGAAATTTCTTTTGCCGTAAAACTCTCCAGATTATTTTTTATTAAATATTTTACTATGCTAAACTCTGTTTTTGTCAGGTTTAAACTACATCTGATTATCTCTTCAATATCAAATTTCTTACATGCAAAATCTATCATTTTTTATTTATCCTCTTGTAATAATCTTCTTTAGTGTAAGCACTTTATAAATTTCCTGTTCCCTTTATAAAAATAGTAGCTGTTTATTGGCTATTCCAATAGCGACTCTTTAAGTAAGTTCTTTAAAAACCCTGAAAATTTTTCAAGTTTATGGAAATAACAAAAAAAGGGATTTATAAAAATACTATACCTTTATTGTACCTTATTAGGAATAATATTCATCTAAGTTCTTTAAAAACCCCAAAAAATTATTTAATCCAACTAAAAAATACTCACTTTTTATACACTCTGGCAAGAACGTGTATACAGTGTAGTTCCTTAAAAAGCCAAACAGATTCAATAAAAAATGGAAATTAAAATTGAAAGAATTAATCTTGAAGAAATTAAGGATAAATTAAAAGAAATTAATGACAGACTTGATAAACTTTTAGAAAAGA
>CAZQLD010000023.1:0-11177 GCA_964594115.1 Candidatus Woesearchaeota archaeon
CAAGGGATGGATCTTTATTGGCATAACAATGGGGAGAAAATAAGTGAAGAGCTCTATTTAAGAATGTGTGCTTTAAAAACAGGGACTCTTGCTAGAATGTCTGCTAAACTTGGAGCTTTATTAGGAAATGCAACTAAAAAACAGGTAAGAGCTTTAGGAAAGTTTGCAGAAACTATTGGAGTGGCATTTCAGATTCAGGATGATATTCTTAATATAACTAATAAGAACTGGGGAAAAGATTTTGGCGAAGATATTACAGAAGGTAAGAGAAGTTTAATGGTAATAAGAGTTTTAGAGAAAGGCAAGGAGAAAGATAAAAACAGATTATTGGAGATTTTGAATTTAAAAACTAAAAATAAAAAATTAATTGAAGAATCTATCGAGATCCTGGAAAAACATCATTCAATAAGCTATGCAAAAATAAAAGCTAAAAAGCTAGTAAGGAATGCATGGAAAAAATTAGACTCCTGCATTCTTGAGTCTGAGAGCAAGCAGAAATTAAAATTATTTGCTGACTTTTTAATAAATAGGAATATATGAAAAATGGAGCATATTATACTTGTAAATGAGAATAATGAAGAGATTGGACAAGGAGAAAAGATTAAGGTGCATCAGGAAGGTAGATTACACAGGGCATTTTCTATATTTATTTTTAATTCCAAAGGAGAGTTATTGGTACAAAAAAGAGCACGTATGAAGTATCATTCTGGTGGCTTGTGGACAAATACTGTTTGCAGTCATCCTAGGGTAGGAGAAAATATAGAAGATGCTGCGCACCGTAGACTTAAAGAAGAGATTGGTTTTGATTGCCCTATTAAAGAAATTTTTAGTTTTATTTATAATATTAAATTTAATAATGGCTTAACTGAAAATGAATATGACCATGTTTTTATAGGGAGATTTGATGGAAAAATAGTGCCTAATTTAGAAGAAGCAGAAGATTGGAAGTGGATTAACTTAGAAGAATTAAAAAAAAGTTTAAAAGAAAATCCAGAGAGGTATAGTTATTGGTTTAAAATAGCCCTAGACAAGTTGCTTAATATAAAATTTTGAATTATGTTGTATATTGTTGTTATTTTACAAATTACTTTTCTAGAATTTTATTAATTCTGCAAATTAAATCACTTTTAATAAAAGGTTTTGTAATGTAGTCAGAAACTCCTGCGTTTCTTAATTCTTCTATTCTTTCTGAAGAAATGGGTATGGCACTTAAAAAAATAAATTTAGCTTTTGTTTTTCCTTTTAGTTTTGTAAAGACATCCCATCCGGACATGTCTGGCATCATTATGTCTAATAAAATCAAATCAAAGTTTTCTTCTACTTTTCTTACTCCTTCTTTCCCTGAGCCAGCTATTTCTGTTTCAAATCCTGCAAGATTTAGTATTGTTTTTACAGATTCTGCAGTATCTTGATTATTTTCTATACAGAGTATTTTTTTCATCCTACTTCTTTTGATTAAAAATTATATAACTGTAAAAAATTTAAAATTTAAATATTGCACGCTGGAATCTGGATAATTTTGGGGGTAAGGTAGAAAAAAGAAAAGTTTTTTTATCCTGCTAAGAATCTTTATCATTTCTTAGAACAAATTAATTTTCTTTAATTTTCCTTCACTTTATCGAAAAAATTAAATATTTTATTCAGTAGTTCTTCTCCTTTTGTTTTTGGGCTAAAAGCAATTATTTCTACTTCATTATTAGAGGCATATTCTATTAGCTCTTTGACAAAAGAAGCCACTTTATTTTCATCATTATAAATTAAGAGAGTGGAAAGAGCGTCTATAATTAGGAATTTTTTGTCTTTAATGTCTTTAATAAAAGTATTTATAGCATAATTTAGTTTATCTAATTCGCTTGGAGAAATATGGAGAACATCGTCTCTTACTTGCTTAGAGGTCATGCAATCTATGAAGAATAATTTATTTGTGTTGATTTTACTTTTTTTGAGCGTACTTTCAACACTTTTTTGAGTTTTGTTAAGAGAAACATAAATTCCTGTGGTTCCTTTAAAAGAGTTTAGGATTTTATTGATTTTAGATTGAAGTTTTTCTACAGGGGTTATTATCAGTATGGAGGACATTTTATATTTTTACAATTAATAAGTTCTTTTTAAATTACGTGGTAAGGGCTGTTTTTATAGTTTTTGTGCTGATGAATAGGGTGTCTTAGTATTTTCGGTTTTGTTGATTGGATCAGATTTTGTAATGTAGCCAGAAACTTCTTGGTTTTATAATCTCTTTTTGAAATTTTCAATTTCATTAAAACTTGTTTCTGATGTTTTTGTTCCTAAGCTGTCTATTATTTTATGGAATAACTGCATAGGGTTGTTTTTTATTAAACTGTTATGTGAAAAAGTAAAGAGTTCTTCATTTTCTATGAAATTATGAAGTTCTTTTTTATAACTAGGAGAGTGGAAAAAATTGTCTAATTCATCAACATCCTGAAAACCATAAAGAATAGCATGAGTAAATTTCCTGTGAGGAAGCCTATAAACCTGGATTATATGCGGATTGTTTAATAATTTTTTTTCTATTTCGAATTCTCCTTTATCTAAGCCTTCTGAGGTTAATTTTGCAAGAGCGATTGTAAAAGTTTTGATGCCGAGTTTAGAATAATTTAAATTAAGAGTGTAAGAATCAATTAGTGTTTTTTCTAATTTTCTCCTTATCTTGCCAACAGCCTGGCTTGAAATTTTCAGTTTTATAGCTATAGCAGAATCAGATATTTTTGCATTTTTAAGTAATAGCTTAAGAGTTTTTCTTTCATTTTGTGTAAGTTTCATTTTTCCTCTTTTTAAATTTTTCCTTAAATTTTTAGTTTAGATTATAAATTATTATTGTGAGTATGATTTATATATTTAATGTTTTGTAATTAAACCATATATCTCTCTTAGGTTTAAAGTTTCAACCTTAAACTTATATCTCTAATAGTATTCTTGATGATATTGTTCATTATATTGTTAATAAGAGGGGTATGAAATGAGCGAGAAGAAGATAGTTGGAATTTTAAAGAAAAACAATAGTGGAGGATTGAGCATAACAGAGTTAGTTGAATTTTATAAGATTTCAAGAAGTGCTGTTAGGATTATTCTTGCAAGATTAGAAGGAACAGGAAAGGTTTCTCTTAGAAGGGTGGGCATGGCTAAACTTTATTATTTGTTGGAGAAAAATGAGAGATAAGAACCTAATGAGAAATAAGAAAGGGGAAAGGAATAAAGTTTATAGTACCTTATTGCTAATTATTTTGTCTTTACTGATTTTAATAATTTACCCAAGAATTAACATGTTTTTAATCAGACAAGTAGAAGAAATAGAAGAGAGTGAAGAGGTAAAAGCTCCACAAGTAGGGGATGGAAAGGAAGTAATTTATTTAGGGTACAAATATGCAAATAAGTCAGGGATTATTGTTTCTGTTGAGCCTTATGTTTCTTGCACTTGGCTTGTTGAAGGAGATTGGAAGAAGTGCGAAGTTATCTTTGAAATAGAAAATCAAAAGCAAATTAAAGAAATTTTATCTTTTCCTGAGATAGAATTAAATTTTGAGAACTCTGAAAATATAAGGAATGTTGAGGTTACTTATTCTAATACTTTTATAGTTGAAGATGAAATTTATTATACTATGAAGACTGAGATTGTTGAAAAGAAAAATAAGCAGGAAAAAAGTAAAGGAAAAAATAACGCGGAGGGGGTTGGTGTTAGTATTTCAGAAACTGGAGAAAAAAGATTATCAAAACCTATGGAAAGGAAAATTGCTAAACTAAAGGACAAAAGATTAAGTGAAGAATTTGCTGAAAGAGCCATAACAAAAGTTGTTGTTAGAAGAGAAGAAATTCATTTTAAAAGAAGAAAGTTCACTGATTTTTTAGAGTTTACCCATACTGCAGAAAAGGTAATTAAAAAAATATCTGAAAATGTATCAGAGCAGAATTATTCCTCTCAGAATCTCACTGAACAGGAAGGTTTTGCTATGGAAGAAAACATTTCTAGACAAAATCTTTCTGAATTTAAAGGGGAGGCAGTGAATATGACAAACATAACAGGGCAGAATTTTACTGAGCCGGCATTTGATATTTCTGCCAAGAATAATACAAAAGATTTAAAGAGTATGATAGAGAGTATTAGTAAAGAGGATAATTTAACTGATTCTAATAGTTTAATAAGTGGCTTTGTTATTAAAACAGAGGAGTCAAAAGACAGGCAATTTTCTTTAGATACAGATAAGCCATTTGCAGTAAAAATAAGTTTTGAGATTCCAAAATATAAGGGAAATAGTTTCGATTTTAAAATTTTAGATAAGAGTTTTGAGGCATTTATAGATCCTGAAATATCTGCGTGTGGAACTCTTAATATAGAAAATGCAGTTTATACTCTGACTCAGGATGTTAATTCAACAGGCACGTGTTTTACAATTAGCGCGAATAATGTAACCTTAGATTGTCAGGGCTATGAGATAAACTATTCATCTTTAGGCAGCGTAGGATATGGAATTTATTCTACTGCTAATTTTACAACAATTAGAAATTGTATTATTTCTAAGGGAAATTCAAGTCTTCTTTTAGATGCAGGAATCTTCATGTTAAATTCAACTAGCTCAAGAATCTATAATAATAGTATTTTAGTTTCTAGTGGGGCTACTTTTACATCTGGAATCTATCTAGAGGCAAGCATTAATAATGATGTATTTAATAACACTATAAATATTTCAAGCAATAGTTCTTATGCAATTTATCTTTATTCAAGCTCTTCTTTTGTGAATATAACTGGCAATAACATTTATGCATTAGGAAATACTGGATTTGGTATTTATGTAATCGATGATTCTAATTTTACAATTATTGATAGAAATAATATCACAACTTCTGGAACAGGAGGCTATGGAATTTATGTAGATTGCTTTAGTCCAAGCATTAATAATAACTTAATAACTGTCTCTGGAGAGGATGCATATGGCATTTTATTAGAGTCATCATTAAACGCAAGTGTAGTTAGTAATAATATTTCTACTTTTGGGATTTTTAGTGGGAATGGTATTTATATGGATGAGTTTCTAAACTCTACAATAAATAGTAATACTATTTTCACATCAGGAGAAGAGGGCTATGGGATTTATTTAGATTCAAAATCAGATTATAACACCATCATTAGTAATATAATTGAAACCTTGGCTGATGGTTCATATGGGATTTATTTATTTTCAGGAGACTACAATAATGTGGATAATAATACTATAATCATTTCAAATGCTGAAGAGGCGTTTGCTATTTCTCTAGGAACAGATTCAGGCGCTAATACAATAACAAACAATAATATAACAACTTTAGGGTATTCAGGATATGGAATTTATTTTTATGGGTCAAATTTTAATATTTTATCAAACAATACTATTTCAACTTCAGGGGCATCATCTCCTGGACTTTATATAGACACCTTTTCTGATAATAATTTTACAGGAAATACAATTGTTACTTCAGGCAATGATTCATATGGTGTTTTCTTACATTATGCAAATACTGTTTTTTTTAAATATGAAAATATAACAACAAATTCATATTGTATTTTTATTAATAGTCAGGGCAATAATATAACTATTGAGGATAGTTCGTTGAATGCAAAAGTATCTAATTCTGATTTGCTTGTAAACAATGGGGTTAGTTATGGGGTGTGGAATTTTACAAATGTAAGCTTTGATGATAAAAACTGGTCGATAACAGCTAATGGAACTTTAAATGTTATGTGGTATTTTGATATTCTTACAAATTATTCTAATGGAACAACAGCAAGTAATGTGAATATAACAGTATTTGATAATACTGGTGTTTTTCGGTTTTCAGAATTAACTAATTCAAGTGGGAGGATAAGCAGGAAGAGTTTAACTGAGTATATACAAACTAACTCAAGTTCAATAACTTATTATTCAAATTATACTGTAAATGCTAGTATTAGCAGCCAAGCTTTGAATCAGTCAGTGAATATTACTGAGAATAAGGATATGATATTTACTTTTACTGGCTCTAGTTCAGATAGTAGAGTGCAGGAAAGTCCGAGGGTTTTTAGTGTTGGTGCAGGAAAATGTAAGCCAAACTGGGACTGTAGCGTTTGGTCTGATTGTGTCGATGAAAAACAAACAAGAACCTGCGAGAATTTAAATCCTAATTGCAATATTAACAAGCCGATTGTAAAGAGGGGTTGTAGGGTTAATTGGTCTAAGGGAAATAGAGAAGATGTTTTATTTGATATTGGTTTAGGGATTTTTAATAAGACAGTTTCTTCTGGAAAACTATCTGGATTAATTGGGTTAGTGAATTTAAGGATTCCAGAAGGAGTTAATGCATCTCTTTATTATAGAATCCTAGATTCTTCTGGCAGAATAGTTTATGAGGAAACTGAGATGATTTTTGTTGAAGCTCAAACAGAATTTACTAAGGAAATTGATGTTTCTACTTTGAATGAAGGAGATTACACTTTTTTAATTGATTTGGCTTATGAAGGACAAACAGAGCATGCTCAGATACAGGATTATTTCGTTATTGAGAAAGCAAGGTTATTTGTATTAAATAATGGGAATTTTGTTTTTATTATAATTATATTCGCTGTTTTTTTATGCTTTTGGTTACTTTATAGACTAAGAAGAGTCTATAAAACAAAGAAATTAAGGAAAAGAAGAATTTAGCAGAGTATTCTTGAAAAATATATTTTTAAAAAGATTTATAAACTAATTTTTGCTCTTTTATAGCGTAATATTTCGTAATATTTCGTAATACTTTCAAAAGAGGCAAAAATAATGGGTAAAAAAGAGTTAAAAGAGAGGGCTAGCTTTACTTTTGACAAAAAGACACTTGAAGTTCTAGACGAGCTTATGGAGTTAGATGAGTATAGAAATAAGTCGCATATTGTTGAAAATGCAATAAAACTTCTTAGTAAAGAGAAATTGCCTGAGAATTCTAAGAAAAGGGGTGGAAAATGAATAAAACAGCTCTCTTTGGAAAAGAGACTTGGGAGAGAAAAGTGAATAAAAAGGCAATGGCTAAAATAGGTGCGATAAGTATTGTTGTAATAATTTGTTTAATTATCTTATTTTTCCTTGTTTTGCCTTTATTTAGTTCTGCAGTTGTTCAGAAAAATATTTATGTTTTAGGAGAAAAAATTAAAATTGATGTAGCAGGAGAGTATAAACTAAAAATTATAACTCCTTCGACTTCATATATAAGACAAGGGGAAGGAAGCATTATTTTCAAACCAGAAGAACTCGGAGAGTATAAGATTATTTTAGAAACAAAAGAAGAAATAAGAAATTATGAGTTTAAGGTTGTTTCTGAGGAATTTGAGGAAGAACTTGTAAAAGAAGTAAATGAAACTGTAACTGAAATTAGTGAGGTAGAAGAGGCTAATGAAGGGCAGGAAGAGTTTGCAGAAGAAGAATCTGGAGAAGAGAAGGAAATTGAGATTAAGGTTGAAGAATATCAAATAGTTGTTGGAGAGCCTGTAAGATTTAATGAAAATTTAAATGCAAGCTCAGAAAAGATTAGAATAAAGATTCCAGGAGCAAGTGAAAATATTTCAGTCTATAAATTAGAGGGCTATGGAAAAGAGAATATCAGTTTTGAAGTTAATAATCTTATCTTAAATAGAATTTTAGGAGCCTTTTCTGGAAATAAGGCTGAAAAAGATATTGTTTTAGAGGATATCAAAGGAGAGGTGGAAATTCAGTATTCTCTTCCTGGGCCAAAGAAAAAAGAGAAGCAACTATCTGAAAAGAAGAAGGAAGTAAAGGTTTATTCTGATTTTGATTATGAAAATGTTTTAGCTTATACTGAGATTGAGGAGACTTTAACCTTAGAACAGAAAGATATGATTAGGGTTTATTGGAAAGAAGAGAATAAATATCTTAGTTTTACAGTTAAAGATGAGAATAATAATAATTTAATTGATAAAATAGAATGGATTGTGCCTCACTTATCAGAACAGACATTTGAAATTTCAATCGAGGTTTTAAATGTTCAGAGCTATCCTACAGTAGGGGGAGATTGGACAGTTAGATTTACAACAGTTGGGAAAGCTGATTTAATTATTAAAGCTGTAAATGGAACTGAGTTTGGCAAGGACTTAGAGTTTTTAGAAATTAAATGCGGGCCAAAGATTATGAACTATGAATGGAGGGATGGAATCTTTATTAAAGATTATGAATGTAATGAGACTGGGAGTGAGATAAGCAAGGTTTTAACTTCTGGAAAGCACCATCTTGAGTTTAATTTTGGTGGGCAAAAAGCATATGCCCATAATATTGCTAATCAGGTAGTTCAGGTTTTTTATAATAATTTTGAAAGTGGTACAGCTGGATTAATATTAACAGGAGCATGTGCCAGATCTTCTAGTTCATACTGTGCTAATGGTGGAGGATTATGGTGTATAAGGTGCCCTGGAGATGGGACAGCCTTTAATATAACAATGGATTTTTCTTCTTATGATGAATGTGTCTTTACTTGGGATTGGAGAACACAATCTATAAGTGGGGCCGAACACATAGAGCTTCAGTATTATAATGGAACTGGATATGCTACAATTGATTCTCATAGTGATGGAGATAGTGAAGGGGTTTGGAATTCTGGTTGGTCTTATAATTTGTCAAATTTTAGTTTTGTTCCTGCAGTTAATTCTGGGATGAGGCATTATGGTGTTGGTAGTTATACTTATTCTGATAGGTGGAATATGACTTGTTATATATATAATGATGCTCCAAATACACCTGTTCCTGAAATAAATTCAACAGATTATAGTAATGAAACAAGTGTTGATTTGAATTGTTTTGATGTTCTGAGTGATGATGATGCTGGAGATGATATGAATGTAACAGTTAAATGGTACAAAAATCAGGTTTTGAATTTGACTTTTGATTATAATAATAGTTATTCAGAAGGTAGTCTTTTCAGTGCTGTTTTAGATAGTGGAAATACCAGTGTTGGAGAAAACTGGAGTTGTGGCATGAGGACTTATGATGGAGTAGATTATAGTAACTGGGGGAATAGTACCACTCTTGAAATATTGGAAATAGAAATGCCTCCTTCAATCAGTAATACCTCTTGTTATAAATCAGGAGTTGGCTGGGTTAATTGTACAACTTTAGGGTATGGGGATGTTCTTACTCTTGTGAGGACTAACTGTACTCCAGGAGA
The DNA here is from genome assembly GCA_964594115.1 of Candidatus Woesearchaeota archaeon. Classification (GTDB taxonomy): domain Archaea; phylum Nanobdellota; class Nanobdellia; order Pacearchaeales; family GW2011-AR1; genus MFWN01. The sequence continues at coordinate 9,169 of CAZQLD010000023.1, forward strand.
AGGAGCTATTAGTAACGTTACTTTTTCACTTGAGAATCTTGATGATAATTATGTTTATTTTAATTCAACTGTAACAAGTCAAACAGATGGATTCTGGGAATATGATCTTAGTGACCTTACAATTAATGATTCTGGAGATTTTAATTTACATACAATTTGTAGGGAAAATCCCATAACAACAGAAGATATTAATTGGAGCATACCTTGGGGGAATTTAACTATAGATTTGGTAGATCCTAACACAGATACAAATGTTCTTCAATATGAGTTTTTCAATTTCACTGCCCAAGTGAATTGTGTAGGTGGAGAGTGTGGAAATATAAATGCTACCCTTGATCCTGTTAATTGGTGGAATTCAAATTGGGATTATAGAGCGCAAATAAATATAACTGAAAATTCTGGAAGCGCAGTAAGTAACTGGACAACTAATGTTTCTGTAGATACTGCGAGCCTTGTTTCTGCAGGAAAGATGAATGAAGATATGAGTGATTTGAGAATTGTTGAAAATGGAACAGAAATAACATATCATATTGAGCCAAATACAAATAACACAGCAAATACAGTAATTCATTTTAAGGTATCTAGTTTGTCTGCATCTTCAACAAAAGATGATGTTTACATGTATTATGGAAACTCTGTTGTTTCAGCTCCAAGTTATGATTATAATAATGTCTATATGTTCTGGGATGATTTTAGCCGGGCTGATATTGCAGATATAACTGCAGAATCTAATTATAGCTCTGTTGGAACTGCAATATGGAATATCACCAACAATAAACTGATTGTTTCAGGTGGTTCAGGAGACCCTAATAAATTACAAATAGATTATCTTGGGTCGGGTCCTTCTTTTACAGATGGAGTTGTTGATGTTAAGATGCAAGTAACTGTCTGGACTGATGGAGATGATTATAGATTTGGTCCAAGTTTGAGGATGGATGGGGCTGGTGGAGCAGGAAGAGGTTATTGTTCTTTGTTCCATAATGCTGATGGCGCAAGCGGGGAACTAGACGCTTTAAATGACCAGGTTGCCTGGATTAATCAGGGAACTTACGCATGGTATGTGGATACATGGTATCATCATAAATTTCAGGTAATTGGGCAGAATATTTACCAAAAAGTATGGGGGGAGGATGCTGCAGAACCTGGCTCTTGGAATTATGGACCTATTGCTACAGGTGGTTCAAGAACAACTGGCTATTATGGTTTAACTGCTTCAAACGCAGATGCTACTGTAGAATATGATGATTTAAGAGTTTACAAAGCAATGACAAGCGCACCAAGTTATGTTTTAGGCAGTGAGGAAAATGAGTCTGGTAAAGGAGTCATTCCTATGAATTCTGGAAATCCCTTTTACACGAATTCTCAGAATCCAATGTCTTACACTGGAACAAGTTGTTTAGAAGGCATGGCAAATAATAGTTGTAATGTAACATGGAGTGTTAATGCAACTGGAGATGTTGGTTCAACCTGGGAGTTTTTTGTTACTGCAAATTCTACAAATTATAGTGGTGTTTCAGGTAATGAATCATTGAGAATTAATATCACAATTACTGATACTACTGCAACAGCCCCAACAATAAATCAGATACAGTGTGAAGAAGGAGGAAGCTTTAAAGATTGTGAAGAAGTTGATTTTGGAGAAACTTTAACAAAAGTCAGAATTCATTGTAATGACTCTGATGGATATATAATAAATGCTAGTTTTAATTTGACAAACATTCCAAACTCTTATAATTATTTTTATAATAATGCAACATCTAGTATAGGTGACTGGTGGGAGTATGATAATATAGATATTGTTATTAATGAGTCTGGGGAGTTTAGATTAGATGTTGGATGTTGGGATAATGAGTCTGTGTTTGATTCTGATTATGCAAGCTGGACTGTTGCTTGGGGAACATTAAACGTTACTTTAATAAGCCCAAGTAGCAACACAAATGTCAATCCAAATCAGTTTTTCAATTTCACTGCCCAAGTGAATTGTGTAGGTGGAGAGTGTGGAAATATAA
>CAZQLD010000024.1:0-1661 GCA_964594115.1 Candidatus Woesearchaeota archaeon
CCTGTAAAACATCCAGCCAAGATTCCTAGGATTAATGCTAAGATTAAATATAACATTTTTAATTTTTAATAGAATTCATTAGGAGGTTTAAACATCTTTTCGTAAATTACTGTTTGATATTTTTTTGGAAGTCTCTTGTAGGTTGCTTGGATGTTTTTGTAAACCATTGCTGCATCTTCTTTTCTTCCTTGTCTTTTTGCTTCTCGATGTTCTCTGACAAGATTAAAGATATCTTTTTTATCTATAAATATCCTTATTTTTCTAATCTCTTTGTACAAATACTTTTTGCATTTTTCGGGGATTAAAGGATATAGCTCTTGTATCTTGTGATATGTCTCCCTTGCAGTGTTTAAATCATTTCTTCTTATATTTCTTTTATTTTCTCTTATCAAATCAAAAATTTTCACTACATTTTCTTCTTCTTTCCACTTTGTTATTTTCAATTTTTTTGTAAAAGTGATGGTTAGATAAGCTATGACAATCACAAAGGCTAGGATTATTATATAGGAAAATGAATCAGTTATTCTTATGAAATCTAGAGCAAAAAACCCAGTTATTCCAAATCCTTGTGTGGAAAATTCTTTAAATAGAACAGTTTCTGTTTTCTCTATTTCTTTAACATCAATAAACTCTTCTATATAATAAATTAGCCTGTCGTTTTCTAGGTTACTAAGCAATAGTTCAAAGATAGGGTCTTGTTTTATCACTTCACTTTCAGTAATAAAAATTACTTTGCTTGCGTTATCAGCAATATCTTTAGGAATTACTTCTAAGATTTTATCAAAAGAGTTATTTCGCATTTGTATTTTTTTTGTTACCTGGGTTATTCTTCTTTGGGTTGTATCGTAAGTTATTTCAACCTGCCTTACATTTGTAGAAACAGTCATTTGGCTTTGTATTTTATAGTTTAATTCTGCTAATTTTTTGATTCCCCTGTTATCTATTTGTGTTTTTTTAAATTCTATGTAGTCTATTGTAATATCTTCCATGTTTTGTGCGATACTGTTTTTTATATATTCGTGCGTATTTATGATTCTCAGCTCTTTTGGAACTTTTGCTTTAATTTCTTCTAATTCATCTAACATCTCTTGCTTTCTTTGCTCTCTTAAAACCAAATCATCTATGAATTTAATATTGTGTCCTAAGTCTCTGTCTATTTGCGCTAATCTTTTTTTGTAATATTCCAAGTCCTCAGATATTTTTAGCTCTTCTAAAACTTCTTTTTCTTCTAGAGTATAAGATTCTTTTTTTGTCAGGAAGGTTTCTATATCTGAGAGGAGGTCTTTTATTTCTTGTGTTTTCTCGTGAGTGTCATTTTTAGGAGTATCTTTTTCAGAGCTATTTGAAAAAGATATGGTAAAGTCTCTATCATAGTCTAAATCTCCATTGCAGTTACTAGAGTTGTCACAGCAAAAGACGTTCCAAGAGTAATCTCCTTCTTTAAAGTTTGTCAGTTTTACTTCTTTTTCTACATTAGGTTCTATATTGGTGTGGGTTACTGAATAATCTAGTGTCCCAAAACCTTTAGAATAATTATAAAGTTCAAAAGTGCAGTTGTTTATTTTAACATTGTCTTCTGCTTCATATAAGAAAGTTATCCTGTTTTCATAGATTATTACATCATTTCCTGGCTGGATGAGATTAATTTCAGGAGGGGTGGT
>CAZQLD010000024.1:1761-5854 GCA_964594115.1 Candidatus Woesearchaeota archaeon
TGAAAATTCTTCATTTATTGTGAAGTTGTCAAATACTGAATTTTCTATACTTGGATTTATTGTATCTTTACATAACAAGAGCCAGGTATGAGGACCATTAGGAAGTGTTGTGAGCCATTCAATTGTTTGGTTTATGTTCTTATATCCTGTTGAATCTACATCTATTGTGAGCAAGCATTCTACATCTTCTAGACTGCTGTAATTAATTTCAAAATCAAATGCAATAGGGTTACTTTCTTCTCCTGTTGGGGCGTCGTTTATCATTATCTCTATGTTTGAAGAAGTGCCTCCAACATTAAGATCAATGATAATCTCGAAAATCTGTTCTGAGAGATGGGGGACAATCCAGGAAATTCTTTCAAACAACCCATTACCATCTTCATCTATAAAGTCCTTTATTGTTATTTCTCTGTCTTCATTAACCCAATAGATTTTTATGCTGCCTTTTTCAGATTCGTGAATTTCAGGAATGTCAGTATAGACAACTAAGGCAGTGTCTACATGATTATTACTAGAAATGTTTACTTCTTTGTTTCCATTTTCTTTTATTACTTCTTGTTTTTTAATTATTATGTCTGGGGAGATTTCTGCTTCGAGTTCTTTTTTACCATTTTTATATAGGATGATTTTCTTTTCTTCAGTTTTTTTAATGACATCTACTGTTTCTTCTGTTTTATTTTTTGATGTATTTTCAAGACTCTCATTTGTTTCTTTTGTACCTCCTCCTGAATTTGTGTTTGAGATTATTATATCTAAGTTGATATACTCTGTGTTATTTTCTTCAATCATATTGCTTTTGTTAAATAAACTTTCATTGGCAATATTTGATTTGTCTTCTATAATTTCTGTTCTAGGTTCACTTTCATTATTTTTGATAGGGGTTATTTCTTCTAAATTAATTAGCAGGGTATCGCTGGAATTTTCTTCTATAGTTTCTATTGTTTCGTCTTCTGGGGGTTCTTCATTTATTGTTTCTACTATTTCTTCTGTTTGTACGGTTTCCTCTGTTGTTTCAATCTCATTTATTTCTTCTGTGTCTGTTGCAGGTTCTTCATTTATAATATCTTCTGCCATCTCTTCTATTGTTTCTACTGTATCTTCTGCATTTTCACTGTTCGCTATGAAACTTGATAAGATGATTACAATTAGAAATAATAAAACTACCATTTCTTTTTTGAATATTTTATTAGCCATTTTTTCTTACTTATGTTTTTATTATTTTTAAAAAGCCTTCATTATAAAGCCATAAGGTTAGAATTTTTCCCACTACATCTTGTTCATTGCTCCCTATTTTTCCAATTAGTTTTCGTATTAGTTCTCTTTGCTCTTTTGTTATAGTTCCCTTTACTGTAACAGTTTCTGCTTTAGGTGCTTTAGGTTTTTCTTTAAGTCCTTTTTTGGTATTTTTAGATTCTCTTTTGAGCATTAAATAAGTACTATTTAGGGATTTATAAACCTTTGGTTTTTCTGCTTTTTTAACGTGATTTTTTTCAAAAAGGTATTTAAATTAAGATGGGATATAATTATACAGATAAAATGAGGATTTGCTTCAGAAAAGGGGTTGTTTTAGTATTTTTGTTAGTTATCCTCTTACCTTTATTGAAGGCAGGAGTGGAAACAGAACTTAATATTGAAAATTCCCCACCTCTTTTTTCAGGAATAATACCTAATCAATCTTGGATGATAAATGGAAATCTGCTTGATGCCTTTGATTTGGACAACTTTTTTGTAGATTACAATGGTGATCCAATTAATTATTCTTATTCAGGTGTGCAAAACATAACTATCCTTATAGATTCTTCAAATTTTGTGTCTTTTTATTCTGATACAAATTTTGTAGGGGTGAGAAACGTAACTTTTTATGCAAGCGACGGGATTCTTAATGCCAGCAGTAATTTAGTTTATTTAACTGTAGGTATCGACACAGAGCCTCCGCAATGGAGTTCTCCAGCTAAGAACAAGGTTACTATCTATCAAAGTGCTTATGTTAATTTTACCACTACTTGGACTGATGATTTTGGTTTAGTAAATTATACCTTTTCTATAAATCAGGGAAGTGGATGGGTAAATTACTCACAAGATTTTTCTGGAGTTTACAATGCTTCTTTATACGAAGCCCAGATAAGTGCCCCTGGAGGAACACTAGTTTCTTGGAGATTTTGTGCTTTTGATGTAGGTAACAATGTGAATTGTACGTTTATATTTAATTTTACTGTTTCAAGCAGGCCGGCTCCTCCTGTGACTCCTACTCCTCCTTCTTTTCTTGGAGGCGAGGGGCTTATCTCAATTTTTAAAGCCAAAAAAATTAGAAATTTCACTTTAGATCCAGAATATTTTTTAATTTCATTAAAACAAGACTCAATAGAAACGAGAATACTTAAAATTACTAATATAGGCAGTTTTAATCTGTCTTTTAATCTGTTAATTGAAGGGCTTGAAGAATTTGTTGTTTTAAGTGATGATGAATTTGTTATACCTTTTGGAGAAACAAAAGAAATAACTATAGATTTTACAGCAGGAAGAGACACTTTCCCAGATCAATACTTTGGAAAACTTATTGTAGAATCTTCAAGCACGCAAGAGGTTCCGATTGTTATAGAGGTAAATGCTCTTGAAGTGGAATTTGATGTTGATGTTAAGATCCCTGAGAAGTATAAAAGAGTGAAACCAGGGAGAATTGTCAAAGCAGATATAACCATACAGAATCTTAAAGATATAGTTCCTGCAGACATGATTTTTTATATAGCTCTAAAAGACTTTTATGGAAATATTTATGATTCTTCTGAGGAAGTACTCTGGTTTGATTCTTCTTTATCTTTAGAGAGAGATTTAGTAGTCCCTTCAAATGCGAGAGAAGGAGAGTATATGTTTTATGCAAGAGCTTCAACCAAAGAATCTTGTGCTATAGATTCTGATGTCTTTGAAGTTGGTTCAAGATTTTTGCTTTTAGCTTCCTTGAAATCTTCTTTTATTTTTATTTTAATTTTCTTTTTGTCAATTTTTGCATTAATTTTAATGGTGATTTATAGTAGAGAAAAAGAAAAAGAGAGGATTTTGAGTTTATATTTAATGTTAAATGAATTAAAGAATTTGATAAAAGAGGGAGAGTTTGATAAAGCAATATACATTTACACAAGAATTAAGAAGGCTTATGGAGAGCCTGTTTCAAGAGATGTTTTGAAAAATAAAGAAAAACTTAAAGAAGAGATTAGCAAACTTTCATTGAGATTAAAAACTGAAGTAAAGCAAATTAAAGGAGAATCTGAAGCTAAGAAGGGAGCAAAGGTCCTTCCTGGTACAGAGGCTCAAGAGTCAAAAGGAACAGAAAAGAAACCAAAAGCACCACCACCAAAGGAAGAACAAAAACCAGAAGGAAAAAAAGAAGTAGAGGAAAAGAAACCAGAAGAAGAGGTGCCAAAAGAAAAGAAAGAGGAAAAACCAGAGAAAACAGAGGAAAAGGAAGAAACAACAAAAGAAAAACCAAAAGAGACTAAAGAAGAGTCAATAGAGGAATCAGAAGAACCAGAGGAAGAACAAAAACCAAAGAAAGAGGTTTCTGAAGAAAAACAAGAGCCCCAGGTAGAAGAAGCAAAGAAAGAAGAAAAGAAAGAGGTGGAGAAGGGTAAGAAGCCAGAAGAGACTAAAGAACCAAAAGAGGAAGGTGAAGAAGAAGCAACAGAAGGAAAACTAGAGACACCAAAAGAAGAAATTATTGAAGAACAAGAATCAAAAGAAGTAGAGAAAAAAGAAGCTGAAGAGAAACAAGAACCTAAAGCAGAAAAACCAGAAGAAGAAGCAGAAGAACCAGAAGCAAAAAAAGAAGAAACTGAAGAGCCTAAAGAAGTTCCTAAAACAGAAGAAAAAACAAGGGAAAAGGAAGAAACCGAAGAAAAGCCAAAACAAGCAAAACCAGAACTTAAAAAAACAAAAGTAAAGAAGTCAGTTAAAAAACCAAAAGCAAAACAAAAAAAAGCAGAAAAAATAAAAAAGAAAGAAAAGAAAGGAAAAGCAAAATCAAGAAAAAAGTCAAAAAAGACAAAAAGAAAGGAAAAGCAAAATCAAGAAAAAAGTCAAAAAAGACAAAAAGAAAGGA
>CAZQLD010000024.1:5954-7827 GCA_964594115.1 Candidatus Woesearchaeota archaeon
AAAGTAAAACTAAAGTCAAAAAAGAGGAAGCAAATGAATAATGGGAATTTGAATTTAAAGAGAAACACTTTTTTTGTATTTTTTTTAGTTGTATTTTTTTTAATTCTTGATTTTGTTATGGCTTTAGAATCTGCTTATGGTCCTGAGATACAACGAGATAATTATATTATTTCAAGAAGTAAGGTAGAAAGGGTTGTTTCTGAAGGGGATGTTTTTAGGGATTATCTGGTAATATCTAATTTAAGAAGCCAAGATATAGAAGTTTCATTTTCTATCAGTGATGGAATTTCAAGGATAATTGAGTTTGAGTCTGTAGGAGTGGTTGTAGGAGGGGAAAATAGCTCTACAATAAGTTTTTTTGTAAGGGGGGCTGAGCCTAAGAATTATTCTGGCAGTATTACTCTCCAAGGAGACATAAAGGAGAAACTACCTGTGAATATAACTGTTCTTGAGGAATTTTTAAATGCCCCGGTGTTATTAGAAACAGAGCTCTTAAAACAGAAATTTACTTTAAATAGCTTTTTAGAATTCAAGTTAAATGTCAATAAGCTTAAACCAGAAGAAATCAAGAATGCTTCTTTTTCTTATTCTATTACAGACGAGAAAAATAAGTCTTATCTTTTAGAGTCTGAGATCAAAAATATTTCAAGCTCTTTTCAAGTTATTAAGAAATTTGAGTTTCCTGAAGCTTTAGAAGCGGGTTCTTATGTTTTAGAAATAGTTTTAGAAGATGAAAACAAAGTGATTATAAATAAATCCTCTTTTTTATTAAAAGAATCTTTTTTTAGTATGCTTCTTTTTGGGTTTCTTCCTGTATGGCTCTTAGTTTTAATTGGAGGTTTAGCAGTTATAGGGTTTATCATTTTTTATGTTGTCAGAAAAATTATAGAAAAAAGAAAGAAATATCAGATGAAGCTTGATGTGAAAACCATTCCTAAGAAAAATCCAGATTTTTTATTTTTGGGAAAGGTGGCTGAAACAAACGTTCCTTCTTATCTAGACCCTGCTATGTTGATGACTCACTCTATAGTTGCAGGAGCAACAGGGGGTGGCAAATCTATTTCTGCACAAGTCATTATAGAAGAGGCTTTGCTGCATAATATAGCAGTAATTGTTTTTGACCCGACTGCTCAATGGAGTGGAATGTTGAGAAAGTGTGAGGATAAAAAAATGTTTTCATACTACCCTAAGTTTGGACTAAAAGAAACTGATGCAAAAGCATTTAAGGGAAATGTAAGACAAGTAAAAAATGCAAGAGAGTTAATTGATATGAATAAGTATATGAATCCAGGCCAAATCCAGATTTTCACTTTAAATAAACTTGATCCAAAAGATATTGATCTTTTTGTTTCTAACATTATAAGGCAGATATTTAAATTCAATCCTGTGGAATCTCCAACACTTAAAACAATAGTTATTTTTGATGAGGTTCATAGATTATTATCAAGGTTTGGTGGAAGTGGCGAAGGTTTTTTGCAAGTAGAGAGGGCATGCAGAGAGTTCAGAAAATGGGGTATTGGTGTTATGCTTGTTTCTCAAGTTTTGTCTGATTTTGTAGGAGAAATCAAAGCAAATATTTCTACTGAGCTGCAGATGAGGACCAGAGATGAAGGTGACTTGAATAGAATAAAGGAGAAGTATGGGACAGATTTCTTGCAGTCATTAGTTAAGGCATCTGTAGGTGTTGGAATGTTTGTAAATCCCTCTTATAATCATGCTAGGCCTTACTTTATCAATTTTAGGCCTATCTTGCATAATACAAGGAGATTATCAGATGAGGAGTTAGAGAGATATAACAAGTACAATATTATTGTGGACGATTTAGAGTATCAGATAGAACAACTAGAAAAAGAAAAAATTGATACATTTGACT
>CAZQLD010000025.1:0-7050 GCA_964594115.1 Candidatus Woesearchaeota archaeon
TTAATGCAACAGGCCCTATTGGTTCAACCTGGGAGTTTTTTGTTACTGCCAATTCTACGAACTTTAGCCAGGTTTTAGAAAGTAACTCACCTAGTGTTGATATAACTATAGTCAGTCAGTTAGCTCCAACAGTTCCACAATTAAATCTTCCAGCAAACGAAACATCTGTTGATACTATTCCAGAGCTTAATTGGAGCAATTCAACAGATGTAAATGGAGATAATATATCTTATGTTTTAGAAGTGAGTAATGTTTCTGATTTTTCTGATATAGTTTATGGCAATTATAGTATTACAGAACAAGCAGATCCAACAGGAGACACTCCAACAGGAATTACTCAGGAAGGGATATATTACTGGAGGGTCTTAGCAACAGACTTGATAGCTAATTCATCGTGGAGTGAAGTAAGAGTATTTTATTATGACTTGGGGGCTCCTAGTTTGGTTTTTATTAATCAAACAGGAGAAGACGGTTTGATAGTAAATGACACCCATCTATTAGATGAAGGAGAGAATCTTACAATTTATACAAATGTGAGTGATGTAGATGTTGATAGTGTTTGGATTATTATTTGGGAAACTGTAAAGGGGGGGACAGAGAAATTTAGAACATTTCTAACTTATGTTGGAGGAATACTTTGGAAAGCAGTTATTCCAACAGATTATACGTGGCTGACTGTTTATAATTATACTATTTATGCAAATGATAGTTTAAATCAAACATCACAGTATGATGGAAACTTTACTTTACTTAAGGGAGCCATCACTATAAGTCTTAGCCCTAATCCAGTCAATGTTTCAACTAATGTTACTATATTAGGGCATCTTAATTTAACTAATGGAAGTTTCTTAGGAAGCTATCCTATTAATATTTGGTTGAATAATTCTCTTTTATTGTTTGCAAATGTAACTCCTGACGGAACATATGATAATTATCAAGAGTTTAATGATACTTCTAATGCTGATTTTAATAAAGGTAGTTTTTTCCAGACTGCTAGCGACGGACAAAATATAACCCTTGCTTCGGGGAATACTTCTGGTAATTTTACTAGGATTTTAGATGCAGGTGCACGTGTTGAGTGGGATGCTGTTATTTGGGTGTCTACTGGAGCTTCTTGTTCAGCTACTGTCATATTTCAGGAAGGAGATTCGAATGGTTATTCTGGTACTGGAGATACTTATATAGATTCAGGAAGTGTGACAAGTAATTTTGGTGGGCAGTCTGGAATTTTGGTAGATGGTTCCCCAACATCTGTGAGGGGGCTTATGCAATTTAACAATGTTATTGGAAGAGCTTTTAATCAGGTTCCTGAAAATTCTACAATTAGTGGGGCCAACATAACTTTTACAGTATCTGATACAGGAAACCAGGTTAATGTTTACGAGGTTTTAGAGAATTGGAAAGAAGGTCAGGCAACATATAATAATAGACTTACAAGCACTGCGTGGGGCTCTACTGGTTGTGCTGCTCCTCCTTCTAGGGCAGCCTCATCAGAAGCTAGTTTTACAGCAAGTTCTGTTGGAAATTATACAATAGATATGCTTAATGCGATGAGAAGATGGGTAAATGGAACTTCTAGTAATTATGGTGTTGTATTTGATATGCCTACTAGTAATGGAATTAATATAAGAAGTAGTGAGTATACAATCCAACACGAAAGACCTTTTTTAACAGTACAGTATGATTCAAGTGATTGTACAAACATAATAGTTTATGTGAGAACCTCTAATGACAAAAATACATGGACAGATTGGCAACAGGTTAATAGTAGAGATCCAATTAATGATTCTAATATTGCAAGTAGATATTTAGAGTATAGAGTGGAAATGACTGCTACAGATTCTTCTTTGACTCCTGTTTTAGAAGAAATTGTTTTTAATTATACAGCTATTGTTACAAATTCAAGTGGGGATTATAAATATAATTTTACTAATCCTTCACAGTTTGGAGTTTATCCAGTTTCTGTAAACACAAGTCTTAGAACTATTATAATAGATAACTCTGTGAATCTCACTGTTGAGACTGGGGTTGCACCTGCAGTAGAATTAATCTTTCCTACTGACAATCAGTGGTTTAATTATAGTAATCTTACTTTAATCTATAATACAACAGACCAAAATGATGATATTATAGGAGCAGAATTAATTATTAATGGGCAGATTAATGCAAGTAACGCAACAGAAGTTTTGAATGGTCTTTATAATAATTTTACAGTTAATTTCAGTAGCGGGCAATATAACTGGACTGTAAATGTGACAGATGCTACGGGATTAGTAGCAACAGATACAGAAAGGAATTTTTATGTTGATTTAGAAAATCCAAATGTCACTCTTATATATCCTCAAAATGATTCTAATTTTACTATGACTAAACTTAATCTTAGTTTTAATGTTACAGATAATCTTGACAGCCAGTTAGATTGTGACGTTGTTTTGGATGGGAGCACAATAAATTCTACATCTGCTAATAATGGATGGATAATAAATGTGAGTTCTGGTCTTTTAACAGCTGGCTCGCATTACTGGAATGTTACTTGTATAGATGAATCAAATAGGATTCATACTAGTGAGATGTGGCAGTTTAATATTTCTGATACCCCTCCAAATGTAACTCTTGTTTGGCCAGACCCTGATTATGTAGACGGGGATGGAAATCTTTTTTTTATGTATCACCCCCTAGATAATTCTGGATTTATAAACTGTAGTTTGTATCTGGATGGAAGCTTTAATAAGACGAATCAGAGTGCGATATTAAACGGAGAAAATAATAGTATAGATGTGCTTGGTTTAACAGAAGGAAATCATAACTGGACAATAGAGTGTTTTGACTTAAGTGCACAATCTGATATGCCTGCTTCCAGGAATTTTAGTGTTGATTTAACTGCCCCTATAATAGTTTTAAATGCCCCGGGTAATGGAGACACTTTAAATTATAGTGATATCAATCTCAATTTCACTGTTAACGACACTGTTGATTCCTCTTTAGATTGTAATTTGACGATTGAAGGATTTTTAGATAGTTTTAGTGCAACTGCAGGAGTATTAACCAATAGGTATGTTAATGATTTGACTGATGGTTTAAAATATTGGAATGTAACTTGTTGGGATGATGTTGGTCATTTGAATACAAGTGAAACTTGGAGTGTGAATATTAGCGAACCTCCTATTATATCCCTAAATACAGGTAATGAATCTGCATATACTGGAAATTCAATTAATCTAAGTTATACTCCTTATGATAATACTAATCTTAGTTTTTGTGGGCTTTATTTAAATGATGCATTAAACCAAACAAATAGTTCAGAGATTTTAAATGACCAAGAAAATAATTTTAGTGTTTTTGGATTAGCAGATGGAGAATATTACTGGTTTGTTAATTGTAGTGATTATATTGATTTAGTAAATGCCTCTGAGACAAGAGTGTTTTATATTGATAATAGTCCTCCGAACATAACCCTTTATTATCCAGATGGAGAGAATGTGTATGATCTAAATGTAACTTTTAATTTTAGTGTTACTGATTTAGCGGACGACAACTTAATTTGTAATCTTACTGTTGATACTGGCGTAGATGATCTAAATTTTAATGTTAGTAATGGAACTGTTGCGAACAGGACTCTCTCTGGAATTACTGATGGGTTTCATACTTGGTATGTGAATTGTACTGATGACGCTGGGAATTTGGGAGGGAGTGAGATATTTAATTTTACAAGACTTACTAGTCCCCTTGTAACCCTCATTTATCCAGATGATGGATATTGGTTTAATACAAGTGATTTTAATTTAACTTACTTTACACAAGATGATGAGGGAATTTTAGCTTCTTATCTTATAATAAATGGGAAAGTTAATATGACAAATTCTACTTCCATAAATAATGGATATTATAATAATAATTTTTCAGTCACAGGATTTCCTGATGGGCAGTATAACTGGACTGTTAATGTTACAGATGTAACCTGGTTAAATGGAACAGATACAGAGAGAATTTTCTATGTTGATACTAATTCACCACAGCTTGTTTTAAATTACCCTAATATGTCTGAACTTATCACAACAAATAATGTCACTTTTAACTTTACAGCAATAGATAATCTAGATTTGAATATTGATTGTAATCTTAGTCTTGATGGGGAGGTAGAGTACTCAGACAATTCTCCAAATGGAAGCGAGGTAATAAATTACATAATAGTTAGCGATGGGAATCATACATGGGATGTTGCTTGCTGGGATAATGCTTCGAATTTTAACTATAGCGAGACAATTAATTTTAGTGTCAGTGCTCCTCCAAATGTGACTCTTGACTTCCCGGCAAATGGATATAGAACAACTTCTCCGAATATAACTTTTATTTATACTCCGATAGATCCTGTGGGAATAGATAATTGTAGTTTGTATATTAATGATATTCTTAATTACACAGAATCTGGTCCTGTTCCAAATCAGCAGAATAGTCATAATGTTACAGGAATACCTGAAGGAATGCATAACTGGACAGTGAGTTGTACAGATTCTGATAATAATGTGTATCAGCCAGCTGTGAAGATTTTTTATAGAGATATTTCTCCTCCTTATATAGACTTAGAGCTTCCTGTAAATGATTCAGGAATTGATTTTAATCAAGCCAGTATATCATTTAGATGGACTGCTACTGATGTTTTAGATAGTATCTTGCAATGCAATATTACAATTAATGGGGTTATAGAAGAATATAATATGTGGGTTACAAGCGGAGTGCCTCGTACAGAGCCTATTTCTGGACTTTCTCTTGGGTGGAATTTATGGAATGTAACTTGCTGGGACCAGCTTGGGAATTCAAATACTAGCTTAACATGGGAATTTAATTATACTTATCCTGATTTTTTAGTTAATATAACAGGTATTGTTTTTAATACAAGTGTTGTAGGAGAGGGTGATATGGTTCTTATAAATGCAACAATCTGGAATTTAGGGGGAGCAGATATAGCGAGTGTTGTAGTGAGATTTTATAATGGAGACCCAGATTCTGGTGGAACACAGATTAATGGAGATAAGGTGGTTAATCTAAGTAGGTATTCCCAAAATCTGACTAATATAACCTGGACATCAGAGCTTGGAACAAATGAGATTTTTGTAGTCGTGGACCCGCCTACTGCCAGCAATGGAAGTTTTGATGAGTGGAATGAAAATAATAATAAGGCAAGTAGGAATATTTCAATAGGAGGCTGGCAAATATTTTATGGAAATATTTCATCAGAGAGTGAGTACTGGCTTGCAGATTCAAATGATTTTACTGTTATAAAATGGGGAGCAGATAATTTTAAAAATGGAAGTATTTTTGTTGCTGATTACAAATCTATAATATCCTGGCCTAGCCTTTTGGCAATAGGCAAAAACACAACTAATGGAAATTCAACAATAAATGATTTTTCAGATATTGATACTTTACTGAATATGACTAGCTTTAATGATTCAGTCTATAATCTTTATACTAAGAGCGGACAGGTAAAGAATACAACATCTTTGTATGTGTTTAATAAATATATCACTGAAGTGCCTATTGCAAATTCAATAAATAATTCTAATTTTGTTACAGGTATTTTATGGGATGTTGATGATGATGGCAATGGAGAGTACAGCCAGGGGGATAAAGAGGATTTAATTTTTGTAGCTAAGATAAACAAAGATAGTGTTGGGGCTTATGGGATTTATGATTATGAAATAAGAATTCCGGCAAAATTAAGAGAGTATGATGATGCAGATTTAAATTCAGTTGTTTTTTATGTAGAGTTATATTAAAGATTTTTTCCTTGATTCAATGCTCTTTCCCAGATTATCTTTTTTTTTAACGCGTAATTTTTAAAATCTTTTAGTTTTATGTATTGGTTTTGAGGAAACATTTATAAATGAGGAAATCTTTTTTTAAATAATTAATTATTTTGAAAGGAGGAAAAAAGAGGTAATATGGAAGAAAGAAGCTTATTATTTTTATTATTTTTAGCTGTGACTTTAGCTGTTTTTTCACTGACTGTAGTTGTAGCAGTAGAGCCTTATGGTGCAAATTATACTTTAATAGATTCAGAAAGTGCAGATGATGATTTTCCTCAGTCTGATGGGGCTATTGCAGGAAATGTGACAGAGCTTGATATAACAGGTTATGCAACCACACAGTCTTGGCAGGGTTATTTCGGTAATGTTTCTGGTACAATCCAGTTAGCAGATATTAATGACAATGTTATGTATAACTGGTCTTTGGCAAGTCCAGAAGGTGAAGTTTATGCCTCTATGAATAGTAGTGTATTTTGGACAAGGATTGGATGCTATATAATGGCAAATCATACAGTAGCTGAAACTTATTTCAATATTTCAACAGATGATGTAGATGGAGTTAATGAAACATTTTCTACTGGTAACGGACACGACAATTTTTATACGTCTAACACACAGTTTGCAACAGGCACATGCCCAAGCACACAGATGTTTGATGATACATACCAAGGAGTGGACAATCATTTTGAAGAAGTATTGCTTACTGATTTCACTGAGGCTGATCAATTGGTTTTTGTGGCATTATTAGAAGAGCCAGATACTGCTGGTTTTGATCAACAGTATCATGACTTTCAGATGATTGTATTAGAGAATGGGCATGGAACAGACATAGCAGCAACAAACTACTACTTTTATGTAGAGCTAGAGTAAGGTTATTTTTTATTTTTTTATTGTTAGTTATTAATAGAAATAAGTGAAAAAAGAAAGTAGTAAAAGTAGAGGGGAAAATAATAGAAAATGGATAACAAAGTTAGTTTATTAAATGCACTGTTCATAATAGTTTTTAGTTTGGCAATAATGTTTTTATTTGTAAATGTAAATGCAGCAGATCCTGAAGGGCCAGATGATTTGGATGTGATGTCAAATGTTACTAAAAATACCACTGATGCGAAAGTGATAAATATTTCTGGTGGCAGAATTGCCACACTTGACCTTAATGCAACAATCCGAAATACAAGGTGGAAGGCTTTTATTGGAAATGTTACTGGAATGTATACTTTAGATGATGCTGCAGGCTCTACAA
>CAZQLD010000026.1:0-1885 GCA_964594115.1 Candidatus Woesearchaeota archaeon
GAGAATAATAATTATACAATGGATTGTGAGTTATTGTCTACTGCTTGTATTCAGGGTGATGAAATTAGGATTAAGGTTCTTGATGATGGGGGAGGATATATAACTGATTATACAAATCTAATAGTCACGGCTGCAAGTTCTGATCTTGCAGAAGATTTAACATTAAACAGCCCGCCTAATGCTACTCTTAATTCTCCAGTTCAATATGCTAATCTTTCTTTAATTAATATAGAGTTTAATTGTTCTATTGCAGATCTTGATGGGAACTTAGATAATGTTACACTATATGGCAACTGGACTACTGGCTGGCACGCAAATGAGACAAAATCAGTATCCGGGACTAAGGATGAAACAGTATTCACAAAGAATTTATCAGAAGGAATTTATAATTGGAATTGCCTTGTTAGAGATAATCTTTCAGCTTCTAATTTTTCTGATGAGAATTTCACAATCACAGTTGATAGGACTGCTCCAGTCATAAGTTCTCTTGTGTTGAATGAAACCTATGTTTGTGGAGATAAGTATGTAAGGGTGAATTGCAGTGTAACAGATAGTTTGTCCGGATTAGATAGCGTTATAATTGAGGCAATAAAACCAGGCGGCAATCAAAATTATTCCACTCAAATGTTTGCAGGGGTTTATTATTCTGACATTTTAGTTAATGAACTAGGAGACTGGAGATTTAATTGTATAGCAAATGATACTGCAAACAACAAGGCAAACCTGACTTCACAATCATTTTCTGGGTATTCAACCTCTCCTGATTTGACTGTTTATTCTTATGGGATGAATTTTAGTAATTATGCTCCTGCAGAAAATGAATCTGTAATTGTTGATGCAATTGTAGAAAATATTGGTTGTGGTGATGCAAATAACTTTCTTGTTGGTTTTTATAATGGAGATCCTTATTTTGGTGGAATGCAAATAGACGGAAATAAAACGATCACTATTTCAGGATTAACAAATGAGAGTGTGAATGTTACTTGGGGTGCAGAAATAGGTTCTAACAATATATTTGTTCTTGTGGATGTGGATGATTCTATAAGTGAAGCAAATGAGAGCAACAATAAAACAAACAAATCATTAGATGTAGGGGCCTGGCAGGAGTTTTATGGAAATACAACCATAGATAAAATTTTATCTGACTCTTCTCTTTATAATCTTACTGTTTGGAACAATGATTCAGGCTTACAAGGAAATATATTTATAACAGATCAAGAAAGTATTGTAAACTGGCTTTCTTTACAAGCTATTGGGAGAGGTACAGATAATAGTTCTACAAGCGATGATTTTTCTGATATAGATGTTCTACTTGGAATGGCTGGTTTTAATGATTCTGTTTATACTACTTTTACAGATAGTGGCACACCGAAAGAAGAATCTAGTTTTTTAATCCAACAAAAAATTGTTGAAAATGTTCCTGTAGTAAATTCTACAATTGATTCTGATTTTATTACAGGTATTTTATGGGATATGAGTGATGATGATGATGATGAGTATAGCCAGGACGATGGAGAAGATTTGATATTTGTGGCTAAAGTAAATAAAGGTGCAACAGGATTTTATGGAATTTATGATTATGAAATAACTATCCCAGTTAAATTAAGAGAATATGATCCTACAGATTCATCAAATGTTTATCTTTATTATGATTTAGTCTGATCCTGTTTGGCTTCAGGTTTTGCTTCTTCTTTTGCTGCTGGTTTTTCTTTGTTACTTAGTATTTTATCTGTTATCTCTTGCTCTTCTGATTTTTTCTTTTTTATTTTGCTAAGGATTTTTTTAAATACAAATAAAATAGCTTTTTTAATTTTAGAATAAATTCCCTTCAAAATATTTTTTATGTTTTTAAGTAAAGCAATGATTTTTTCTTTTGTTTTTGATG
>CAZQLD010000026.1:1985-4417 GCA_964594115.1 Candidatus Woesearchaeota archaeon
AAAATATTTTTTATGTTTTTAAGTAAAGCAATGATTTTTTCTTTTGTTTTTGATGCTACCCTTCCTAGTGCCTCTCTTATAGTTGAGTAAATATCTTTTACAATCATTTTTGTTTTCAAATAAAATATTATTGAAAAACTAGGAATCACTTTATGCTGGAGTTTTCTTATTTTTATTCTAAATTTAAATTTAAATAAATCCCACTTAAAATGAAATTTTTCTCTTCTGCTTAATTTCAGTTTTAAGGGTTTTACTTCAAATTTTCTCTTTTTCTCTTTTTTCTTTTTGCTTACAGGTTTTTTCTCTGTAATTTTTCTTTTTTGTTCTTCTAAATATTTTGTATACTTTTCTTCGTATTTTTGTCTTGTCAGCTTTAGTTTTTCTTTGTAACTGTTTTCTAACTCTTTTCTATCAACCTCTTTATCTTTCAATTTTTCTAAGAATTCTTTGTCTGCGTTTTCAACTTCTTTTTGATAAAACTCTTCTATTTCTTCTTCTTCCATTTTATTCGCAATAACAATTACAAGTATGGCATGAATTTTCTTTTTCTATAAATTCTGAATCATGAAAATTCATTTTCCTTACTCCACACTCATTTCTGCACACAATCTTGCATTCTCCTTGGTTTTTTATTTGATGAATTATATTGTTTAACAGTAACAAACATTCATCTTCTATGACAAATAATTTAGGTTCTTTTCCTATATTAAGAAGATATGTGCGAGAATAGTGAATTATTAATAGAATGATTAATAGCGCAACTAATATAAAAATTATTATAAGAATTTTTTCAGTTATTTTTCTCTTTTTTCCTTTCTTTTTTTTGTTCATTATTTATTATTTCTTTCCCTTTTTCGTCTTTGCTCTTCTCTTACATATCTCTACGAATTCTGCCAGTACTTTTTTAAGTTCTCTTTCTTGTTCTCTTATTTCTTCTTCTTTTTCAATCAAATCAAAGTAAGTATTTTGCCATTCTTTTTCTAATTCTTGTAGTTTAGTGGTTTTTTCTGCGATTCTTTCTTTAAAATTTCTTCCAAGAACCTGGATAACAGAGCCGGATTTTTGTTTTTCCCAGTACTTTCTCATATCTGAGACAATGTCCTGGGGCAAGAATTTTTCATTATACCAACTTTCAAGTTTATTTAAGTTTGTAAGTTCTTTGCTTATGTTATCTTGCATTTCATTAAAGAAGCTTTCTTCTATTTCTGGAAGTTTTTCTTCTTTCTTTTCTTCAGGTTTTACTTCAATCTTTGTTTTTGGTTCTTCTTCTATTCTTTCTTTTTCCTTGTTTTCTTCTTGTTTTAGATAGCTATTAACTATTTCTTTGTCATCTTTAGCTTCTTGGCTTTCTAATCTGTTTTCAATTTCGTCTGTTGCAAGAGCTGGCAGTTCGTCTGGGATGTGTCTTTTTTTGAAGATATTTAAAAAGTTCATTTTTACTCCTTTTTCAAGATTAAAAACTGGATTTTGTTTAAATATTTTTCGGTGTATTTATTTTTTGATTATGATTTTTGCTTTTTTATTTGTGTGTTCTTTTGAAAGGATAATATGGCTTGCATTCCCAAAAGGTTTGATATCTTTTTCTAAGATTCCTTCGGGAATATTTAAAGAACCCATAATCTTGTTGATTGTTTTAACCCCTTTAATTAATTCGTTTATTTTCTTTTGTTCTTCTTTCCCAAAGTCTTTCATTCCTCCTTTTTCCATATATATACATAGGTATATACCCTTTATAAGCATTTCTATATTTTAGTATATACATTTGTATATGTAAGGTATATACATTTGTATATGATAGAGCTCTTTTTTAAAATGCATAGGAAGATTTATTAATTCTTTTTCCAACCTATAATTATGCAAAGAGGTAAGAAAATGCCAGACGGAGTCTTGGGCATTGTAAAAAGAGAGCTGAAAAAAGAAAAAAGAGAAAGGATAATAGAGATTTTGCTGCTTTCTTTTGTTTTAGTGCTGGTTTCTTTACTTTTGGTTTTTCTTTCAGCAAGACTTTTGATGACTGGTTATGCCCCTTATATTGATGCTCAAGCAGGTTATATCACTGAAGTAAAAATAAATAAGACGCTTCCAACTGTTTACTGGCATGGAACCTATGGTTTGGCTTTAAGAGTATCTAATTTTTCAGAGCTGCCTTCTGAGGATGTTCAGAGTGGAGAGATAACAAGAAAAGACTTGTTTTTTAGCTGTATTGAAATGGACGCATTCGGGGGAAATGAGATTTACGCAAGTTTAAATGACAGTATTGATTTTGATAATTTGCAGCCAGCGACCCCTGCCATGGTTGATGCATTTCCTGGATGTGCAGGGAAAACAGATTGTGCTTCAAATACCTTTCTACAAAATAGCAGCATAATGGTTGGCTCAACAAATATAACAGATATTCCTTTTACTTATACTTATAGATATGATGGGCAGAA
>CAZQLD010000026.1:4517-6294 GCA_964594115.1 Candidatus Woesearchaeota archaeon
CAACAAATATAACAGATATTCCTTTTACTTATACTTATAGATATGATGGGCAGAATAATATTTTTGGTTTAGGTATCTTAAATGATTCAACACATCTAGTTTATGTGACGCATATAGAATCTGTTCAAAAAGGATATAGTTATGAAAAAACAGTGAACTTTCAGATGTTGTTGCCGGTTCCTGAGAACGAGACTCACAAATATTATTTTTTTACAGATCCTTATGATACATGCCCTGCAGGAGGGGTTGGAGAGGCAATGAATGCTACTGCGTATGGCTATGTTAAGGATATCTATGGGGGTTTTATAGAGAATGCTACTGTTAATATTGCTGGATACTCTACATTGTCAGATACAAGCGGGTTTTATAATTTATCTTTTTTAGCTACTTCAGGAACTTATAATGTTATTGCAACGAAAGTCGGATATGATACTGCCTTCACCAATGTGACTGTGAATTTTACTGCTTATGTTGTTGAGAAGAATATAACAATGTATTTAGAGACTCCTGGTTACAATGATACTTTAGCTCCTTATGTTTATGGTTATGTTGTCGATGAGTCTGGAAATGCGATACCTGATGTTAATGTTTCTCTAGCAGCAGTGTCTACACTCTCTGATTCTTTTGGTTTTTATGGCTTTTATCCGATTTTGGTTCCAGGAAGTCATCCAATTATTGCATTAAAAATAGCTTATGATAATTATTACGCATTCCTTAATTTTGATGCGAATACAACTTCTTTAAACCATAACATAACTATGGTTGCTGCAACGTACGACCTTTATATTTATCCTAGTGGGCCGTATACTTCTGGCCCATATACTTCTGGCCCTTATTCTTCTCCTCCAGGAGCTACAGTTGCCGAAGAAAGAGGGGAAGATTATTGGATAAGTGCGAAAGAAATCAAAAAAGAGGTTAGGCAAAACACATTTATAGAAGAAGTTGTAGGAATTTATAATTTTAAATTTTCTTCTATGAATCTTATATTTTCACTTTCTTCTGATATTGAGGATTTTGTCAAGCTTGATAGGACTTCTGCGTCAATATCCAAAAATTCATTTTTGGATTTAATAGTGACAATTTATGGAACCCGCCCCTTAGGAACCTATAATGGGACATTAAAAATAAGCGGGGATGTAGAAAAAGAAATTCCAATAACTATTAAGATTGTTGAAAAAAGATTTCCTGTAGAAACACTTCTTATGGAAATTAATTTATTTAAGAGGGTGGTTAAGCCTGGAGAGAATCTAAAATATAGATTAAATTTACAAAATTTAATTAGGGATCAGGGCTATAAGATTGCTTTAAGGATGTTTGTTACAGATTCTAATAAATCAACAAACTATGTGGAAGATACAGATGATGTTGAGATATTAAATTCCTTGACTTTATTAAAAGAAATAAAGATTCCTGAAGATTCTCCTGAAGGAGAATACCTATTAAATGTAGAGGCAGCTTATTTGAATTTAATTTCAGATGCCACAGCTCCTTTTATTGTTTCTCAGCCAATTTATCTTTACTCACTTTTTGGCATTCCTTTGTGGATAATATTTTTAGTAATTTCTTTTTTCAGCTTTATCTTCCTTAATTTCCTTCTTTATAAAAAATATAAGGAAAAGAAAAAAAGATATAAGGTTTCTCTTGATTATGATACTCTGCCTAAACCAGGAGATAGAGTAGCCAAATTAGGAAGAGTAGCAGAGACAAACCTTCCTGTATATTATGAGCTTGATAAATTAACTACCCACACAATAGTTGCAGGAGCAACTGGTATGGG
>CAZQLD010000027.1:0-5808 GCA_964594115.1 Candidatus Woesearchaeota archaeon
TTTGTTTATAATGAAACTGGCTTAATCAATGAAACAACAAGAGATATTTCTGGTGTAGAAGCGGTTGTAGGAATTATTTATGAGTTTTTGTATGATGGGATCTTCAACTGGTTTTACAGGATATTTGATATTGCTGGAAACTTCTTTGATACAGGAAATAATACAATAACTATAGATACAACTTATCCTTTAATTGATTATGGACAGGGAACTGAAAATAATTATGCAAATCTTTCAAGAACCTGGATTTATGTTAATGTTAGTGTAAATGAAACAAATGAAGCTAATATTACCTTTGGATTATACAATCTTGCAGGGATATTTAATGAGAGTGTTTTTACAAATAATCAGAGAACAATAAACTGGACTAGCTTAAATGACGGGATTTATTATTATAATGTCACTATAGTTGACTTAGTTAATAATATTAATTCAACAGAAACAAGACAAATTGGTTTAGACACAACAGGGCCAACAATTGTTATTGATCATCCAGAACCAAAAGCCTATGGTTATAATACTAGTTTGCCTTTAAACTTTACTATAACTGATAATTTAGTAGGATATGATAGCTGTTGGTGGAATCTTGATAATGGAGATAATCAGACAATTGATTGTAACCAGAATACAACTTTTAATACAAGTGAAGGAGTGCATAATTTATATTTTTATTCAAATGATTCTTTTAATCATTTAGGAAGCAGCAGCGTTACATTTTCGGTTTCTACTACCGGGCCTGCTGTAACTCTTATTTCCCCTCTAGATAATGCTTTTTTTGATTATCTAGGAACAATCTATTTTAATTTTACTGCTGAAGACCCTGATGGTATTGATACCTGTTCATTATATGGAAACTGGAGTGGGGGATGGCACCAGAATCAAACAACAAAACTAGACTGGTGGAATACAGACTGGAGTTATAAAAAGCAGTTAAACATAACAAATAATAATGCAAGCGCTGTTTTAGAAAAAGGTTATTCTGTAAATATAAGTTTAGATACAACTGGAAGTAAGTTCTTAGATAATGGAAATGATGTAAGAATTGTTTATAATAATGGGAGCCAGAATATTGAACTTGATAGGATAAATATTAATTCTTTTAATTCTTCTTCTACTATAATCTGGTTTAAACTTCAAGAAAATATATCTGCTTCTGGCAGCGATAGCAATTATTTTGTTTATTATGGGAATCCTTCTGCAGGAAACCCTCCAACTAATAAAAGTAATGTTTATTTGTTTTTTGATGATTTTGCAACTGCAAATTCTTGGACAGTTGCTACCGGGGCTTGCAGTGCTTCAAGTGTTCAGGGAAACCCAATTCCTTCTTTATACATGTCTGGAAGCGGAACAACTGATAGGTGTTATGCAAATAATTTTGATTTACCAAATTATTTTATTATTGAAGCTGATATTTATATTACGAGTGGTGCAAGGGGAATCAGAAATATTGGTTTTAAGCATACAACTTCTCATACAAATGGTTATATGTATAGAATACAGACCTCTACCTCTGATGGAGGGTTTTTCGTGTTAGATGGAGGGGGAAGTTGGTCTCATATCGGAGCTGCTGATGGACCCTATTCTGCAGATAGTTGGCATAGTTTAGAATTGCTTATTCGGGGGAGTAACTTTACTGCACGGGTTAATGACGTTGAAAGAGCTTCTGTTGTAGATTCTACTTATTCAAACACAAAAATAGGGACTCAAGATGATGGAGGAGCAGACACGGATAGTTATGTGGATAATTATTTAGTCAGAGGTTATATTTATCCAGAGCCCAGTTTTTCAGTTGGAGCTGAACAAGGACAAGATTTTTTCTTTACAGCAAATATAACTAGCGAAGGCTATTATACCTGGAATGTTGAGTGTAATGATTCTCTTAATTTTGGGGCTTTTGCTTTGAGTAATTATACTTTTGGAGTTTTTTTGTTTCCAGATAAGCCAATTCTTTTAAATGCTTCCCAAAATGCAAATGATGGAAAAGGAAATTTAACTTTATTTTGGAATGCAAGTGGTCATACACATTTCTATAGGGTTTATTATAATGAAAGTCTGGCTGGAGACTTTATACTTTTAAATACAACTCCTTCGCCAAATTACACTGATACAACTTTTACTAGTTCTGGACAACTAAGAAGATTTTATAGAATTGATTCTTGGAATCCTATTGGGCAAAACCAATCAGATAATTATTTTGGAGCACATATTTATACTCTCCAACATAATATGAATACAAGAAACTGGATTGGTTTTCCAACAAATTTTACTTATTTGACAAATGCTAATGATAGTTTAAGAGAGATAAGAAATGCAACTGCCTTTACATTATGGAATGGGACTAATCAAAAGAGAGTTACTTGTAATTATTATCTTTGTCCTGATTCGTTTGAGTGTACAAACGAGGCTTGTAATTTCGATTTAGAACAAGGAAGAGGTTATGAAACAAACATAAATAGTTCTGCTTCAAGTATGGTTAATTGGTCAGGGGTTGGTATTGTATATAATCAGACAAATATAAGTTTAATCAAGAATTCAACGAGTTTTGGTAAAAACTGGCTTGCCATATACGCAAATACTACCTTAAGTAATGCCCAAGGTTTATTATTGGGTATAAGTAGTGCAGATGCTGTTACAGACTGGGAAGAAGCTTTGCAAACTTCAAAAGGATTGATTCATTCACCATTTCCTTGGGAAACTTTTCTTGGAACAAATTTTAGTATAAAAATGGAAGATGCGTATGAAGTTTCTGTTAATTTAACTAGGGGTTGGGAGCAAACATAAAATGGAAGAAATAAAATACAATAGAATGAAAAAAAACACATTCCTTATTAGTTTAATGTTTATAATTATTATTTTATCAACAAAATTAGTTGTAGCTAATTTTGTTTGTGGTCAGGTTTTAGATGCAGATGATAATATGTCTGCTCAATGGTATAGTGTAATGATTTATTATCCAAGCTCCCAGAATAATTATGCTGGGTGCGAGATAAGTCCTGCAGAGAACAAGTATTGCTGTGATACAGAAGCTATTCCAAGAAAAACATGGAAAATTGGAGATATTGTAGGGGCAGAAGTTTTTGATTCTGCTTCTGGTTATGTTGCAGGACCTGTTTCTATTGTGACAAGTGGAGAGGGTTATGATGTTCTTCCTGTAATGCAACTTGAAAGAGTAATAAAAGTTCGTGATTGGAAAAAATTAATTTTTTCAAATGAGACTGGATTCTTATTGAATGCAAGCTTTAGAGAACCATATAATTTTGTTGAGCTGGAAAGAAATAATGATAAAAGTGTATTGTGTGAGAATTGCAGTAATTTCTCTGAATATATCAATGTAAGTTTTGGTATGAATTATTTAAGATTAATTGCAAGTGATGTAAGAAGTATTTCTGAAGATTTGGTTGTGGTTGTATTGAATTGGTTTAAATTTGAAAGAAAAATTGAGTGTAAGGGATGTTTGGGAAATAGAGTAAGACATAATCAAGTTGTTGATGTGGCTCTTTTATTGAATTTGAGTCATTATGTTGAGGGTCTTGAGTTAAAAGAGTATGTTCCTATTGATTTTGAAATTTTGGAAACAGATGGACAGATAAGGGCATATAGTCAGACGCATAATATGATTGTATGGAATGTTTCTGGTAAAAATATAGAAAAGAAGTATGTTATTAAATCTCCTAAAATTAGATTTTTTCCTAAAAAGTATTCTTTTAGAACAGAATTAGAGGATAAAATAATGAGCGAAGAAGATATTATTGTTTTTAGGTTTTTTTGGTTTTTTCCATTTAATCAAAAGGGTGCACAAAATTATTTTGATCCTCATAAGATGCAGACAAGAATCTATCCAAATAGACCTCTTGTAAAAAGATTTGATAATGAGATTATAAGAGTTGCTGTTTTTCCTAAGAAAACAATAAGAAATGCTGAATTTGATTTGTTGAATTATACTTTAGAAGACTTAGATGATTTTGAAGTTATTAGTAGTTATTTATTTGATACTAATTTTGCAGAGCGTACAGAAAAAATATACATTGAGTTTAAAGTAGAGAAAAATGTTTCTGAGATCTATGAAAGTATTAGTTTATTTGTTTTAAATCAGGATTGGAAAGAAAATGAAATAAAATTTTATGAAGAAGATGAAATCTATCTTTATTATAAAGCATCTTTTAATGGTAAGGGAATTGCAATTGTTGGAAAAAAGAAAGGATTTTTTGAGTTACTGATAGGTGGTTTTAGCTGATTAGAATAGATTATTTTTATGAATTACATAAATATAAAAAATTTTTGAATGATTTTCTAATTTTTGATAAGAGATTTTATCATAAGATTTCTTTTTTCTAAATCTTAAACTAAAAGGAATTTTAAAATATTTAGTAGAACTCTGTCTTCCTCTTTCAATTATTTTAGCTTCTTTAGTGCATAGGTTAGGAGAGAAAAAATGAATATTTTTAATTGCGTTTTTTAAAGCTAGTGCTTCTTCTTTTTCTAAAAGGATTTTATAAATAATATTATTGTTTGGAAAGATTTTAGAACTTATAACATCACCCATTTTCTATTTTTTACTACTTTTAATTGATACTATTTTATATATAGTATATCGGATAACTTTATTTAAAAATTTATCCCTAAATCAATGTAAGAGTTGTCAAAATCACTAATTTTTTGGATTTTATAATAAAATTTAAATACTGAAGAATCATAAGAGTAATATGGGAAGAATACTTGGAACAAAGACAACAAAAGATGGCAAAGTTGTTTTTGAAATAGAATTAGGTTATGAAGAATCTTTACAATTAAAAGGACACATGAACAATATATGTGTTTTTTCTGAAGATGTTGCTGATATTAAAACAAATTTATCTCAGAGAGGCAAGAATGAAGCAACAAAATATTTTTTAATTCCAAGGGAATTAAGAAATAATTTAAGATTTAATGAGAAAGTTAAATGCCAAAAATTAGAAACTGACAGTAAAATCATTTTTGTTTATGTTGTAGATAAAATAAAGATTTAAGATGGAAAATAAAATTCAAGAAGAACTGGAAAGGGAAAGTATTGGAATCAAAAATATAGATGAGATGATTCAGGGAGGTTTGCCTAAAGGAAGTATTATTGGTTTAAGTGGACCGCCAGGAGTTGGAAAGAGTATTTTTGTTCTGCATTTTTTATTAGAGGGGGCAAGGAAGGGGCAGAAATGTGTTTATATTAATTTAGAGGAACCTGAAAGTAATATAAATAGCATGGTTAATCAGTTTGATTTTGCTGAGGAATTTTTCAATTTTGTTAAAGAAGGGAAAATTGTAATAAGATGTTTTACTTATCCAGAATATGAGAAGATTTATAGTGATTTGTTTCAAAAAATTAAAGAAGATAAAAAAATTGAGAGATTAGTTATTGATAGTTTTAATTGTTTTTTTTCTGCCGTTTTTAATCCAGAGTCCTTAAATTTAGGTTACGAAGTCAATATTCGGAGAATGATAAATCAGGCTTTTTCTATGTTAAGGAGAAAATGCCTCACAACCTTATTAATTTTAGAAATGCAATTAGATAAGCAGACAAGATTCTATTATAATATACCTTATCTTGTAGATGGCATTATAAATTTAGATTTTTTAGAGCTTGGGACAATTGAAAGAAGAATTTTTATTCCTAAAATGAGATGGACAAATCAGTATAAAGAAAGCAAGAGTTACGAAATAGGGAAAAAAGGGATAGAAGTTCTAGAAGAAAAAGAAGATGATTAAATTCTTATGGACAGGAATTATAATGGTTGAGAGTATTAAGGATTATTGGCTTGGTAAATTACTTTTTCCTAA
>CAZQLD010000028.1:0-5596 GCA_964594115.1 Candidatus Woesearchaeota archaeon
ATCTGTCTCATGAGCAGAAGGTCGGGAGTTCAATTCTCCCCAGAGCCATAATACCAAGAAAATGCCAACATTAAAAGAAACTATAGACTCAGACCATGGAGTAACACTACAAGAAACTAACTCAAAAACCCGCTTATTAAGTGAAAAAAGGCAGTTAGGCAAGAATCATAGACTTGAAATTGAAATAGTCAGGACAATTCTTCCTGAGAAAATAGACCCAATTGGAGAATACTCTCCTGTCTTTGTTAAAGTCATAGAAACAGAAGGGAATGAAATATACAAAGATTATTATGTTTTTACTTGCGATAGGGAAGGGATAAAATGTGTCGGGCATCTTACTAGTACTTTTAGAAATGGAGGGTGGACAAGAGAAATGGGGGAAAGGGATTATGAAGAACTAAAAGAATTTGGAATAAATTTGCCTGAATTAGTATATAGAAAAGTTATTTCTAAACCCACTAGTTCCATAATAAAATACTCACATGATAATTAAAAATGGCTGAATGCAAAAAACAACAAAACAAAAAAAACTGCAACTGCACATATCCTTGTGAAAGAAAAGGTATTTGTTGCGACTGTTTAAAATATCATCTCTCAAGAAAAGAGCTTCCAGCTTGTTGTTTCCCAGATGATATAGAGGCAACATATGACAGAAGCTTTGAGAATTTTGCTAAATTAGTTGAACAAGGAAAAATTTAAAATCTCTAAAATTCTTCATAAATTATGAAAACCAAAGCAATAATTTTTATAATAGCAATTCTTGCTTTAATCGCAATAGGATATAAAATGACTGGAAATGTAATAAAAACAGGAACAAGAGTTAAATTACAAACAAATATGGGAGATATTGTTATTGAGCTATATGATAATATGCCTATAACAGCAGGTAATTTTGAAAACCTTGTTAAACAAGGAGTTTATGATGGGGTTATTTTCCACAGAGTAATTGATAATTTTATGATTCAAGGAGGAGATCCAACAGGAACTGGAATGGGAAATGCAAACATACCAACTATTGAAGATGAATTCGTCAAAGGGAGTTCTAATTTAAAATACACAATAGCAATGGCAAATAGAGGTCCTAATACAGGTTCAAGCCAGTTTTTTATTAATCTTGTGGATAATACTTATCTTGATTGGGACAAACCTCCTGCAACAAGTAAGCACCCTGTTTTTGGAAAAGTAGTTGAAGGAATGGATGTTGTTGATAAAATAGGAAAAGCACAAACAGATGCTAGTGGCAGACCTGCAGAAAGAGTTATCATAGAAAAAGCTGAAATTATTTAATCTCTAATTTTCTTAGCAACTCTTTCTAATTCTTTATCATCTGCAGGTTTAGAATCATGAGAAGAAATATATCCTTCATAATTTTCAAAATAAGTATCAATCTTAGATATCCTTTTTTTCCATTCTTTTCCAGAAGTTCCATGCATAGGAAATAATTTAGCATGCATATGATCTACTCCAAATCCCTCAAAGATCATTCCTGTTCTTCCAACATCTTCATATTTTGAATCAATTAATTTAGCGACATTTTTAACAGCAATAATTAATTCTTTTAATACCTCTTCAGGCAAATCAAAAGCATAACTTGGATAATGTTTTTTAGTTGCAACAACAGAAAATCCCTCTGTATTTGGATTTCTAGATAAAAAAGCTAAATGTTTTTCATCTTCCCAAATCTTATAGCAGGGAATCTCCCCCCTCACAATCTTACAAAAAGTACAATCTTTTTCTGCCATAAGTATTAAAAACAAACATTATTTATAAAACTAATGCTGGGCCCATAGTTTAGTGGTAAAACACGAGGCTGGCAGTCTTGAGATCCGAGTTCGATTCTCGGTGGGTCCATTTATATTAAACTTAAAATAAGCGGAGCAATCTGCCATTAAAGAGAATTATTCTGTTAAGATGAAATAATCTTCAGAATTAAGCCCATTAGGATCCCAAACATGAGTTAAAGTTATTCTATCTTTTTCTGCAGTTATTGTGCAGGGAGCAAATTCTTCTTTTATTACTCCACGATTTATATAGCTGATTAAAGGAATTTCTGTAGTTTTTCCATCTGCTAAAGTTCTTGTCCTAGCTTCTAAACTTCCTCGTTTGTCATAGACGCTTATTACTGCATTCACAACAGGTTTTCCTGAAGAATCTTGAACATAGGAATGATAAGACCAACTTCTAATTAGGGAAGAACCTTCATATATTTCCTCTACAAAATCAGAAGTAAAAGAACCCCAATTATTAGTATTCAAGAATATATTATTTGTTGAATTATTATTTAAATAAACATCTACAAAGTTGTTACCGTCTAAAATACTATTTTTTACTGTGTTATTATTTGACCCTGACATCTTTAATCCGTTTCCGCCATTACCCCATAATGTTACATTTTCCAAAGTATTATTATTAGAACCAGCAATAAGAGAAACTGCATCCTCACTACAATCTCCTGCTGTAATCCTTTCTATTTTATTATTTGAACTTGACTTGAGATAGATCCCATAACGATCAAAAAAACCACCAATATCAGATATAATGTTTTCAGAACAGGATTCAAAAAATATTCCGTATTCATTAGCAAATTCATGAATCTTATTTATTTTATTATTCTTATTATTTGTTAAATATATCCCCCATCGGAAACCTATTATAAAACCCCCGTTACTAATTGTAACATTATCATGCTTATCTACATATATTCCATAGTCTTTTTTACCAATACCATCTCCAATTATGTTTTTATTGTTTAAATTAAGTTTTATTCCATTGGCTTGTATTTCAAAACAAGTTCCATCTGTTTCCACGTCATTTTGTTGAATATAGAGAGCATTAGGCTCATCTAAACATCCGCATTCATAAACAGGAATAATTTTTCTGCCTTCTTTTTCTGCAAGCCAGTAATCTGCAAACTCGGCAAAATCTCTAAAATCAACTATCCCATCTCCATTAAAATCTGTTCTTAATGCTTGTTCCTGATTTTGAGCAGGAAAATAATCTGATTCATCTGCTTTAACAGCATTTACTGAACTTAAAAAACTTGATATAAGAAGCATAAAAGGAGCCACTATTCTTGCTGCTTTTTGTCTCCAAGAAATATCATTATTATTCTGTCTTCTTTTTACTTCTACTTTCTGGACTTTATTTTCTAAACTCATTTTTCCTTTAATCTTCTAAATATTACCTAAATATACTGTAGAAAAAGCATATTTAAACATTATTATTCTTTAGCATACTACTTAAGAGTATTTTTCATTATAAGTGTGGCTTTTTTGGGTTCTGTTGAGTCTACAGATGAATAAAATTAAAAACACTTAACTTGCCTTCCTAAGAGCCTAAAATGTTAAAAATCATATAAAAAGCATTCAAATACCAAATAAAACAAGTCTTCTAAAAAGGTTTGGTTCATTTTTTTCTTGTCTCAACTAATTTACCAGTTTTTTCAAACTCAATCTCCTGATTAATCAGTTTTTTCAAAACCTGTTTTAAATCTGCTATCTTAACTCTAATTTGTTTTGTTGTATCTCTGTCCCTGATTGTAACATCCTTACTTTTCTCAGTTTTATCATCAATAGTTATACAATAAGGCGTCCCTATCTCGTCATTTCTTGCATATCTCCTTCCTATACTCCCAGACTTATCATAAACAACATTAAATTCTTTTTTCAAGCCCTTAACAATATCTTCTGCTATCTTAACATACTTATCTTGCTTGACAATTGGAAAAACAGCAGCTTTTATTGGAGCTAGTTTTGGAGGAATTTTCAAAACAATATTCTGCCTTTTAGAATCATAAGAATATGCTTTAGTCAAAACAGCAAGAAATACTCTTTCTATTCCAAAAGTTGGCTCAATTACTTTTGGAATAACTTTTTTTCCAGTTTTATCATCATAAATTTCCATGCTCTGTTTGCTTTCCTTTGCATGCTGTGTTAAGTCATACTGCCCCCTATCTGCTATGCCTGCAATCTCATTACTGCCAAAAACATATTCATAATCAATATCAAAAGTTGCAGAAGAATAATGGCTCAACTCATCTTTTGTATGCTCTCTTACTCTTATCTCTGTTAATCCTAAACTACTAAACCATAAAATCTGCTCAGCCAGCCAGTAACCATGCCACTCCCCTAATCTCTTTTCTTTAATCATCTGAGAGATTGTTGTCTCTCGCAAATCCTCTTTACCCTTTTTTTGAGTTTCTGCATCTAATAATTGTAATTTAACTTTTAACTGCTTGTTGCTCAATAAATTACATTTTTTTTCTTCAGGGTGAATAAAAAATTCAAACTCTCCAATATGAAATTCCCTGCTTCTAAACAAAAAATCCCTAGGAGAAATCTCATTTCTAAAGCATCTTCCAATCTGTGCAATTCCAAATGGCAATTGCATTCTTGAAGTCTGCTGGATTAATTTAAAGTCCATAAACATTCCCTGTGCAGTCTCGCCTCTTAAATAACTATCTTCTGCATCTACAGCTCCAACTTTTGTTTTAAACATTAAATTAAATTTTCCTAAATTTTCATAATCTCCACCACAAGAACATTTTATTTTTCCTAGCTCATTTTCATCTAATTTATTTATTTTTCCACATTTTTTGCATTTAGCAAAAATATCTGCAAAACTATCTAAATGCCCAGAAGCTTTCCATGTTCTTGGATGGCTGATAACACTTGCCTCCATTCCAAGCATGTCTTCCCTAGATTTAACAAAAAAATCCCACCAATCATTTTTAATATTATTAAATAACTCAACACCTAAAGGACCAAAATCCCAAAATCCTGCAAACCCCCCATATAAATCAGAACTCCTAAATACAAACCCTTTTTTCTTACAAAAATTAGCAATATCTTCAATTGTTAAAATTGAGCCTGTTTTCCCTTCAATTGATAAAATTGAGCCTGTTTTAACCTTAATATCTTTGCCTTTTACATTAGTAGTTTTCGCAGCCTTTGGCTTCTCTAAGCCCTTAATTATGCCTCTAGCCTTCTTCTCAGCTTCTTTTTTATCCTTGCCAAGATAAGCAATATTCTTGCTTATAACCTTCCCCCCTTTTCTAATAGCTTTATTCAAATAATAATACTCCTTGCCTTTAATCTTCTTTTTTACAATATACATAAATTACCCACTACAAATAACTTTATAAACCTTTCGTTAGGCACTACTCAAAGAAAAAGCAGGGAGAGGGATTCGAACCCCCGAATGGTCGCTTTCTTCCCTATCTTGTTTTATAGGAAGGTTGATTGTCAAGGAAACTTAGGTTTCCTTACATCTGCAGGCGACTGCGTTAGCCACTTCGCCATCCCTGCACAACTCTTTTAGAAATAGAAAGTTTTTAAATTTAGCTGTTTCATTAATTCCTATAACTATATTCAACTAACAACAAAAATAGTAACTACAAGTTCTGAAGCTTTTGTAAAATAGCTAGCAGATTCAATAAGTAATGCACATTAATACATAAATAGTAAGTAAAGAAACTAAGATTTAAAGTCTATTTTACATAAATGGTAAGTAAAAGATTAAAGGCTCTCTCAAAAAATACATCAATGATAAGTATATAAGAAAAGATTTATAAAGTATTTTACATAAATGATAAGTA
>CAZQLD010000029.1:0-5037 GCA_964594115.1 Candidatus Woesearchaeota archaeon
TTGTAGAGCCTGCAGCATCATCTAAAGTATACATTCCAGTAACATTTCCAATAAACGCCTTCCACCTTGTATCTTTGATTGTCGCATTAAGGTCAAGAGTTGCAATATATCCTCCAGAAATATTTATCATTTGAGCATTAGTGGTATTTTTAGTGACATTTGACATCACATCCAAATCATCTGGCCCTTCTGGATCTACGGCCTTTACATTTATTAAAAATAAAATCAAACTAATACTTACTACTAATATTATTGTCTTTGTTATGTTTCTTTTCTTTATTTTCATTTTTCCAGCCATAAGTTAACTCCTTCTTTTTTTACCTTGATAATCTTGCCCTCTATAACCAATTCGAGAAGATATTTCTCAGCAGTATTCCAGCTGACTTTCAGAAATTTGGCAAGTTCAGAACTAGTAATCACCCTCTTTTCTCCCAGAAGTTTTAATATCTTCCTATTGTTATTATGCATACTCATAAGTAAACCCCTTTTATTTTACATTATAATTTACGTTATAATATTATTATGAATACACATAAATATTTATAAATGTTTCGAATTTAATCTTATTTTATTCATTTTTAAGAAATCTTAATCCTCTACTCAGACTGCTGATTCTCTATGCTGTGTTGATTTCACTGAAACGTTAATCTTCAGTCTCGACTCTTGGGGCTAGTACAAAACTTAACTCCATTCTTGGGGTTTTAAACTCTAATTTTAAAGGATAATCAGTTGAGAAATTAATTATTGCTTTTTCTGTTATTCTAGTTGCTTTAATAAATTTTTGTAGGTAGTCAAGACTATATCTGCTCTTAATCTCTTTTCCTGCTCCTCCTTCTCCTAGTTGGGCTTCTATTCTAACCTCATCTGATGAAAAATCAGACTTTGCAGAATTAAGAGAGCCTTTAGCTTCTATAGTAAACTGATTTTCTAGTGTTATAAATGTACAAGCATCTGCAACAATACTGCAATCTTCTATAGACTCTGCTAAATCTCTGCCAGGTATTTCCACCCTGCTTAAGAATTCTAAATTTGGCATAGTTTTTTCTTCTGTTTCTACCTCAATTAAAGAAAGTCTAAACTCACGTTTTATTTTATCCTGAATTTGAATTTTTAGTGTATTCTCTTCTGTCTGCAATATTAAAGAGCTGCCAGGAGAGCATCTCTTTAAAACAGATTTTAGATTATCTAAACTTATCCCTAAAACTTCTTCATCAACTTCAATTTGTGAAAAAGCTTCTGCTGGTAATTTAAAAGAAACAAGAGCAACATTTGCAGGATCTATTGCAATAATGCTTAATCCTTCTTTATTCACTTTTATCCTTGCCTCTAAAACTAACTCTGATATTATTGCTATTATATCTGAAAAAAGTTTTGGTTCATCTAATCTTAATAACATTTTACTAAAAATCCCTCTTTACTTTTAAAGATTATTATACTGAAATATACTTAATTATTTAAATCACTTTTATCTTCATATTTTACTCTAAAGGTTTCCCTTCATCACTCTAGGTAAAATCCTAAGAGGGTTGATAAGGGTAAAGATTTAAAAAATCTTTAAGCAAAAAGATACTTCCCTTCATCACTCTAGGTAAAATCCTAAGAGGGTTGATAAGGGATACTTCCCTTATAGAGATTAATAATGGAAAATAATAACATAAAAGAGGAAAGAATAAGAAAAATAGCTCTATCTTATTATTCTAGGCTTGATATTCGAAAAGCAATTTATGATTTTTCTCAAAATAGAGAAACTGTTCCTCGTTATTTTGAAGAATTTGGGAAAAGGCCAGATGCACTCCAGTATGTATCAGATATACTAGCTTTTGCTAAAAAAGGTGCAACCTCTTTTCATTGTTCAGAGGAAATATGGAAAGATGCTCTCCAAATTTCAACAGAAATGTCAGAAGAACAACTACAAGAACTAAGAAATGGCTGGGATTTACTTTTAGATATAGACAGCAAGTATTTGGATTATAGCAAGATAGCAGCAGAACTTCTTATTCAGGCCTTAAAATTTCATAGTGTTAAAAATATTGGAATAAAATTTTCTGGTAGCAAGGGATTTCATATAATTGTTCCATGGAAAGCTTTTCCAAAAGAAATTTATGGCAGGGAAACAAGAAAAATGTTCCCAGAGTGGCCAAGGCTTGTTTGTCAATATTTAAATGAAATGATTAAAAAACAGCTGATAGAAAAAATAAGTGATTTGATGCATAAAAACAGGAAGTCTTATGTCAAGGATTTTGAAGCTCCAAAACAAGTTATGCCTGACATAATTCTTGTCTCAGGAAGGCATCTTTTTAGGGCTCCTTATAGTTTGCATGAAAAAACAGCATTATCTTCTGTTGTTATAGATAAAGCTAAGGTTAATAATTTTCAGATACAGGATGCAAATCCATTAAAGGTTCAGGTAAGGAGTTTTTTGCTAGATGCAGAAGAAGGTGAAGCCCGAGAATTACTATTGCAAGCCATAGATTGGGGAAGAGAGCAAGCAGAAAAGCAAGAAAAAGCAAAAGAAAAAAAACAAGGAGCTTATAAAGAATTTGTAATTAAGGACCTCACACCAAATTTATTCCCCCCCTGCCTAATAGAAATTTTAAAAGGGATAAAACAAGATGGAAGAAAACGTGCTTTATTCATTTTAATAAACTTCTTTAAAAGTTTAAAAATGTCATGTGAGGAAATGGAAGAAAAAATAGAAGAGTGGAATAAAAAAAATTACAATCCATTAAAAGAAGGTTATATAAGGAGCCAACTTTCTTGGCACAGCAGACAGAAGGCAATGCTTCCCCCAAATTGTGATAAGTTACACTATAAAGACCTTGCTGTTTGTAAACCAGATAATTTTTGCAGATTTATCAAAAACCCTGTCAATTATACAGTTAAGAAAAGTTTTGTATTAAGGAAACAGGGAAGAAAACAAAAAACCATCAAGCCAAGAAAACGAAAGGGTTTTAAATAACTCTTTCTTTAAAATCTTATGAAAAGAAGAGTGGCTGTTGCTTTCGCAGTTTTATTAATTTTACTAGTAAGCTTCAGTGTTTTTGCGCAAGAAGATGAAAAAGTAGAAAAAGCTTATTCCTGCCTAGAAGATAGAGTAAAGGATAAATGCGATGATTTATCAGTAGAAGAGCAGGCCTTTACAGTTTTAGCAACAGGAAAATGCAGTTCAGAATTGAAAGATAAGGGCAAAGATAATGAGTGTTGGCCAGATTCTGGATGCAGATTAAGAGACACAAGTTTGGCTATTCTGGCTTTAGATAGGGTAGGAAAAGATACAGGAGATGCAGAGGATTATCTTTTTAACCAAAAGAAAATCCCAGATGATTTAATATGGTATCTTGAAATTGATGCAGACGAAGAAACAGTATGTGATATAAGTTATGGCAGTACAGAAAAATCAGTAACAATAAGAGAAGACAAAAGAATCTCAGGAAACGCAGGAACCTGTCTTTCTTTAGCTCAAGATAATTACTGGCTGAAAATAGATGATGATTGTTACGAAGTTAATTTCACAATTTCTTGTGACCAGGATTTTAAAACAACCCTCCTCTATAGCAAGAAAAATAGCCCAACTATATATGTTTCAAGCAGGACAAATTTTGCTTCTGCAGAAGGAACAACAAAAGAAAGAGTAAATGCTTTTTGTTTTGAACAAGGCAACTCATGTGATTATGAAGGAAGTTTATGGGCTGCTCTTGCTCTTGCAAAAACAAATAATGATGTTTCTGAATTCTTACCATATTTAATAGCAATGGCAGATGAAAATGAAAAATATCTTCCTTCTGCATTTCTATATATGATAACAGATTATGATGAATATTTTACACAAATTATAGACCAGCAAAATGATTACTGGAAAATTCCTAATTCACCTTATACTAATTTTTATGATACTGCTCTTGCTTTACTTGCATTATACGGCTTAGATGCCACACAAGTAGATACAGCCAAAGATTATCTTCTTGAAGTGCAGGGAGAAGATGGATGTTGGAATACTGTGAGAGACACAGGATTTATCTTATATGCTGCATGGCCTAAGTCTATTCCTATTGTAAATGGAGGGGGCGGAATGGATGATTGTGAAGCTTATAATTATTTTTGCACCTCGCCATTAGACTGCCCTCAAGCAGAACTTTTGGATAATTATGTTTGTTATGGTGGAAAGGTCTGTTGCAGAACAGAACCTTCAGAAAGGACTTGTTATGAAAAAGGAGGAATTGAGTGTGAAGAAGGTCAAGAATGTAGCGGAAGTTGGATTCCTGCTTCAGACACAAACAGATGTTGTTTAGGTGCCAGTTGTCAAGATAAACCAGAGGAAACTGAATGTGAAAAAGCAAATTATAATTGCAGGTATTCCTGTCTTGATGATGAAGAAGAAAAAGTTTATGATTGTGATTCTGGAGAAGTATGTTGCGGGCCTAAAGTTAAAGAAACAGGAAGCTACTGGTGGATTTGGATTCTAGTAGTTCTAATAGTCTTAGTTGTTCTTGGAATAGTATTTAAAGCTAAATTGAGAGCATGGCTTTTCAAAATGAAGAATAGGTTCAAAAAAGGACCCTCTCCAGCAGCTAAACCTGGTGGATTCCCGCCAGCACCTCCTGGAATGGCCACACCAAGAACCAGGACAAGAATGATGTTGCCTCGCAGACCAGCTCCCGGAAGACAGCCCTCAAGAAGACCTGCAACAAAAACAGATAAAGAACTAGAAGATACTTTAAAAAAACTGAAAGAAATGGGCAAGTAAAGTTATTTTTCTGACTTTATGTTTCTACTTGGAATCCTTATTGTTTTTCCCACTTCTAAAGGATTACCACAAAAATGGCTTTTTCCTAACTGTTTCCTTACTATTTCCCTGTACTCATTAGATGCAGTCCAATATTCAAATCCTAGACTTACTCTTTCAGCTTCTGGAAAATCTCCTTTTTCAATTGGAAAATTTTCTTCCATTAAAGAGCAAATAGTGTCTCCTTCTTTGACAACATATTCTCTTCTTGGTGAGCTATTTACAAGTTTTATAATCTCCTTACCTTCTTCAAA
>CAZQLD010000030.1:0-2640 GCA_964594115.1 Candidatus Woesearchaeota archaeon
AAATGATAAGTAAGTATAACAAGATTTATAAAGTATTTTACATAAATGATAAGTATGAAAAAGAGGGAATAATGCCAGAATGAGCCATAATTATGATTCTTATTTAAAAAAATGTATAAAAAAAATAAAGCAATTAGAAAGACAGTCTACAATAAGAAAAATTCTTCCTATTTTTTTCATTTTTTTAATTACCTTAATTTTCATAATCTCTCTTTTTTATTTAAAACCAATTATTTTTGACTTTATTGTGCAAAAAGATATAATAAAATTTAGTCAAAAATTAAATCTAAAAATATCAGAATCAACAGATTATATCTTGCAATTAAATGATACTGGACAGCTTAAGTCTCTAAAAATCTCAGGATTAATTCAAAAAGATGGAGATGTTAAAATTTATTTAGATGATTTCTTAATTCTTGACAGTTCAAAACTAGAAAAGGAAACAAAAGAAATAACAGGTAGTGCAGTTACTGACGAAAAAATAGAAAAAAAAGAAAACATAACTAGAATAAAAGAGCAACCTCCTGAAGAAATAGAAGAAACAGTAAAACCATTTAAGGATGTGTGTGGAGAAGCCTGTGACTTGCCAGAAGAAAACAAATCCTCTTATAAGTTAAAAATTGAGGTTTCAAACGGAACACTAAATTTAGATGAAATAACATATGAAATAGAAAAACCAAAAGAGAAAAATAAAACAGAAGAAACAGTAAAACCATTTAAGGATGTGTGTGGAGAAGCCTGTGACTTGCCAGAAGAAAACAAATCCTCTTATAAGTTAAAAATTGAGGTTTCAAACGGAACACTAAATTTAGATGAAATAACATATGAAATAGAAAATATAACAGAAGAGATTCTAGAACCAGTAAATCTAACTGAAGTAAACCTGACAAATATTACTGAGACTAATATAACAATTCCTACAAACATAACTAATTTAACTATCGAGAGCAATGTAACAAACATAACACTACCTATAAATATCACAAATCTCACTGAGATTAATATAACAAACCTAACTGAAGTAAACCTGACAAATATTACTGAGACTAATATAACAATTCCTACAAACATAACTAATTTAACTATCGAGAGCAATGTAACAAACATAACTATAAAACAATATAAAGCAGTTATTGGCAAGCCAGTAAAATGGACTAAAAAGATTAAGCTAGATGCCCCTGGAACAGCAAAAACAACACTACCAAAACAAGCTAAAAACATAACTGTAAATAAAATTGCAGAAGAACAAATAGAAGAAACACAAGAAAAAGAAATTCAGGAAATCATAATAGGTTCTTCTCAAGGAACTCTTATCTCTGAAACAGAAACTCCTTTTACTAAAGTAAAAGACCGAAAACCAATTGCAAATATAGAAGAAATAAAAGAAAAAGTTCAGAAGAAAATTGCTAAAGAAATAAGAGAAGAAGAAAAACAAGAAATAAAAGAACAGGCAAACTTTAGTATAACTGGAGGAATTATTCTTCCTCCAGAAAAAAAAGAAAGCTCAATACTAAAGGCAATATTGAATTTATTTAAGGAAATTTTTACAAAAATAACAGGAAGAGCTATAATAGCAGAAGAGCAAGAGCAAGGGATAGAAGTTATAATAGAAGAAAATGCAACAGAATATGAAATCCAGTATGAAACTCCTGCGCCCCAAGCTTTTGAAGAATATACTGCAACAGGAAAGAAAATAATCATAAGCGGACCAGATAACATACATTATACAAATGTTCTGGCTTATACTATCTTATCAAAAGAAAGTTCTTCAGACAGAGTCCACCTTTATCATATAAATAGAAACAGCAGAACAGAAGTTCCTATAACTAAATACGACTTAAACAATAACAGTTTGATTGATTATATTGAGTGGATAGTTCCATCATTAAGCAATCAGACTTATGAACTAATAGAAATAACCAAAGCAGAACACTTAGATGAAAACAGGAATTTCATAAGTGATATTTATGATGATGTCAAAGATTGGGATAATAACTGGAGTGAGCCAATAACAAACAACCACTATGTAAGAATTACTTTTGAGATTCCTTTAGACAACCAAAGAGATATAACAATTTATGTAAGACCTGCTGGCACTGCAAAAATTGAAGTCTATATAAAAGACAGCAATACAACACTAACCACCTTCAAAGATATTACAGAAGAAGGAGAGTATAAAGTTTATTTAACAAACATTCCACTAGGAGAAACTTATGATACTTTTGACTTAAAGATTATTGGACAGGTTGAATTTGACTATATTGTTGACCCAAGTACATGTGTTGGAACAGCAAGTTCTTGTGACAGTTATGATAGTGATGAAAGTGGCTGTGGAGCAACAACTGGAGTCCCTCAATATGG
Organism: Candidatus Woesearchaeota archaeon; assembly: GCA_964594115.1. Classification (GTDB taxonomy): domain Archaea; phylum Nanobdellota; class Nanobdellia; order Pacearchaeales; family GW2011-AR1; genus MFWN01. Next base: position 2,362 of record CAZQLD010000030.1, read on the forward strand.
TTGCTCTTGGGATGGTTGTACAGGAACAGATGTTTCCTGTAATATTTTTGATTGTAGCGATGATTGTGAAAACTTTGGTTGTTCCTGGTTAGCTTGTCAAGGAACACCAACCCCTTGTGAAGACCTCAGTAGTGAAACCTGTGAATCTCAGTATGATTGCTCTTGGGATGGTTGTGGAGGAACAGCAACCCCTTGTTCTTCTTTTGACAGCAGCCCATCTGGTTGTAATAGTCAGGATGGGTGTGGAAGCTGGTATGAAGACTGTCCTGGAACAGCAAC
>CAZQLD010000030.1:2740-4943 GCA_964594115.1 Candidatus Woesearchaeota archaeon
GATGGGTGTGGAAGCTGGTATGAAGACTGTCCTGGAACAGCAACTTCTTGTTCTTCTTACAGTAGTTCATCTCCTTGTAACAGCCAGTCTGGTTGCTCTTGGGATGGTTGTACAGGAACAGTAATTGGTGATTGTAGTTTTTACGATGCGGATTGTGCTGGTTGGCCTAATGGCGAGGATGATTGTAATAATGAGGTGATTGGCTGTTATTGGGTAGGTTGTACTGGAACAACCTCTTGTGATAATTTTGATAGTGACTCATATTTCTGTAATTATGCTGGTTGCTCTTGGGATGGTTGTTCTGGAAGTGCAGATTCCTGTGCTAGCTTAAGTATTTCTGAGTGCCCAAATCAGGGAGGATGTTCTGTAAACTGGAACAGCCAATGTTCAGGAACATGGATTAGCTGTCCATCTTCAGTAGAAATAAACACTCCTTTTACTATTACTTATGGTGCTGAATATCAGTCTGATCCAAGTGGTCCTTATCCTTATACCTCTCTCTCGCTATACAGAACAAGTCCAACAACTAGTGAAATGAATTGCAATGAGACAATCAGCAGTGGTGATGACAGCAATACAACTATTCATATAAATAATACCATTGTTGAAACAACTACTGGAGACAAAACATATCAAGCAAGATGCTATGCTGCTGATTCTATTCCAGGTTATTGCGGAAGCTGGGACTCAACAGATTCATGTATTGTAACCATCACAGACAGCAGTGTTCCAGAAGTTACAAGTTTAACAGAAACACCTTCAGACCCTGCAACTTATTCTCCTAGTGTTATTTACGAATTTAATGCTACAGTAACAGATTCAAACTTAGAAACAGTTTTACTTGAATTTGATGGAATAAATTACACTGCAAGCAATTTAACTGCAAATCTATTTAATGTCGCTCTCCCAGCTCTATCTGCTGGCTCTTATAACTATAGATGGTTTGCAAATAACTCAGCTGGAAATCCAAATAATTCAGAAACAGGCTCTTACACAGTAAATCAAGCCACCCCTTCACTAAGCCTGGATTCTACTCCTTCTTGGTCTGAAACTTATGGAACAGCAACAAATATAAGTGGAAGCGACTGCCCTTCTCAATTAACCTGCAATCTCTACAGAAACGATACTGGAATTGTTGCCAATGGAATATCAAGCACTCTTAGTGGAGGATTTTACAATTACACTTACAATACAACAGGAAACAACAATTATACATCAGATTCTAAAAGCAATATTTTATCTATAAGTAGGATTGCTCCAGAAGCAAGTTTAACAAGCAGCTTAGGATGGACTATTAATGACAGCCAGACAGTGACAATTAACTTTTCTGAAAGCAATATAGGAGATAATGATTTAACTTATAACATTTATAGGGATAATAATGATGTAACAGGAGGAGAGAGCTGGAGCCCGTCATCTGGAACCTATAACTATGTTTTAAATACAACCGGAGGAGTAAACTACACAAGTAATTACAGTATGGATGCACAAACTTTAACTGTCCAAGATATAACTTACCCTGAAATTTCAATTATCTATCCTACAAATACAACATATCAAATAAATACTCTTGACTTAAATTATAATTACATAGAAACAACTCCAGACTCATGTTGGTATGGCAATGGAACATATAACTCTACAAGACAGGAATGCGGGCTTAACTGGTCTTCAATAACTGCAAATGAGGGTTCTAACACTTGGACTGTCTACATTAATGATTCTGCTGGTAATGAGAATTCTTCAAGTGTGACATTCACAATAGATTTGACAGGACCAACACTTACAATAGTTTATCCTGATAATAATAGTAATTTTAATGTAAGTAATGTGGAATTCAATATATCAGGCTCTAAAACATTAAGTTGGTGTGGGTTGAGCATTTCAGGAGCAGCAAATGTGACAATGACGCTCAACGGAAGTTCAACAGGAGCTGATTATACAAATACTTCAATAGCAGACGGAAGTTATGATTTCATGATTACTTGTAATGACACTTTTAATAATTATGGTGAATCTGAACTTTATGGATTTTATATAGATACTATTTATCCTCAAATAAACTTCACAAATCCGACAAATTCGAATGGAACAAATCAGTCTAATACAGATATTTTTGTGAATGTTAGTGTGAGTGACACTAAAAGTAATGTTTCTACTTTTATTGATTTTGATGGAAGTTTAGTAGGATGGTGGAGGATGG
>CAZQLD010000031.1:0-4748 GCA_964594115.1 Candidatus Woesearchaeota archaeon
CTTCGGAACGTTGCACTAAAATCCAACCCCTCCAAGTATTCGGGGGAAACTAACAGGAATTTAACGGTTCCGAAACCTTGCAGGTTTCTCCACCCAAATCGCCTTTGGCGACTTCGTTAAATTCCGATGTTCAACTCAATAAAAATCACTTTTCTTTTCCCACCCATTGGGAAGAAGTGCTCCAAAAGCTTTAAAAAGAGGTTTTCTTTAGCGTTTTTGAGGTGAATGCCTCAGAGAATTCTGAGTAGATTAAGATGAAAAATAAATATATGTATATGAGTTTTTTGGAACTCCTTCAATCTGGGGGGGTTGTAGGTAAGGTCTTTAAAATGTATAAAAGAAAGGATTCTGAAAACTTTGAATCTAAAGCTTATACTATACAACATTTAGGCAACTTTCCAGAAGATGAAGATTTACAAGGTCTTAGTTTACTTATGTGGTATCCCGTATATAATGAGAAAAGAGGGGGATGGAAATGGAAAACAGAATGGAGATCAGTAAAGGAGCATTTAGAAGATACATGTATCGGAAGGCTTAAGCAAGGAAAGATTCCAGAACCAAAAGAATTTTTAAGGTATAACAGGAGGCTTTAGCATACTTGTCTATCGCACTTCTTCATTATTTAATTATGCTTGATAGCATGCCCGCCCTGAAAAGTAATTTTAACTCTCAAAATCTGCTGATTTTTCGCTCTTTTGAAAAGAGGCTGATAACAAGCGGCTAAAAAGTTCAGAACAATATCCTTTGTTCTTCTCCCAAATCTGCACTCTCTCTAGCTACTCTTTGTATCATTATGGATTGCAGACTTTTTTTACCCGCAGATGTTATGTGCAATTGAATTTAATTTTCTCGATTTGAAAAACGGGAATTCTCTCTAAAAAACTGAGAGGGCAATTTCTATGATGGGAATATTTATATAACTTCAGATTGTTGAATTATAATATGGCAATCTTAAAAAAGATCATAATCTGGACTCTGGTGGTTGTTGGAGTTTTGATATTGTTAAGTATTTTTTTTGGCGAGGAAAAACCGCCTTTAGAAGAAGAGCCACCTTTAACTTACCTATCTATAGATGATCCAATAATAACCAACAAAAAAGTAAGCATGGTCTTAACTTTTCCAGATGATATTGAAAAATGGAATTTAGAAAGCATTAATCGAACCTACAATACCGTAAGAGATTCCGGCACCAAAATATCTTATCTCTACTTCGACTGGGGAGAATTAGAAAATAAAAAAGAAGATTATACTCTTGGAGCATTGGGCTTCAATTCCCAAATGGCTGCAAAGAATAATATGAAGATTTCTCTTGTAATACAGGTCATACATACAGGTTTCGTCGGGAAGATTCCTAGCGATATGGAATTCACTTCTTTTAATAATCCTGAATTTAAAGGTAGATTTAAAGATTTCATCTTAGAGGTTTTAAAAAACTTTAATGGGGAGATAGAATATCTTTGGATTGGCAATGAAATTGATGGCTATCTCAATCCTAATAGGGACCAAATTGAGGAGTATAGGGAATTTTACAGTGAAACATATAAAGCAATTAAGGGTAGTTATCCTGATGTGAAAGTAGGCACGATTATAACTTATTATGATGCACAGAATAATGAAGTAAAGCATAATGAGATTTCGGATATTATAAAGACGGTGGGTGCTGAAGGAGATATTATAGGGTTCTCTTCATATCCGCAAGTATTAGATGGACAACCCTCAGATACTGAACGGATTTTTGCTGAAATGACATCTATTTCTGATGAAATGGGAAAAAAGTTTGCAATAACAGAAACAGGGTGGAGTTCAGAAGGATACGGAGGGAGTGAAGAAAAGCAGGTTGAATATATGAGAAACCTGTTCAGCGCATATAAAAAATATGATGATAAAATGGAATATTTAGGGCTTTTTAATATCTATGATTTTACAGAAAAAGACAATAAGGCTATTCTTTCTGATTTCAAGATAACAGACAAGGAATTTATTAAATGGACAGGCTCACTGGGACTAGCCCATAATCATGGAGAAGCTAAACAAGTATGGTATGCTTTCCTGGAAGAAATGAGAAAATAAGGATTTTCCTTTATGTTTTACTTAAAAGCTCTTCGAGCCTGAGAGAGAATTCCTTAAATATATAGTCTGCTTCGCAGAATTGATTGGAAAATTAAATTTAACTGAGCCTTCGGCTTTTTTTCTTGCAGAAAAAACGTATCTACTTCTTTTTTAGAAAAAAAGAAGCAAAAAAGGTCGGGCAATCTCTCTTTATTTTATGGTCGGATGTGGTAATCCACCTCCTCCCCCACCCTGTCAGAAAAATTAAAACTTCTGTGAACAGCGGTTTAAAGGTTCATAAAATATTCTTTTTATTCTCCCAAATGCTAAAGCACTTCTTTAACCCGCAGATGTTAAATTCAATTTCAAAGTCCCCAGTTGGACTCATCAAACTTATCTTCTTTCAGAATTAATTTAATTTGTTTTTGTATTTCTAATATATCTTCTTTATTTAGTGACTCAAATTTGTCATAGAAACCAGTTGATCTATCTGGCAATTGAACAGCCTCTTGGTACAGCTGAAATTTTGCATCTTTCGCCCTACCATAAACATGAATATGAAAGCATGGTTGTTTTTTATTTTTGAATGCCCAATTACCCATATCTTGATAATTTATCCTGACTATTTTAATTCCCCTATTGGTCATCCCAATTTTCATGGCTTTTCCAACAACCATACTTAACCTAATTAGTTCAATTGCCAATTTAGGAGATAATTCAGTTCTATCAACTGTTTCTTTTTTTGGATAAATTTTAATGTGTCCGCCATCTGTCCTCGTAACGTGAGGTTTTTCAAAGGCTTCCACAATAAAATTTTTAGTTTCATAAATTTGAGCCATATTAGCTAATGATATATTAGAAATTATATAAATCTTTCTAGGGGACTTTGAAACTCCTTCGCCTAACGTTGCACTCTCACTTCACTTGTAACTATATTTCTCAATAAAATAAATATTATTAATTAACCGTAATGTTTAAAAATGATATTTTCTTGCAAAAATAATGACTGAACAGGAAAACAATGATGAGAATGTACATATAAGAAAAGTCAGATTAAAAAACTCTGCAATTGCCAGCAAGGCAAAGAGAAATCCCTGGATAATTTCTACAATTCTTTTTGCAATTATTGCTGTTGCACTTTTAGTCACTGCTTTTACAGGAGGGACAGGAGGAATTACAGGGGGAGTTATTAGTGAAGAAGCAGCAGCTGACAAATTAGTAGGTTATCTTAATACCAGAACAAATGGAGGAGTAACTTTAGTTTCATCTGAAGATGCAGGAAGTTTGTACATGGTGCTTGTTTCTTATCAAGGAGATGAAATTCCAGTTTATATTACAAAAGATGGAGATTATTTTGTGCAAGGCGTATTGCCACTAGCTGAACAAGATACACAGACAACTCCTTCGTCTCAACAACAACCTTCTGCAGATATTCCAAAATCTGATGAACCAAAAGTTGAATTATTTGTTATGACTCATTGTCCTTATGGAACTCAGGCTGAAAAAGGTATGATTCCTGTTTTTGAATTATTAGGGGATAAAATTGATGGAAGCATTAGGTTTGTACATTATTTTATGCATGCTCCAGAAGAAGATGAAACCCCTATTCAAGTATGTATAAGAGAAGAGCAGGGAGATAAATATTTAGCTTATCTAAAATGCTTTTTAGAAGATGGTGATTCTGATAGTTGTTTAACTGAAGCAAAAATAAGCAAAGCAAAATTAAATTCATGCATTGCAGGAAAGTCAGAAGATTATTACGCTAAAGATTCTGGATTAAGTCAGGGATATGGAGTTCAGGGAAGTCCAACTCTTGTTATTAACGGGCAAATAATAAGTTCAGGCAGAAGCCCTGATGCTTATTTACAGGCAATCTGTTCTGCTTTTAATGAAGCTCCTGAAGAGTGTGATGAGCAGTTAGGTTCACAAACACCGGACCCAGGATTTGGCTATTCTGCTTCTGGAGGAAGTGATATAGGTCAATGTTAAATGAAATTCTCAAAATAAATTTCTAGGGAGGTTAAAAAATGAAAATATCAGAACTTACAATAAGACAAGGAAATGTTGAAGTGGAGGGAACAATTAAAGAAGTTAGCGAGCCAAGAACATTCAATAGATTTGATAAAGAACTTAAAGTTGCAGATGCTGTTCTTGAAGATGATTCTGGGACTATCAGATTATCTTTATGGAATGAAAATGCTGATGAGTTTAAGGCTGGAGATAAAGTTAAAATAACTAATGGTTATGTTAATGAGTTTCAAGGAGAAAAGCAGTTAACAGCTGGCAAGTTTGGCAAAATTGAGAAAGTCGGGGAAAGCGAAGATGACGGGGAAGAGACAGAAAAAGCAGAGGAAACAGAAGAACCGAAAGGATTTGCAGAAGAAGTAAAGGAAAAAGTTGAAGACGTAGTAGAGAAGATAGAAGATAAGATTGAAGGAGAAGATTAAAAGAAGAATTTTATTATTTTTGTATTTTATCTTTTTTGTATTTTTCTTGATATTCATCAAGAAATTTGATTTCTTCTGGACTTAGGTCTAATTTTTTTCTTGCTTCTTGATTGAGAATAAGGGGGAGAAGAAAAAATTCTTTCATTGCTCTTTTTTTGCTTATATGGACTGCTTTTGCGTATTTTATTGCAATAGATTTCTTTTTTGCATATTTTTGATTTTGCAGCCATATTTTTAGTATTCTTTTAGGTC
>CAZQLD010000032.1:0-3970 GCA_964594115.1 Candidatus Woesearchaeota archaeon
AAAAATCCAATTATCCCAATTACAAAGAAACAAGTTACAATTCCTAAAGTAACTTTAAGCCAAGTTTTCATAAGTTTAACATAGGTTCCACCTTTATAAAACTTTCTCTTTGTTACTACTATTAGTTGACACCTTCTCAGATTTTTTAGAATTAGATCTTCCTGTTTTATTTAATTCTGGATTTAGAGCACTAATTATGAAATTTTCAAATAACATTCTCTTTCTATCATTTTTTATTTCCATAAATCTAATATTATATTCCTCAATATTTTGAGAAAAGTTTGGTTTGTTCTTTACCATCCCTTTTAAATCTGAGCCTTCAGATAAAGTTTTATGATCATAAACTCTACCAGAAATCTTTTTGGTATCGGTTTTTCCAGCATATATTGGAATCAAATTTTCGGGTTTACTTATTATATAAACCCCTTCAAAATCAAATTTTTCTTTGTTTTTTAAAATATAATCAAATTTATAACAGTCCGATTTTAGGAGTTCTTTTAATTTTTTCAAATATCCTAAAATTCTTCTTTTATATTTTTCCATCTTCATCTTTCCACAACCACCTGCGTCCCATCACAAAAACATCTTCCGCCGATAATATTCCCTTTTGTGTTAAAGGCAATCTTTATAGCTTCATCAACTGTTTTATTAATTTCTTTTTCAGTTGAATCTTCTCCTTTTCCAGTTTTAATAGTTATTATTGTTTTCATTGTGATTTCAATAAGTAAGATTATATAAATTTATATGAGGTTAGAACTATCCTTTTCTATCCCCCTCCAAACAACCCCCCTTATGCGCATGATGTCAGGCTTGATCATGAGGTTGAAGACTCTTAGTCCTGAGATCCATATTGGCAATGGATTTTAAGCTCATATAATTGAATAATCTTTTCTAATGTTTCTTCTGGTGTAAATTTTAAGTTTTTAATATATCCTTGATCAAACTCATCAGTAAGCTTGTCCGGAGAAACTGTTAGGACTTTGCTTATTTTCTCTCTGATATCTTTAGGTGTATCTGAATGTAATCTGCTTTTAACTTTGAAAGATTTCCCTGCCTTATCAAAAGCAACAGCTTCATCAGGAGAACAATATTCTAGTCTCTCTATTCCGAATCTGGAATCTCTAAATCTTTGAACTAATATGTTAATCGGAACATAGGTTTGACCATCTTTCAGAATAGTATCTTGTTCTCTAAATCTAGCAAAATTTTTTATTTCAACAGCTCGGAAAGATCGTTCATACTGAATAGGATATTTATAACCCTCACTGTTTGGATCAGCATAAGAACAATATAAATCAATATAATCTTCATCAGAATCACATCCCCCTTCAACAGAGAGCTCTGGGGCAAGACCGATTTGAATTAATCTATCATCAACCATCTTTGAAAAATCAGTTAAGGGCCAAGCTAATTCAAAAGGAACTTTAACTGCTGGAACAACAAATCTTAAGGTATCTTTATTTTCTACCATTTTCACTCAGAACTCTTCCCCCTTCGAGGTTAAAAATACATATTTTCTGTCTTTTTAAGGCTTTCTCTCCTTTGCAGCCTTGACCATGAAAAGTACTCCAAGAGCAATAAATGCAATCCCTAATCCTATATTAACTGAACTCGTAAACGCGGCACCCACTGCTATAAAAATAACTCCCACTCCCAACCATTTCTCATACTCTGTTTGTTTTTTCTTTTTCATTTTCTCATTCTTCGCTTCTCTATCGCTCCCCTGATTATGAAAGCAACTCCAACTAAAATAAGTCCAGCCCCTATCCATTCATTAACAGCAGCAAGGAACGTAGTACCTGCCCCCATAAAAATAACTCCAACTGCAAGAAATTTCATGACTTTCTTATTTTGTTTTTTCATTTTTATTCAGAACTCTCTTTCCCTAGTCCTAAAATATATATTTTTAGGTTTATAAAACTTTCTCTTTGTTACTACTGGAAGTTGACAGCTTTATACCCTCTAATTTTTAGATTTATCTATTTTGCCAAATAACATTTCCTTTTGCATGAATGTCTGGAACATTCCTCTTCCAATACCCTTTCAAAACTAATAGGCTAGCAATAAATAATATGGCACTAACTATCCAAGCCCATATTGCAGCTTCAGGACTGCTTGAGAATCTTGGAGTGAAAGAAAGTCTAAATAAAATCAATGAGGCAAATAATAGTATTACCCCTACGGCTATTGGATGCTTTCTTGAGAAACAAGCCATTCTTTCAAAAAGAGAATATTTTCTTCTTCTGGGCTTATGTTGGGGTCTTTTGTTTCTAGGATTATGCCTTCTAGGTCTTTTTCCTCTTCTTACCATATAATTACCATAGCAAGATTATATAAAAAACTATCAAATAGAAAACTATAAATCATTATAATTCTATAGTCTACTAATGAAAACACAAGCAGATAAGAAAGTTTTAGAGATTAAAAAATCCAAATTTTTAGGGGCTGTAGAAAAATCCGCAAAATACCTTAGACTTCCTGTTCCTAAAGTTAAATTTTGGAAAGTTTATAATACAGAACATTTTGAAAAGGGAGAGAGGGCACATATACATATAGAGGCCAACAGAATTTGTATAGCAGAAACTGAATTAAGATTTATGGATTTTGAGGAGATAGAAGAAACGGCGGCTCATGAAGTTTCTCATCTTAAGGATTTAAGTCACGATGTAAGTTTTCAAAATATAAAAAATAATACAAAAGCAAGTTTATGGGGGCCTCCCGCAGGGATTATTATGGTAGACAGCAATCTTCATTCTAAGGAAAATTTAAAGAAGAAAAAAACAAAAAAAGAAAGAGCAGATAAATCAAGATGTAATTATCATCTTTGTAGAAAAAGAGCAAAAACTTACAAATGCAAATACTGCGGGAAATATTTTTGCAATAAACATAAAAAACCAAAACCAATGAGTTTATTTCTTGGTGATGATACAAGTCCCACAGCCCAACTTATAATGAAAGAATATCATAGGGAAAACGCCCACCCCTGTCATCCTTATTTAAGGTATTGGGAAAAGGAAAGAGGAAAAAAAGATAAAGAATATGCTAAAGCTCTTGATAGGATCATTAAGAGCCCAAAGCCCAGGACAACATCATTTTCAGGGCCTAAAAAATTAGTAGAAAAAAACATAGATTACAAATGGGAAAAAGACGAGAAAAAAGAAAAAGAAATTCAGATAAAGAGAATTCCTTTTAAGAAGAAATCCAGAAATTTTTTGCTGAAACATAAAAGTCTAATATTTCTAGTTTTTTTAATCTTATTATTCATGCTTTTTTGGAAAGTAGGATTTTTAAGTTCTTGGTATAACACAATTTATGATTCTGTATCTGATGCATCAATTGGAAATAATTTTTGGAGAGGAGTTTTCCCAAGTAAGTATGAAAATAATGCTAAATCCAAGCAGGCATTTAATTCACTAAATCACTTAAGAGAAAAAAATAATCTTTCTAGAATGAGCTATAACTCTTCATATTATTTAAAAGCAGTTCATATTTCTAAGTTGATTTATTATGATGGGGGGAACATAAACGTAGATTTTCCTTATGTTTATGACAAATTGCTTTATGATGAAAATGAAGTCCCCCTTGCCCCTGAATGGAATACACTCCCAAATATTTTGAATGTTAAAATGTCTAAATCTATAACATATAACTCTTATAGGCGCGGAGCTGTTGGGTGTTATAAATATGTATGTGCTTTTGCCGGGGAGCAATAGGAGAGTTCCTATCTCTCTTAGTGAAATTTTTAAACCTCTCTATCCCTCCAAACAACCTTCCCCAGCAAAATTTCATAGTTTTCCTTTCCAACTCTCAGCCCTTTAAACTCCACCCTCATCTTTCTTGCATCTTTAGAATATCCATTTTTAAATTCAATAATATCATAATGTTTTGGTTTTCCGTTTTCATCTAATAATCTCTTTGTCCAGTAGGGTTTAATCTCTCGGTATTCAGTTTTTTTAGTTCCTGCAAGAAT
>CAZQLD010000033.1:0-3759 GCA_964594115.1 Candidatus Woesearchaeota archaeon
TTTTAGATTGTAATGCCTGTCCTAATGGGAAAGTTTGTATAGATGGAAGTTGTGTGTTTAATTGTACAGATGATGCTGGATGTTCAGAAGAAGGCATTTTCTGCGAGGGAAATATGCCATATAATTGTTCTTTAGGAATTGATAATTGCTTAGATAGAACAAATTTAACAGATTGTGGAAGTGATATGTGTGTTGATGGAACAGGGTGTGTTGAGATTAAACAATGTACAAGTGACAGTAATTGCAGTTATCTAAACAGTGTATGTGGTTATGGTGTTTGTAATTTAACAAATAATTGTGAAGTAGTTTTTAATTCCTCATCTGACATTTGCAGAGCAGCTGCAGGAGAATGTGATGCTATTGAGTATTGCAATGGGGCAAGTATTAGCTGTCCTTTTGATTTAAATAAAACTGATGGAAGTATTTGCAGTATAGGAAGATGTTTAATAGGAAAATGTGTTGAAATAGTCCAAAATTATAATTATACAAACAACCTCTCTCAATTTGGAATAACATGGTATTTTGATAAAGAGTATGGGTATGGACAGTTTGCAAATGGAGATTATTGGGTTGTCCCTAGTGAAAGTGGGGGGAGTGTCACTATAATTGGAATTGATCCAGCTTCTGTTGAAAATGTTACAAGTGGAAGAGTGATGCATGGGGCAATGATAAATCCCACTCCCCTTACAAGCGGACAGGGTTATGATAATGCAATGGAATATAATTCTTATAGTAGTTCTTTAAATGTTGCGTTTAATGTGTCTGCTGGAAACCCATTGAAGATTCCCCATAGTTCATCTTTAGTTTCAGTAATAAGTAAGGGTACAGGGGGAAGCGTTCCCCAATTAGAGACTGCAGCTATATTAACAATTCTTTCTGAGGCTCCTGCAGAGGGGAGTTTCAGACCTTCTTATTCAGAGACAGATAAAACAATTAAGTTCAACAAGCAAATGATGGATTATTCTTTACTTGGAAAATTAAATCCTGTAGCTGGCACTCTTAGCTTGAGCACAGTAGAACGATATTTTGAAAGGCCGTGGATTGATCATAGAGGAGGGTGGACAGCAAGATATCAGCATCCATCATCAAACATGCCTGATTATGGAAGAGAGATGAGTAATCAGATTGGTGTAGGAGCATTAATGCTTCACCTTAATTTTACTGATAATGAAAAAGAAACTTTGCTAATAAGATATGTTCAATTAGGCATTGATCTCTTTGGTATTGTTAAAGCAGGAGGTTTAAGAAACTGGTGTGGTTCTGGAGGTCATGAGCAAGGAAGGAAATGGCCAATAATGTTTGCAGGATTAATTATGGATGATGAAGAAATGAGTTCAATAGGGGGCAAATCAGGAGATTATCTTTATACAAGAGTCCCTCCAGATATAAGACCTAATGATTACATATGCTTTGGTGAAGATGATCAAACATTTTATGTAAAGAATGAAGATCTTTTTAGTATTCCATATTCCATAGATACTTATAAATTAAGATATTCAGCAGGGAGCGTCAATGTAGAAAATGGAAATAGTATTGTAGAGGGGATTGGAACTTTGTGGACAGGTGTTTCAGATCCAAGCTATTTTGCAATTACTGATGATAACCGGGCATATCAGAAAGATGGAAAAGCTTATAATGTTGTAAGAGTGGTAGATGACACCCATCTTGAGCTAAATGAAGATTATGATGGAACTACTACCAGTGGAAAATCGTATGTTTTAGGAGATATGGTTTGTTATGGCCATTGTAATGATGATAAATATCAGGATTTTATTGAATATACAGCAGAAGATATTGGATTGCCAGACTGGGGAATTGAACATGTTCATAATCCTTTAAGTGATGGATTGGACTGGAGTTCTTCTTATAGAAGATGCTGCACTGCAAATTCTTTTGCAGGATATGTTCTTGCAGCCCAGATTATGGAAGAAAAATCTAATGCAAAAACATTATGGAATCATGATGCTTTATTTGATTATCAGGATAGATATATGGAAATAGAAGAAGCTCTGGGAAATTCTGGAACATATATTAGGCAATGGTCAAGATTTCCTGAAACAATGTGGGACACTTACCGGAGCCAGTTTGGTTGTGTCTGGACAAGAAACAATAAAACTGATGGTTTCTCTCAAGGACATTATAATTGTTTTGGATGTTTGCATAATTGTTTGATAAGTCCTTATTGTGGTGATGGAAGCTGTAATGGGAATGAAAATTCTCAGAATTGTGAATGGGATTGTCCAGTTCCTATTCAAAATTGTTCAGATGGAATACAAAACCAGGATGAAACAGCTGTAGATTGTGGAGGTGTTTGTATATCTGGAAATGAGAGTTTATGTAGCGATGGAGTGGATAATGATAAAGATTGTCTAATTGATAATTCAGATTCTGATTGTGCTGTTGTTTCACCTTATATATGGGAAAATGGACCTTCTTCTGATTCGAATTTTTTTCCAATTAGTGTTTGGTTGCAAAACCCGTCAAATGCCTGGAAATATAAAGGTATTGGGATTAATATTTATATTGGTCTTTGGCAAGGCCCTACTGAAAGCCAGCTTGCTAACCTTGAAACCCATGGAATGCCTGCTATTACTAGCCAAAATTCTGTTGGATTAACTTCTTCTAGGAATTATTTAATTGAAGGATGGATGCAGCAAGATGAACCAGATAATGCTCAATGGAATAGTGGTACAGGGAGTTATGACCCATGTGTTGATCCTTTAATAATACAAAATAGGTATAATCAAATGAAGAGCAATGATCCAACAAGGCCGGTTTATCTGAATTTTGGGAGGGGGCTTTCTGATGAAAATTGGATTGGCCGTGGAACCTGTACCGGCCGTTTAGATATGTATCCAGAATATATTAAAGGTGCTGACATAGTTTCTTTTGATATTTATCCTGTTACAAGAGGAGAGCCTCTTTATTATGTTGCAAGAGGGGTTGAAAGACTAGTAAATTGGTCAAATGATAGTAAGATAGTCTGGAATGTTATTGAAACCACCCATATAAATAATCCAACAAAAAGGCCTGCACCTCATCAAATTAAAGCAGAAGTATGGATGTCTTTAATTCATGGTTCTATGGGAATTACTTATTTTGTTCATGAATGGCAACCAAGTTTTAGAGAAGATGCTATTTTTAGATATCCGGAAATTGTTGGGAATGTTACTGAAATTAATGCGCAAATAACTGCTCTTGCTCCTGTTCTTAACAGCCCTACAATCGAGAATATTGTTCAGGTTTCTTCTAGTGCTAATATTAAAATTATGGTAAAACAGTATAATGGAGAGACTTATTTATTTGCAGTAGTGATGGAAGATAATCCAACATTAGCAACTTTCACAATTTCAGTAATAGAAAATGGAGTTGTTGAAGTTTTAGGAGAAAACAGACAGCTTCAGGTTAGTAATTATCAGTTCCAGGATAATTTTGAGGGATATGGAGTTCATTTGTATAAAATTTGCGATATTAATACTGAGCATTGCATTGAGAAGATGCCTACATTATCTGTATTTACAAGAATCTGGAATTCGCTGAAATCTGTTTTTGCAATAGTGTTTAGATAGGTTCTACAATAAGTTTTATTAACCCTAAATCCATCTAATTTTATGCAAAAAAGGAAAAAAGAGGTATTAGAAGTTTCTTTTGAGAAAAAATCAGACAAAAATAAAAAAACCAAGATATTAATAATAATTATTGCGTTAGTTCTTTTAGCAATTATTCTTATTATAGGATTTTCTTTTTATAAGTATTTTA
>CAZQLD010000034.1:0-3489 GCA_964594115.1 Candidatus Woesearchaeota archaeon
TCATTTTCATCATCTATCATTATAGCTTCTTTTGGTTTTATCTTTAATCTTTTAATACCTTCTTTAAATATTCTAATATCTGGTTTAGCAATCTTACTTCTATAGGATGTTATAATAATGTCAAATAAATCATCTAACTCTTTTTTTTTGATAACTTCTTCTAACCAATCTTCTATTTGATTAGATAATAATTCTAATTTATAATTTTCTTTTAATGTTTTAATCGTTATTAAGACTTCTTCTTGAAACTTAAAAGAACTTAATAAATCTCTGCGAAATTTTTCAGGATCTACTTCTAGAAATTCAGCAGCTTTAATCCAAAATAAGGTTGATTTAATTTTATTTATTTGAGCTTTATCCCAGTTTTCTTTAATTAACTTCATAAATTCTTTAGGGTTTTTATTTAATTTAGTAGAGTATCCTTTACAGAAAGAATCTATTTTCCCTGGGGTAGATATTACCCCTCCAAAATCAAAAATAACTGCTTTTATCATCTAAACTTCCTTCAGATTTTCTCAACTTTACTTCCTTTTTTTGTATCTTCTACACTATAACCTTTTTTCCTTATATCCTCTCTTAATTTGTCTGCTAGCTCAAAATTAGTCTCTTCTCTCGCAGCATCTCTTTTTTTCACTAGTTCTAAAATTTCTCTTGGAACTTTCTCCTTTTTCTTTTTTAAGAGTTTTAATCCTAAAACTTCATCCATCTTCTTTACTGTTTGTAGTTTACCTTTTGCTTTTTTATCTCTCACTAAATTCCATAAAATAGCAAGAGCAGAAGGCATGTCTAAATCATTGTTTATTACTTCTTTAAACTGTTTTAGATACTCTTTGTTAGTTTTTTTGTCATCTTTTATTTCAGAGATTAGGTTCTTTAATCTCTTATACCCATTTTGCGCAATTTTCAAATTTTCTAAAGTAAAATTTAATTGTCTTCTGTAGTGAGCAGTAAGAACTAGATATCTATATGACAAAGAATTATAGTTTAATTTTTCAAGTTCAGAGATAGTGTACAACCCTCCTTTACTTTTACTAATCTTCTTTCCTTTGAATGTTAAAAAAGCGCCATGCACCCAATAATTCACAAATTTCTTCCCAGTAGCTGCTTCACTCTGGGCAATCTCATTTGTATGATGTACAGGTATGAGGTCGCTACCTCCTGTGTGTATATCAAAACTATTTCCAAGGTATTTCATTGACATAGCACTGCATTCTAAGTGCCATCCTGGAAATCCAATTCCCCAAGGACTGGCCCACTCCTGCTGTCGGACCCCAGGTTTAGAAAACTTCCAGAGAGCAAAGTCTGTTTTATTTTTCTTTTCTCCCATTTCAATTCGCTTGCCAGCTTTTAAGCCCTCTTTTTTTAATCTTGCAAATTTTTCATAATTTTTGAATTTTGCAGTATTAAAATAAATTCCATCACTTGTCTTATAGGTGTAGCTTTTTTTTTCTAATTTTTTTATAAGAGAAATTTGTTCAGGAATATGTTCGGTAGCCTTGCACCAAAAATCTGGCTCAATTATATTCAATTTTTTGAAATCTTCTTTAAAAATTTTCCAGTAAAATTCAGCTATCTGCCATGCACTTTTTTTCTCTTTTGCTGCAGCTTTTTCTATTTTATCTTCTCCTGTATCTGCATCTGATGTTAAATGCCCTACATCAGTTACATTCATCACATGCTTAACTTTATATCCATCATAAATTAATACCCTTTTAAGTATATCAGAAAAAATGTAACTTCTAAGATTGCCAATATGCTGGTATGAATAAACTGTTGGCCCACATGTGTAAATACCAACCTGTTTTTTAAGAGGCTTAAAAACTTCTTTTTTCCGTGTTAAAGTGTTATATAATCTCAACTCCATAATCTAACTTAGAATTCAGAATATAAAAATATATTGATTTGCCTTAAATTATTTAAACTCCTTATCCTATATTTTGATGCAGGAGGTATTAAAATCAAGGTTTAAAATGACTCAACAAAATCAAATCTATAAATGTGAAATTTGTGGGAATATTGTGGAAGTTTTACATGCGGGCAGAGGAGAATTAGTATGCTGTGGACAGCCAATGAACCTAATGGAAGAAAATACAGTAGATGCAGCTATTGAAAAACATGTTCCAGTTATTGAGATAACAGATGAAGATAAAGAAATAGTTAAAATAAAAGTTGGAGAAGTTGAACATCCAATGACAGAAGAGCACTATATTGAATGGATTGAAGTAATTACTAAAGATAGGGTTTTAAGGAAATTTTTAAAACCAGGAGAAAAACCAGAAGCTGAATTCTGCATAGAAGGGGAAGTAGAAGCAAGAGCATATTGTAACTTGCATGGTTTGTGGAAATTAGGTTAGAATCATACCATGAAAAATTCTCTACTGTTCTATAGTCATAACTAAAAGGAAAGTTTATAAATAATAGCTCTAAGCATTTTTATGAAACCAATTGAAATGATGATACCTTTAAGTGTGGAGACTCTTAACAGATTTATGGGCTCTTTTTTAGGAGCCGATATAGAAATTTATGATGCGTTTAGGAGGATTATAAATAGAGATAATGAAGATTTGCTCAATGCTTTAAGTGAGGTATATGATGAGCTTTCTGGGGCTTTAAGTGGCTACGCCCTTCTTGATGCAGGGACCCCAGAAAATAAACACCTACCAACTGTTAATCAAAAAATTATTTCTTCAACTTTTCAATATTATGATTTACCTAAAGGAAGTTTTAATCGGGAGAGAGGATATCTAGCTTATTTAAGAATTTTTAAAAAAAATCCAAATTATGTTAAGTTTATTGATTTTTGTCAATTTAGTAGCACTAATTTTTATTATTATGAACAACAGTTAATTGTTTATTCTGCTATTGAAAATCAGTTGCAAAAAGAGATAAAAGAGAGAATCTCGACAAATTAAGATTTACTATCATCCGAGCTTCTTTAACACATAGCAGCTCTAAAAAGTCCTACTCTGCTTATTTCAAAATCTAAATCTTGAGTTGATATTAAGCTGCCATCTTTTTCAACAACTACTTGTAAAGTTAAGGTCTCTTCTGGGGCATTATCTGGAATGTTTATTCTAATAGCTTTTTTTGGGATATCATCTCCAGGAGCAACATCTCCTTCCCATGAATCATCCACTATCCAGCCCTTAATTTCATTTTCTGTTAAACTAATTGCCCTGTACTCTGTTAATGTAATAGAATATTTTGCAGATTGCGGGGCTCTAATCCCGCAATAGACTATATTTGTTTTTCCTGGCACCATTCTTACAGGCTCTCCACTTACCCCTATACACTGCACTTCTGCACCAGTTGAGCCAAACAAGGAATTTATTTCACCCTTAACCTTATTATTTATATCTCCTGTTAAGCCTAAAGCACCACACATTATCGTTCTTACAAAAACTATGCCCATAATCAACATAGTTATTGCAATGACAATTATAACAATAGTTCCAATTGAAAGTTCCATAGCTGCTGTCTTTTTCATTT
>CAZQLD010000035.1:0-2813 GCA_964594115.1 Candidatus Woesearchaeota archaeon
CACCAGAAATATCTCTTGTTGTTTCATTGATTAAGCCAGTTTCATTATAAACAAATAAGGTTGCATTGCTTAACCAGGTTTCATCTGTTGCATTTACAGTAAGATTCTGAATTGTCTCATTTGTATAAGTATCATTTAAAGGAGTTAAAAGAGTGCCATTTGGAAGAGTTGTATCTAAAGTTATTGTTCTTATTAAAGTTACATTCCTATGATTTACTACATCAACAACACTAATATTATAATAATAAACTCCCTCTTCAAGATTAGTCCAGTTTATTGTTCTCTGGCTGTTAGTAAATGTGGTTTCATTAACAATTCCTGTAGAGTTGTATAATCCAAAAGTAATATTTGCTTCATTTGTCTCTGTTACAGTTATATTGACATAAATATCAGCCTTAGATACGTTTGCATAATCTCCTAAAGTTCCCTGTCCAAAATCAATTAATGGAAAGGTAGTGTCTATTGTAAAAGTAAAGTTATTTAGTGCAAAAGATTCCCAACCAAGAGTATCATTACACCAAATATTCCATATATAATGTCCTTCGTTAGTAATAATTGCAGAAAAATTATTAGTGGCATCGTTCTCTATTGCATTATCTGTCTGATTCGCATGCCATCCTCCACTCCAGTTTCCATACAAAATACAAGTATCAACACCATCTGGATCTGATGGTGTGTAATTAAACTGAACTAATCCTGTATAATTAAAATAAGAATTATCTCCAGGATAATCTAAACTTATTGCAGGCCCTGTTGTAGAAACAGAAAAAGTGACACTACTGCTTCCTAAATTATTAAGAGAATCATTTGAATAAAAATAAAGAGCATATGATTTATCTCCTCCTGTTACATTAAAAGTTGTATTCTGGTTACAATCAATTGTCTGATTATCTCCATTATCTAAATTCCACCAACAGCTATCTACTCCTACTAAATTATCAGTTATAGTAAAGTTTAAAGGCAAACTAGTATTATAACCATAGGCTTTTGGTTCTGGATGATCAATAACAATTGTTGGCCCTGTTGTGTCTAAACCAATTTGTCTTGTTTCTGTTGAATTAATATTATTAACTAAGTCAACTATAGTGACATTATAATAATAAATCCCGTCATTTAAGCTAGTCCAGTTTATTGTTCTCTGATTATTTGTAAAAACACTCTCATTAAATATCCCTGCAAGATTGTATAATCCAAAGGTAATATTAGCTTCATTTGTTTCATTTACACTAACATTAACATAAATCCAGGTTCTTGAAAGATTTGCATAATTATTTTCAGTTCCCTGTCCATAATCAATTAAAGGATAAGTTGTATCTATAGTTATTGTATTATTTCCTGTATCAAAGAAGTTTCCAGCAATATCAAATATCCTGTAAAACCAGTTGAAGATCCCATCATACAAAAACTCATAAATAATTCCTACAACCGCTTCTACACCAGAAATATCTCTTGTTGTTTCATTGATTAAGCCAGTTTCATTATAAACAAATAAGGTTGCATTGCTTAACCAGGTTTCATCTGTTGCATTTACAGTAAGATTCTGAATTGTCTCATTTGTATAAGTATCATTTAAAGGAGTTAAAAGAGTGCCATTTGGAAGAGTTGTATCTAAAGTTATTGTTCTTGTTTCTGTGGAATTACTATGAGAAAGCATATCAAAAGCAGTCACATTATAATAATACCTGCCGTCTGATAGTAAGGTCCAGTTAACTGCTCTTGTGCCATCTGAAAAGGGATTATTCTTTATTTCGCTATGAGTGCTATTATACAAATAAAAAGTAACATTTGCGAAATTATCCTCTATTATAGTTACATTCACATAAATATTTTCTCTTGCAAAACCTGTTCCATTATCTTCTGTCCCAAAAGTATAATTAATTAAAGGATCATCAATATCAATATAAACCTCCCTGACTTCTGTAGAATTTCTTAAATTAACTTCATCAGCAATAGAAACATTGTAATAATAAGTGTCTGTTGTCAATCCTGTCCAGTTTATAGTAGTAATAAAACTTGTGTAGGTAGTTCTATTAACTAAAGTCAACCCAAAAGTGTCATTATACAATTCAAAAGTAATATTATTAAAATTAGTCTCTGTTACTGTAACATTAACAAATAAAGAATCTAAACTAGAATAGCTTGCATTTGTAAGAGTAGGAAAAGTAAAATTTATCAAAGGAGGAGTATGGTCAATACTCAAATTAGAGCCTTTTGTAAAATAACTAGAATAAGTACTGCTTCCAGTTAAGTCAATTGCCCTGCATCTTAAATCAATTCCTGACTGGTCTGGCAAAGCAGAAGTGTTCCAGCTAAAAATAGAGCCATTTGTATGATTTCCAATAACTTCCCAAACTATGCCATTTATTGTAACCCAAATACTTGTATAATTAATCTCGTCTACAACAGCTTCATTATAATAATCCATATAGACTCCTTTTATCCTAAAATCCTGATTACTAGAATTTTTCCACGCAGTTAAAATAGCATCTTCAGTAATTGTTTGACTGAAATTTGCATTTGTTTCATTTAAAATATCTCCTGTATAATCCTCATTCAAATCAAACCCTCCAATCTCCACCCAATCACTGCCATTATAAATCTCAAGATATAAATCAGGGTCATTTGTTGATTGCTGGACAGATGCTTCTGGATTATAACTATCTACCTCAACCTTAATTGTTATATTATTTATTGACTTATAGTCTGAACCAAAATCTTGATATGTTGTATAGCTTGTATTTACTTCACTAAATGCTAAAATAGAATAATTAATAATCATTGAAGCTGCTTCAGTTGAATCTTCACCAGAACTT
>CAZQLD010000036.1:0-2590 GCA_964594115.1 Candidatus Woesearchaeota archaeon
TGCAAGTTGTTTCTGCTCAAGATTTTACATATGTTATATCCAACTCTGAAAATTGGAAGGATGTATACTCCACAATACACTACGCTAATCTAGAGGGTGCAGAAAGTGACTTTCTTGTAAGCACAAAACACGGTCCATTACTTTTAAATAATATTAACAAAAATAATTACATAAGGGTAATAAGTTCCAGAGAAATGCCCTATATATTTAATTATCCGGATTTAATAAAATCAAGGGATTTTAGAGGTGCAGATGAGATTATTGTGGATGATGCAAATCTTGAATTAATAAATGAATTAGATAATATAAATAACTTTATTATTGTTAGTGATGCTTATGGGTACAATGCTATAGCAGTCACTCCTTATGCTATACAAACAGATTCTTGGGTATTTCTCTCAAATAGGGCCAATATTTTTGATATAGATGCTATTTTAAGTGAAAGGAATATTGATAAAATCCTCATTTATGGTTATGTTGATAAGACAGTGAGAGACACCCTTTCTAAATACAATCCAGAAATAATTGATACAGGAGATAAATTTGAAGATAATATAGAGATAGTTAAAAAATATTTAGAAATTAAACCTATGGAACAGGTAGCCCTTACAAATGGAGAATTTATAGAAAAAGGACTTATGACTGGAGCAGAGCCCACTCTTTTCACTGGAAGAGAAAACGTTCCAGATCAAATAAGAGATTATTTAAAAAACTCTGATATCAAGGTTGGAGTTTTAATTGGAAATGAGCTTGTAGGAGCTGCAACAAATATAAGAAGAAGTGCAGGAATAAGTGTAATGGTAAAATTTGCAAGAGGGGCGAGATCCCAAACAGGAGGAATAGCTGCTGTAGAAGGGCTAGACTTATTCCCTTTACCAACCCCCTCAGTAATATTATCCCTCTACTCAATAAAATACAACAAAGTAAACTCTCAACTAGAAGTGACCTATAAAAGTGAATCTAATGTCCCTGCATACTTCAAAGGAACCATAACTTTAATCCATGGTTCAGAGCGAACAAAAGTAGGAGATATAGATCCAATATTCATAGCTCCAGAAGATTTCAAAACAGTAATTTACCCAGTAGATTTAACAACTTTAGAAGAACTTAGAGCAGAACTCTTCACATTATTTGGAGAAACTTCTTCTTCTCTTGATAGGATACTTGAAGAAACAAGGGATGTCGAAGTTATAGAAGTTATTGATGGATGCAAAATAGAAGTTAAAAGAGTAAAATACAACAAACAAAAAAAAGCCTTTATAGCAAAAACTGAAAACATCGGAGAAGTAGATTGTTGGGTTGATATAGAACTAGAAGATATAGTAATAGACAATAGAAAAAGAACTGTAGGAACAGAAGGCTCTATAAAAATTCCCAAAGGAAAAACAAAAAACATATTAATAGAAGAAGAACTAGATGAGGAAGACCTAGGGAAAAATCCCTTTGTAGAACTAACTGCATATTATGGGGAAAGAGAAGATAGTTTAGTTAACATATTCAAAGGAAGATTTGAACTTGGAATAGAATCCTTTTCAATCATGACTTATGCAATAATAATACTAATAATAATAATTATAATCTTAGTAATCTTAGTTGTTATAATTAAAAGAAGAGAAGAAGAACTTTAGTTTATGTTTTTGATTTTTTATTTTTTCTTCTTAGGTTTTTTAACTGCCTTCTTTACTTTTGTTTTTTTAAGTTCTGGTTTTGCTTGTTTTGGCTTTTCTGCTGGCTCTTCTTCTGCTGGTTTTACTCCACTCTTTGGAACTTCTTTAGTCTCCTCTGGTTCTGGTTTTTCTTTATTAACATATTTAGCTTCATAGTTCTCTAAACTCTCCTGCATTTTCTCCAACATCGTGACAACTTTATCAAAATCTTTTTTATAAAAACTTGCCTCAAATAATCTTATCTTTAAAGGAATTGACATTAGTTTAAATCCCATAGTTCCAATATCTTTTCCACTTTTCCGCAAATCAGATGTTCTTCCTTTTAAATCATCATGCCAACCTTTTAAAAAATTAGCAACCTCTTCTCTTAAAAACTGGTTAAATTCTTTTTCTGATTCAAAATTTCTATTTAAAATTCTTTTTTTTATAAAAATATAATCTTTCTTTTTCAAATATTGCAAAATCTCAGCAACCTTCTTATCATTCACCATCTTTAAAAGTTGCTCAAAATTTGTAATTTTAATAATTACTTTATCCCCCCTCTTTCCAATACCTGATTTTGCTTTTGCTCGCCCTCCTTTCGACCCTTTCTTGAATTTTTTCTTTACTGATTTTTTCCCAGCTTTTAATTCTTTTCTTACTTCTCTTGTTAGTTTCTCATTTGTTTCTGCTAATTCTTTAGCTGATTTATCACTTTTTTCTGCTGATTCTTTGGTTGATTCATCATCCGATCCGACCCCTTCCTTAAGGTTTGTTCCTATCTCTCCCTTAAAATTTGTTCCTGTTCCCCCCTCTCCCATCCTAAGTAGCCCTTTCTGCTGTTCTTTTTTTAGTAATTCTTCTCTTTGTTTTTCTTCTTCAAAATCTTGTAATTTTTTCCTAAGATGTTTACTTTTTATAAATGAAAAAAGACCAGATCCTTC
>CAZQLD010000037.1:0-2584 GCA_964594115.1 Candidatus Woesearchaeota archaeon
GGCAGCTAAGGTCCATCAAACGGCGGGCCTAATTCCTGAGGCTCTTAAGGTAGCGCAATACCCTGTCGTCTGAATGGCGACTTGCATGAATGGTTCAACGAAATTGTCACTGTCCCTAACTAGAAACTTCCGAACTCACTCTCTGGTGAATGTGCCAGAGATACCTAGTGGGAAGCGAAGACCTTGTGGACCTTTACTGCAACTTGTTGTTGTAGCTTTACGTGAGATACATAGCATAGGTAGGAGCGTCGATGTTTAGCTTTGGCGAAAACGGAGCACCAATGTAATACTACCTACCTTTTGTAAAGTTGCTAACCCGTATGGGGACAGCAGCAGGCGGGCAGTTTGGCTGGGGCGGCACCCTGTAGAAAAGATATCTATAGGGCCCAAAGACAAGCTCATCCGGGTTGGAAATCTGGAGTAGAGCGCAAGGGCAAAAGCTTGTCTGACTGTTTTTCGAAAAGCAAGAAAAACAGGACTGAAAGGTTGGCCTAGCGAACCCACAATGACTTTTAATAGGTCATGTGGATGACAGAAAAGGTACCCCAAGGATAACTGGCTGGTCGCGCCCGATAGTTCAAATTGACGGCGCGGTTTGGTACACCGCCGTCGGCTCTTCCTATCCTGGCTGTGCATAAGCAGCCAAGGGTGTCGGAGTTCACGCATTAAAAGGAATCGTTAGCTGGGTTAAGATCGTCGTGAGACAGATTGTATGATATCTACTAGGTATGTTGTTGTTTGAGTGGAACGACCTTCCAGTACGAGAGGAACGGAGGTTGGAAGCCTCTGGTGTAGCAGTTGTTATGAGCAGGCTGCGCAGCTACGCTTTGAATGGATAAGCGCTGAAAGCATCTAAGCACGAAGCCATCCGCAAAACGAGACAACAAAGGCCCACGAAGAAGACGTGGTTGATAGAGTTGGGGTGTAAGTTTTAAGGTAACGAGAAATTCAGCCCGCAACTACTAAAAGCTTTATTTGAAAATTAAGTCATCTTTGCCTGCTCTTTGTTATCTATTCTTTATAAGCTCTGCAAATGTGCTCTTGTCATCTATACAGTCACTCATTTTTATTGCTTCTCTTTATAAGCTCTGCAAATGTGCTCTTGTCATCTATACAGTCACTCATTTTTATTGCTTCTTCTACAGTAATTCCTTGAGCTACAATATCATCAACATTTCCACATTCTTTATACCATTTATTAAAGTCTGTTTTACTATTAAAGCATGCTGCAATTTTTGTTCCACTGTTTTGAAGGACAACATAATAATCTCTTTTCACAAAAATAAATATTCTCCCAACTTAAATAATTATCCTTTATCACAATCATTTTTATAAAGTATCTTTCCATTTTAATTGTGTCCAAAAAATTATCAAATCAGGTTGAAGAATATTTAGAAGACTTGACTTTTTACAGACAACAATTTCAAAAAGATTATTTTAAAAATGGGGAGATTAATAAAGATTGTCCGCATTCTATAATAGTCCGCTATTTTTTCTCTGCTTGGGAATTTTACAAAGCAATGTTTGATAAGACAGGACATGAAGTTTATAGAGAATTGTGTGAAACAATGAGACTAAAAAGCTATATGAAAAAGGTGAGACTCCCATAAAGCTTAAAAACCCTTTTTTCTCTTAATTTATGTAAGTAGGGAAGCTAACTTTCGGGAATCGAGTTAATGACTCAATTGATATAAAATGATCAAGATTTCTGAGGAAGGTCCGCCCATCTGTAGACAATAGTTTATGACTTTCATAGAAAGTAGTCATTGTCGTAAGACAATTGTCGTGAGGCAAAGCTCTGCCACAGAAACGCCACAGCTCTTGTGGAGTAATGAATCATGCGAGGAACTTAGAAACAAGAGATTTGATGAAACGAGTATCTTGGCTGATGCAAGGTCTTGAACCGCATAGTAGGATGTTAGCACAATTCGTTCACATTTGTGAGAATTGACAGAAGGTGGCCTATCCCTGCTTACTTTTTTAAAATATATTATATAGTAGAATAATATTTTTATTTTTCTTCACTATACTGAATATATGGAATTGGATAATAGAGGCAATTATTATGTTTTTTCCTTAACACCTGGGGGGATAGACAGATTAGGTTCTTCAAAATTAGAAACAGACAAAATTACATTAGTTGTTAGTGATAACCTTAATGAAAAAGTAGATCCCAATACTTATCCTAAAAACTTACCCAGAAACCAGGCTTCTAAGATAGAGTTTAAAATAAGTAGAGAAACATATGAATTCTTACAAAAAAACAGGCAAGTTACATGCATAGGAAAAGAGGTATATGTGCTCCTGCAGGAGAGCAACCTTCTATACAACTACACATGATTTTTTTACAAACATTTAAAAAATAATCTCTTCTCTATTTTCTTATGGAGCTCTAGCTCAGTGGGAGAGCACATGGCTGAAGATGTAAGGAACCAATGTTCCTTGACAGTCAACCTCCTTTAAGAGGCTCAAGACTGATAATAACATAAGATACCATGATGGCGGGGTTCGATTCCCCGGAGCTCCATACAAACTTTTAAAAAAGACAAAACCCTCAGTATAATATAAAAAAAGAGGAAAATGA